>DASZDM010000132.1:0-1891 GCA_035942015.1 Acidimicrobiales bacterium | reverse complement strand
GACCCGGTCCTCGCGCCAAGCAACCGTCGGCCGACCTGGCGACGCGACCTGCCCCCGGTACAGCTGCACGGCGCGCTGCCGCTCTCTCACCGTCACCATCGACACCTCCATCGTCGAGGTGTTGCGACGACCGATTGATTCCGCCCAGTACCTGCCGATCCGCTACACCGAGCGGCTCGCTGCGGAGGGCGCGATCACCTCGGTGGGCAGCCGGGGCGACTCCTACGACTGCGATGATCCTCGTGTGCTGCTCCGGTCGGCCTGACCCTTCCTTTGACCGGCCCTGTGCCCTCGCGTTGACGTGTCGTCCGGCCGGGGCAGCGCACCGATCCGAGAGGCTGCCCGCCAGCCGAGCGGGCAGTGACCTCATAGGAGCCTGATCGACCCAGGTCCCATCGCAGTCCTGTCCTTCCCGCCCGACCGGCGAGCTGCTGTTGACCTGTGAGGAGATCAACAACATGACCAGCATCGCGCTCAGTAGGGACGACGTGATCATCGGCGTCGACACGCACAAGGACGAACACGTGGCCGTGGCGCTCGACGGCCTCGGGAGGCACCTCGGCGTGTGCTCGATCGCCGCCAACCCAAACGGCTACGCAAAGCTGCTCGCGTGGGCCGACGGGCTGGGTCGTGTCTCGGGGTTCGGTGTCGAGGGGACCGGCTCCTACGGCAGCGGCCTAGCGCGCTTCCTGCGCCGGCACGGCCGCAAGGTCGTCGAGGTGAGCCGCCCGCCGCGCAAGGGCGATCGCCGCATGTCCGGCAAGAGCGACACCATCGACGCCGAGCACGCGGCTCGACAGGTGCTGGCGGGCAAGGCGACCGCCTCGCCGAAGCTGGCCGACGGCATCGTCGAGGCGATCCGCCTGATCAAAATCGGTCGGGATTCAGCCGTGAACGCCCACTCCCAGGCCATCATGACCCTCAAGGCAACCCTGGTGACGGCCAGCGACGATCTGCGCGCCGAGCTTGAGCCGCTCAGCACCTTCAAGCTCGTGCAGGCCTGTGCCGCGCTGGCCTGCTACGACGACATCGCTGATCCTTCCGTCGCCATGCGACAGGTTCTGGCGTCGCTGGCCCAGCGGTGGCTCGAGTTGCACCAGGAGATCAAGGTCCATTCCCGCAACCTGAAGAGGCTGACCGCGCAGGCTGCCCCCGAGCTGGTCGCCGCGTTCGGCATCGGCCCCGACATCGCCGCCGAGATGCTCGTCACCGCCGGAGACAACACCGACCGGATCCGCTCAGATGCCGCTCTCGCCAAGCTGTGTGGCGCCTGTCCGGTCCCGGCCGGCTCCGGCAAGACGAACGGCAGGCACCGCCTCAACCGGGGCGGGAACCGGCAGGCGAACGCAGCGCTCTACCGGGCGATCATCGTTCGCATGCGCTGGCACCCCGCGACCATGGCCTACGTCGAGCGCCGCACCGCCCAGGGCCTCTCCAAGAAGGAGATCATCCGCTGTCTCAAGCGCTACCTCGCCCGCGAGATTTATCGCCTTCTTCCCGAGCCGAGCTCACCACCGAACGACCTCGCGTCGGCCGCATAGAAGCACTTGCCTTCTATAGGAGCATCTGCGCCATGGCCGAGTCGATCATCGGGCTCTACAAGAGCGAGCTCATCACCATGCGCGGCCCATGGCGCACGGTCGAAGAGGTCGAGCTCGCCACCCTCGGCTGGGTCCACTGGTGGAACACCACCCGACTCCACACCGGCACCGCCAACGTCCCACCAGCCGAGTTCGAGGCCGCTCACTACGCTCAACAACAGCCGGCCGTCCTGGCCGGAGGCCACTAAACCGAGCCTCTACAGAACCCGGGGCGGTTCAGGCCTCGAGCGGGGGCGACCGACGGTTCGGCGTCGAGGGTCAGGTGCACCGAAGGTTTCCTGGCGCTGGCT
>DASZDM010000131.1:0-3286 GCA_035942015.1 Acidimicrobiales bacterium | reverse complement strand
CGGCAGCCGCTACGTCCGCTCAGGGGTGGCAACGGAGGCGCCCTCGGTCCTCGACGAGCATTCGGCTGGCCCTGCGGCTAAGCCAGCGACCCGCCGACACCTGCCTTTGAGTTAGGCGCCCCCGTCCCGAAGTGCCGGTCGCGCTGGCCTCGAGCGACGGGCCCGACGGCTCGGCGCCGACGGCGAGGAGGACCGATCGCTTCTTCGCGCTGGCCTCGGACGTCGACGACCCGACACTAGGCGCGGGGTGCCTACGGGAAGTCGATACCGATCATGTCCTTCCAGGCACCGTCGAATCGTTCCCCCGATAGTGGGATGAGAGCGTGAACGTGGGACTCGACGATCGGATCGTCGACAAGCTCGCCGACGAACTGGAACTCCCGCACCAACTGTTCGACCTGCACTGAGTTCAAGAACACGGGGTCGGTCGAGCCGTCCAGCAGGGCAGGAGGTGCAGCTTGTAACCAAGGCCGAGCCGCCGGAGCCGGTGCCAGATCCGCTCGGGCAGCCACAGCCCGCCGTCGTTGGGGCCGTACTGATCGCAGCGGAACACGTGAACAGGTTGGTCGTCGGCATAGCTCGACGGATCGAATCGGTCCCGCCACGGGGACCAGCCCAACAGCTAGAGCTCGACAGATGGGAGTGACCAGGACCTGGCGACCCAGGTCGAGGTGATGCTCACGCGTGGTTGGGTGCGATGCCGTCCCTCCTTGGCGTCGTCGGGGACTTGTCTCGGGACATGCGGCGCCATGGGAAGGTCCTTCTTGTGCGCTCGAGGGGAGCGGTCCTCGACAGGCGGATTCGAGGCCTCGGAGGTTCCGGTCGAGCGTGTGGGACGTCGATGCCAAGAGCGGCGAGGGCGTCGACAAGGCTGGGGGGCGAACCGCCACCCCGAACCGCCGGAGCCGGTTCGGCGCCCCAGAAGCTGGTGAGCGCCAACTCAATAGGTAACCCGGGTGGCATCCGCACGTTGTGTCGGTGCGCGGCTGCCCGGCGTCAGGCGCAGAGGCCGTGCGCGACGGGCACTGGAACTGGAGCCCGCCTTCCGCTGAATACGAGCACCCGGCTCCCGAGCCCTGAACGCTGAGCGCTCGGGGTACAAGGGCAACATGCTGGCTTCGCTTGCCGCGCGTGCCCTGTACAAGCGGGACCATCGACGGCTGATTCCTCCGTTCGGCAGTGGCTGCCGGCTGAGGACGTTGAAGACGTTGCCGTCGGTCACCAGTGGGTATCGACGTGGCCGATGTTGGCCGGGATCGTGGTGCTCCTCGTCGGTGCCCTTCTCGCATCAGAAGATCGGATACGGATCACCCTTGGCGCTCTCGTTCTCGGGTTCGGGCTACTCATCGTCGGTTGGGTGGCGACCGCCGCCACCCTCATCGTTACGACATCTGATGCGGTGATCTTGATGCAGGGACGACGGCGCACATACGAGCCGCTGGCGGTTCTGGAACGCGTCGAGCGTTCAGCCTGGGTACGTAAGGATCAGATAAAGAATCGAAGGTTGTGGGTGCCCCTCCTCTGGAAAAAGCACCTGCCTTCGGCGTAGCTGAGACTGCGATCCGTCTAGCGGGCCGATGGCGGGTGGCAGTCTTGTCGCCCGCGACGAGCATGGCACCACCATGAGGGTGATTTCCGCCAGCAGCATGGGACCACCTCTCCGCCAGTGATGGGACCACCCCGGGTCCAGCAGCAGCGGTGCCGTTGCCGGTGGACTCGCCACCTCCGGTCGACGGGATACGGAAGGTGGCGATGGCGTCCCCTAACACGCGCGGCTAGCGCGGGCCTCGAATGGCGGTTGCCCACGGCTCGGCGTCGACGGTGAGGAGCACTGACTTCGCCCGGGCGTCTCGTATGGTGAAGGTGTGGGCGATGATCCTGGTCCGTTTGCTCAGCTGCGACAGTGGGGCCAGCGACACCCCGGTCGTCTAGCCCTGCTTCAGAGTGTGTTCTGGACGCTGACGGTCCTGGGCTGGCTCGCGCTTGTGGATCTCGTTATTGGCTTAGACATGCTCAGTCCAGTGACTTTCGTCACCATGCCGGTTGCCGGTGCGGTCTTCGGTCTTGTTATGTACTGCGTGAACCGGCAAGCCACCGCCAAGGCCGCGAGTCAAAAGCACGAGTGACGCAGCGTCGCTTGTGGCCGACCATGCCGGCTGTGGTCGTCGGCGTACCCGGTCATCCACTCGACGGCACCGCAACGACGCTCTCATCGATGATTTCCCACCCCACCGGGTCGACGGCACCACCGGACCGCTTCGAAGTGCCGCTCGCGCGTGCCCGCGAGCGGCGGTCTCCAAGGGGTCGGCGTCGAGGGTGAGGAGCACCGATCGCTTGTTCGCGCTCGTCTCGACCGCGGACGAGCCGGCAGCGAGGATGAGCAGAGCGCCGATCGGTTGCTCATGTTGTCGCTGTCGGTCAGCGTGAGGGCGAGCATCGGGAGTTCGGTCTGACCCCACTTACCGGCTGACGTCCCGCCGTGCGGGCTGTCCTTCGAATGATCAGTCGACCGGGTCTCTCGGTGCTCGCCCGACACCCACCGGTCGGGCGGAGTGACCTACTAGGAGCCTGTCGCAGAGGCCCATCGCTGTCTTGTCCGCCGTCCCGGCAGGTGTGGTGACAACCCCACTGCATGAAGGGACCGTCATGACCACGATGGCATCACGAATCACGATCGGTGTCGACACCCACCTCGACGTCCACGTCGCCGCCGCGCTCGACGAACGCGGCGCGCTCCTCGACGTCGGAGCCTTCGACACCGCACCGGCCGGCTACGAGAAGTTGCTCAACTGGGCCTGTTCGTTCGGTCAGCTCGAGCTGGCCGGCATCGAGGGCACCGGCAGCTACGGGGCCGGCCTGACCCGACACCTCCATGCCCACGGCATCGCCGTCGTCGAGGTCGACCGACCCAACCGGCAACGCCGCCGGCTGCGCGGGAAGTCCGACCCCCAGGATGCGATCTCGGCTGCCCGAGCGGCCCAGGGTGGTGATGCCAACAGCGTGGCCAAGACCCGTGACGGCAGCGTTGAATCGTTGCGGGTGCTGCGAGTTGCCCGGTGTTCGGCTCGCAAGGCCAAGGCCCAGGCGCTCAACCAGATGCGCAGCCTGGTCTCGACGGCGCCCGACGAGATCCGCTCGGAGCTGCGCCGCCCCACCGCCAAGCAGCTCGTCGCCCGTTGCTCGAAGTTTCGCAGCACCGGACGCACCGACCCGACCTCGGTCACCAAGATCACGCTGCGCAGCCTCGCCCGGCGCATCAACGACCTCGCCGATGAGATCGCCGAGC
>DASZDM010000130.1:0-7210 GCA_035942015.1 Acidimicrobiales bacterium | reverse complement strand
GCCTCAAGCAGGGTGCTCTTCCCGCTGCCGTTCGCTCCGACGAAGAATGTCAGGCACGGGTCGAGTTCGAGTTCATCCACCGTGGCGAGCGAGCGCGCGACCCGAGCGGCCTCGCCTGCCGCTGCATCGAAACGCACCTTCGTGACGAACGCCATCTCCCGCCGCGGCACTGATCAAGTGTCCCACGATCCGCCAGCCGGGCGCGGGCGCCGAAAGGGCACGCCGAACACCGCTCCTTGACTGCGTGCATGAGAACCGGCCGGCGCATGATGGCTCCCCACCCCTTGGGATGCGCGCCGATTGGCACAAGTAGCCGGATCTGGACGCGTTGTGCACGCCGCCTATCGCTCCGAGGTCGCGGCGTCGACGAGCGTCCCCTACCGCCGGCTCGAGGTCACGGATCTAGCCACGCTCCCTGGTTCCCTACAGGAGCAGCGGTTACCCCCCGGCGGACCACAGCCTGGAACCCGGCATGGATGCCGGATCTTTAAGTTAAGGGGCCCTGCCGGTCTCGAGGTATCCACCAACGGCGGAGCGGTGCTTGGTACGGTCGGCTGGCATCGCCATCGATGGCATGGGCTCGGGCAGTCCGGCTTCGGCCAGGATCACCTGGCGGTCCGTGACCGGCATCGAGTCCGAGCTTTCCCCGAGCGGGGCGTTGGAGGCGTTGCGCAGCGGTGAGGTGGCACCGTGGCGCCAGTTCCGCTGGCATCGGGGGCAGGCGCACTACTCGGGCCTGTACTGGTCGGCGACGACCGGGGGCCACGTGGCCTACGAGAGCCGCCTGGAGCTGGCCCGAATGCTGCTGGCCGATTTCGCACCCGATGTCTGCTGGATCGTGGCCCAGCCGTTCCTGGTGGAGGCGTTGGTCGCCGGGCAGGCTCGCCGCCACGTGCCGGACATCGCGCTGATCGACTGCTCCGGGGGAATCACGATCGTGAACGTGAAGCCACCGGATCGCATCGGCGATCCGAAGGTGGCGGCGACCTTCGCGTGGGCCCGTCGTGTCTTCGGGACGCGGGGGTGGCAGCACGAGGTGTGGACCGGGGCCCCGGAGGTCCTGTTGGGCAACGTGCGGTTTCTGGCTGGCTACCGGCGCAGTGACCGTTTCGACGCCCAGCTTCTCGAAGCCGTGATGGCGATGGCCGACGAAGGCAACACGATCGGCGATCTCGACCGCCGCTGCCGTCGGATCCGCCCGGCGGAAGTGGTGCGTCCGGCGCTGCTGCACCTGCTGTGGTCGAGCCGGTTGCGGACCGACCTGAGCACCGTCCTGTCCGACCACTGCGCATTGGAGCGTGCCGCATGACGACGTGGACGACCACCATGGCCGTCGGGACCCGGATCCGCCACCGCGGCGAGGTCCACACCGTGACCGCCATCGAGGGCTCGTTGGTGACGTTCCGTTCCCCCCGGGGCCGGGCGTGGGTGACCGACGCCCAC
This sequence comes from Acidimicrobiales bacterium, assembly GCA_035942015.1. GTDB lineage: Bacteria > Actinomycetota > Acidimicrobiia > Acidimicrobiales > CADCSY01 > JADDRA01. The sequence continues at coordinate 5,767 of DASZDM010000130.1, read as the reverse complement.
CAGGTCCTCGCCGAACCCTCGACGGTGGTGGGGGTCGGCCCAGATGTGGCCACGGCCCCCGACGGGGTCGGAGAACTGTTCGCCAACCTGACCGACGGCGAGAACGAGGAGATCGCCGAGCGGGTGACCCATCTCCGCGAGCTGCTGACCGGCTACCGCTCCGGTTCGGCCGACCTGGCTGCCGCCGGCGAACCCCGGGCCGCGTTCCGGCCCGAGCTGGCCGTGTCCGTCCGCCAGCGGGCCAAGGCGGACGAGCTGGGCGTGGGGGTGCGCACGGTGCAGCGTTGGCTGGCCGCCTTCCAGGCCGACGGCCCTGCGGGCTTGCTCGACGGTCGCCACTTCCGTGAAGCCGACCCGCTTCGGGGCTTGGACCAGCGCTGGGTCGACACCTGCCGGGCGGTGCTCGACGAGCACGTCGACGCCAGCCGCCCGACCCGCAGGATCCTCCTGGAGCGGGTCGCGGCCCGGCTCGACCAGGCCCACGGCGCCGGCGTCGTCCCCGTCCCTCGCCGCACGCGGGCCTATGAGGCGCTGGCGGAGCTGACCCGTGGCACCAACGCCTTCGGCGGCGCCACCAAGCAGAAGCGCTCGATCGCCAGGCGCCCGTCCGGCACCTATGGCCGGCTGCGGGCGACGCGGCCGGGCGAGTACCTGCTGTTGGACACCACGCCGTTGGACGTCTTCGCCATGGAGCCGCTGACTCTGCGCTGGGTGTCGGTCGAGCTGACGATCGCCTTGGACCTCTACAGCCGGTGCATCGCCGGCCTCCGGCTGTCGCCGGTGTCGACCAAGGCGGTCGATGCTGCGCTGGTGCTCTATGAGGCGATCACGCCCGACAGTGGCGGCTCGACGGGCACGGGGATCCTCCCCTACCAGGGGGTGCCGACCGTGGTGCTGGTGGACGTCGACCGGGTCGAGGGTGCCGGCCTCCCCGGCGTCGACGCCGAGTCGGTCGTGATCGATCACGGGCGGATCTTCCTGTCGAACCATCTGATGAGCGTGTGCGCCCGGCTGGGGATCTCCGTCCAGCCGGCACGGCCCTACACCCCGACGGACAAGGCCGCCGTGGAGAGGTTCTTCCGGACCCTCTCCGAGGGGCTGCTGGGCGCCCTGCCCGGCTACAAGGGCCCCGACGTCTACAGCCGCGGCGACGCCGTCGAGGACAAGGCGTTCTACTTCCTGCCCGAGCTCGAGCAGGTCATCAGGGAATGGGTGGCGACGGTGTACCACCGCCGACCGCACGGAGGTCTGGTCGACCCGACGGTGCCGGGCCTGGAGCTCAGCCCGCTGGACATGTTCGAGCACGGCGTCGCCCGGGCCGGTCGGCTGCGGGTGCCGGCCCGCAGGGACCTGGTCTATGACTTCCTGCCCGTGGCGTGGCGGACGGTGCAGCACTACGGCGTCGAGGTCAATGGCCTGCGCTACAACGGCGATGCCCTGTGCGCCCACCGCAACGCCCGGAGCCCCTACCGGGGCGCCAACCCGGGGAAGTGGCCGATCCGCTACGACCCCGACGACATCACCAAGGTGTTCTTCCAGGATCCCGACGATCAGCGGTGGCACACGCTGGTGTGGGAGCACGCGGCCCAGATCGCGGTGCCCTTCAGTGCCGAGGCCTTGGCCTACGCCCGCCGCCTCGCCGTGCAGACCGACCGCTTCGCTGACGATCGTCGAGTTTTGGCCGAGCTGCTGGAGCGCTGGGACGCCGGGCTGACCGCCAACCCGACGGAGCGGCGGATGGCGTTGCGCCTCTCCCAGCAGCGCGCCGCCCGCCTCGGCGCCGCGACCAGAGAGGAGCCCGACGCCGTCAAAGGCCTGGCCACCGTGCGGGGCCTGTTCGGCGACGACCCACCACCGAGTGCCCCTGCCCCCGTCGCCGGGGACGACGACGACCCCGAGGAGATCGACGCCGACGTCGATGCTGACGCCGAGCACTTCTACGACGACGCGTTCCCGGTGATCAGGTGAGCTTCCTCGAGAGCCTGGAACAGGACTACACCCTGTCGTTGAAGGAGGGCTGGTTCGCACGCGTCGAGGCCCCGGCCCGGCCCCGGCCGGCCACGCTCACCAAGGCGGCGATAGCCCAGCTCAGCGGTGGCGACCGGCTTCGCTATGAGGAGGAGCGCAGCGTCTGGCACGCCAACCTGGGCCCGATCCTGACGCCGCAGATGGACACCGTCGTCGCCGAACTCGACGAGATCGTCGAGTCCAACCGCCAGGACGGCGACAAGGTCAAGAGCTCGGCGCTGCTCGACGCCCACCCCGGCCTGGGCAAGACCACCCTGGCCGTCATGTTCGCGGCCGGGTTCCACCGGCGGCACGTCGCCCTCTACGGGCCGTCCACCGCCGACGGACACCAGCGGGTCCCGGTGGCCTACATCGGGCTCACGTCGAACACCTCGATGCGCAGCCTCAACTCGATGCTGTGCCGCTTCTACGGCCACCCCGGCGCCGAGCGGGGCAACGCCACCCAGCTGGCCAACCGGGCCGCCGACTGCGTGTCGTCGTGCAAGACCCGCCTCATCGTGGTCGACGACGTCCACTTCCTGGACATGAACCGCCGGGACGGGCGCGAGGTGGCCAACCACTTCAAATGGCTGTCCAACCAGTTCCCCGTCACCTTCGTCTTCGTCGGGGTCGGACTCCGCCAGCGTCACCTCCTCAACGAGGGCCTCACTGCCGGCGACCGCCAGTTCGCCCAGACCGCCCGTCGCTGGACCCGGCTCACCCTGAGCCCCTTCCAGGTCGGAACCGACGAGGGGCGCCGTGACTGGCGTCGGCTGCTGCTGGCCATCGAGCGCGACCTGGTCCTCGCCGACGCCCGACCGGGCGACCTGGCCCGCGATCTCGCCGACTACCTCTACATCCGCTCCACCGGCCACTTCGCGTCGCTCATGACCTTCGTCACCCGTGGCTGCCGGCGGGCCATCACCAGCGGCGCGGAGCGGCTGAGCAAGGACCTGCTCGACGGCATCCGCAACGACGAAGCCGCCGAGGCGGCCCGCCGGGAGCTGCAAGCGGCGCGCGACCACGGCCTGCTCTCGGCCGGCGCCGAACCCAGACCCGGCGCGGCGTGAGCGCAGCCCCGGCGCGGGTCCTGCCGATCCGCCTTCCGCCCCAGCCGGGCGAGCCGCTCGACAGCTGGGTCGCCGCCTACGCGGCCCGCCTCGACACCCCGATCCAGGATCTCGCCGCCGGTCTCGGCCCCGGGACTGGGTTCTGGCGCCAGCCGGCGGCCGACGTCGCCCTCGGCAAGGGTGTCGGCGCCCTGGTCGGCCTGACCGCCGCCGCCGGTGTCTCCGACGAGCAGGTCGAGGCCATGTGGCGGCCGCTGGCCCGCTACCGCCACCTGGTCCGGCCCCGGTTCGCGTCGAGCGGGCTCAGGTGGATGGTCCTACCGTTGCGCTGGAGCCGGTTCTGCCCCGCCTGCCTGGCCGACACCAGCGGCAGATGGCAGACGCGCTGGCGCCTTCCCTGGCAGCTCGCCTGCCCGACCCACACCACCCTGTTGTGCTCGCGCTGTGCCCGCTGCGACGGCCGCCAACGTCAGAAGGCCCTCCTCCAGGACGTCGACACCGCCCAGACCATGACTTGCGACGTGCCGACACCCGCCGCCAGCGGGCGGGGGGATCATCGATGCGGGAACGATCTGTGCAGCACGACCGCTGAGCCGACCGGACTGTGGCGGCTGCTCGACTTTCAGGAACGGCTCACCCCGCTCCTGATTCCCTCCACTGCCGACGCCAGGATGACTGTGCTCATCGAGGACCTGGCCGACGTCCTCACCGTCGCCCACCAACGCGACCTGATCCCCGGCCCGACCACCAGCCAAGGGCTGTGCGAGACCGCGACCCTGGCCGACGCGGTGGACCGGGCCAACGAGACGCTCAGGGGCGCCGGCCAGAACAGGTTGCGCGAGCTCGCCCTTGCCGACATGCGCGGGCGGCCCCAGCCCCTGCCTCGATCTTGGCGGGCCGCCAGCACCACCCTTGCTGGACGGGTCCTCGCCACCCGTGACACTCACCTGCGGCCCACGGACCAACTCCGGTGGCGGACCACGACCACCGGCGCCCGGCCCACCATCACCGGCGACGACTCCAGGCTCGGCTGCGTGCCGACTGCGCTCTGGCCCGAATGGGTCGTCCGGCTCCAACCCCCGGGGGACTACAACCCGATCACGTTCAGCAAGGTTGCAGCCGCGTCCCTCCTGCTCCCGGGAGCAACGCGGTCGTTCGCCGCCGTCCTCTCCGACTGGACCTCGGACGCCACCCTCTCGCGTGCCAGCGCCACGGTGTTGGGCAAGCTGGTTGCGACCGAGCACGGCGACACGATCCTGCGATCCCTCACCCAGCTCAGCGACGGGCTCCTCGCCCACGGCAGCCCCATCGACTACCAACGGCGCCGTCAGCTCGCGGCGACCGCCACGCTCATGGATGCGGCCGACTGGGATCGGATCTGCGCCCAAGCCGGGATGGCGACCGGCGGGGCGCGCAAGCTGCGCTGCGCTCGGCTGTGGACCTGGGAAACCGTGACCGCCGGCCTGCTCGAGCAAGCACCCGACTCCATTCGGCCCAGCGAGCCAGAGCACATCGCCACCTATCACCGCTTCCCCCTCGTCATGTCCCCACTCGCAGCAGAGCTGCTCGACGCTCACGCCCGCCGGCTGCTCGACGCCACAGGCTGCGCAGACGAGCCGACCTCGTGGTCCCCGCCCACCGAATGGGTCACCGTCGCCAGCCTGCCGGGACCCGACCCTGCCTGCATCACCGCCGAGCAGGTCGAAGCGCTCCTACGCCAGCGGCTGCCTGCGAGCAAGGTCGCCGATCGGCTGGGCGTCACCCTTCAGCACGTCCGCCTCGTCATCCGTCGACACCCGCCCCAACTCCGGCTGCGATCAACCGGCCGGCGGCCGACGATGCGAAACAACTTTCCCGCCGAACTCACCCCGGAACGACTCCGTCAGCTCGTCGTCGACGACCGGCGAAGCCTCCGCTCCATCAGGGCCGGGACCAGCGTCACCAAGCACGCCCTCAGGAGCGCTCTGCAACGCGACGGCATCCCGTCCCCACCATCGGGCCGGATTCGGGTCAAGGTCGACGAAGGGTGGCTCCGCTCCCAATACCTCGAAGAGCATCGAACCCTCCCCGACATCGCCGCCGAACTCGGCATCAGCCCGAGCAACCTCAGCCGCATCGCCCGCCAACACCAGATCCCGCTCCGGCCCAGAGGAGGAGCCAGCCACGCAGCCAGCATCTCCGCCCCGAGCGGCTGGCCACTCCCCCTCGCCGCCGCCGTGCTCGGCCAAGCCGGACGCCAGCGCGTCGAACGGTTCCAAGTCTACGCCCGCGCCCGATCCATCAACCAGGGCGCCGCCCGGCTCTCAACCACAACACCGGTGCTCCTGAGCCAACTCGTCCAACTCGAAAACGCGTGCAGAGGCACGCTCATCGAACGCTCGACCAGCCGCCATGAGGCGCAGCGGCTCTCCCCGCTCGGCGAGCGACTCCTCGAACAGGCCGACCAGCACCTCGGGCCGAACCCCGCGGCACCGACCCAACTGCCCGAACCGCTCTCGTCGGCGCTCAGCAGCTTCTGGGGCTCCGACCGGCTCCGGCGATTCGAGGTGGCCGCTCGCTCCCCCAGCCTCGTCGATGCCGCCGCCGCTCTGGCCACCGACGTCCACACCCTCGACCAGAGCCTCCGAGGCCTCGAGTCCGCCTGCCGAGGAGCGCTCATGGCCCGAGACAGCCCACGCTCCCCGCACCGA
>DASZDM010000129.1:0-15040 GCA_035942015.1 Acidimicrobiales bacterium | reverse complement strand
GTCACCGGGGAGGACGCCGGCATGCTCCGCTCCGTGCTGCTGGGTGCTGCCGCGGGTGCCGCCGGGACGACTGCTCTCAACATCGCCAGCTACCTCGACATGCTGGCCCGGGGCCGCCCCCCGAGCACCACCCCGGAGCGCACGGCCAAGGTCATGGCCGAGCGAGCCGGGATCGAGGTTCCGGGCGACGACGACGTCCGCAGCAACCGCTTCACCGCCCTGGGCGCCATGTCAGGCATCGCCGCCGGGGTCGGCATGGGGGCCGTCTACGGGCTCGCCCACGGTCTCGGATGGCGGCCATCGGCCTGGGGCGGGGCGGGGGCCGCCACTGTGGGCGCCCTGGTCGGCACCAACGGGCCCATGACGGTGCTCGGGGTCACCGATCCACGCACGTGGACCGCAGTCGACTGGGTCAGCGACATCGTGCCCCACCTGGCCTACGGCGCGGTCGCCGCCGCCACCTACGCCGCCGGTGCGCCCCGGCGCTTCTGATGTTCCGAACGGCACGCAAACGTGGCGTTCGGACCATCAGAACGGTGGCGTCAGGCGCCGCTGAAGCCAGCCCAGGCCCAGCTCGGTCGCCATCGCCAGCACGGTGACGGCGAGGGCGCCCGAGAAGACCTCCACATTGTCGCCGGTGCGCAGGCCGACCAGGATCAGTGCGCCGAGGCCTCCGAAGCCCACCAGGGCGGCGAGCGTGGCGGTGGCCACCACCTGCACGGCGGCGGTCCGGATGCCGGCCATGATGAGCGGTAGGGCTGCCGGCAGCTCGGCGCCGGCGAACACCTGGCGGCCCGTCATGCCCATGGCCCGAGCGGCCTCTACCATGTCGGCGTCGACGTTGCGGACACCCACGAAGCTGTTGGTGACCATGGGAGGCACGGCGAGGAGCACGAGCGCCACGAGGGTGGGGGTGACCCCTATGGAGCTGAGCTGCAGGGCGATGACCAGCACGGCGAACGACGGCAGGGCCCTGCCCACGTTGGAAACATTGACGGCCACCATCTCGCCCCTGCCCAGATGACCCAACACGAGCCCGAGGGGCAGAGCCACGGCCATGGCGACGGCCATGGCCGCCACCGAGATGGCGAGGTGCTCGGCGATGAGCTGGGTCAGTCCGTTGTCGCCCCGCCAGCTGGCCCGATCGCCGAAGAAGGCGGCCACGTCGGCCAGGAAGCCCATCACCCGTCTCGACGGGCCCAAGGGGTGAACAGGCGCTGCACCCCCACCAGGACGACGTCGGCGGTGGCGGCCAGCGCCACCGACAGGGCCGAGCCCACCACCAGGGGGGTGCGGAAATCCCGGTTGAGCCCGTCGAGGATGAGCTGGCCGAGCCCGCCGTGGCCGATCAGGGCGGCGACGGTCACCAGACCGATGGTCGTCACCGTGGCCACCCTGATGCCGGCGACGACGGCGGGCAGGGCGAGGGGCAGCTCCACCGTCCACAGACGGCGCGGTGCGCGCATCCCCATGGCCGTGGCCGCTTCGCTCACCTCCGACGGCACCCCGTCGAGCCCGGTGGCGATGTTGCGCACCAGGATCAGCAGCGTGTAGCTCACCAGGGCGATGAGGGCGGTGGTGCGGGTGAGGCCCGTCCAGGGCACCAACAGGGCGAACAGTGCCAGCGAGGGAATGGCGTAGAGGACGCCGGCGGCGCTCAACACCGGCGAGTACAACCGCCGCCAGCGGCGAGCGGCCAGGGCCAGGGGAAACGACAGCACCAGGCCCAACACCACGGCGAGGACCGTCAGCTCGAGATGGGCCTCAGCCAGGTCGACGATGAGGCTGCGGTGTGCGCCGACCCACTCCCAGTCCACCCACGGCTCATCCACTGGGCCCACACGGTACGGGTAGCGTCTGGCCGTCGTGTTGCGCCTCGAGCACCTGACCAAGCGCTTCGGCGACCGGGTGGCCGTCGACGACCTGACACTGGACGTGGCCGAGGGTGAGCTGTGCGTCCTGGTCGGTCCGTCGGGATGCGGCAAGACGACCACCATGAAGATGATCAACCGCCTGGTGGAGCCGACCGAAGGGCGCATACTCCTCGGCGGCAACGACGTCACCAGCGGTGATCCCGTGATCCTTCGCCGCCGCATCGGCTACGTCATCCAACAGGTGGGCCTGTTCCCCCACCAGAACATCGCCACCAACGTCGGTACGGTGTGTCGCCTGCTCGGGTGGGACAAGGCCCGGGTGGTGGCTCGTGTCGACGAGCTGCTCCACCTCGTCGGACTCGAGCCCTCCCTCTACCGCAACCGCTATCCTCATCAGCTCTCGGGCGGCCAGCGCCAGCGTGTGGGGGTCGCCCGGGCACTGGGGGCCGATCCTCCCGTGCTGTTGATGGACGAGCCATTCGGCGCCCTCGACCCCATCACCCGGGAGCACCTCCAGAACGAGTTCCTGCGCCTCCAGGGCGAGCTTCGCAAGACCGTGGTGTTCGTCACCCACGACGTGGACGAGGCGGTCAAGCTCGGCGACCGCATCGCCGTGCTGGCCCAGGGTGGCGTACTGGCCCAGTACGACAGCCCAGTGAAGATCTTGTCCAGCCCGTCCAGCGACTTCGTGGCCGACTTCGTGGGCGCCGACCGCGGCCTCAAGCGGCTCAAGGTCGCCCGGATCGATCCCGGTGACTTGAGACAGCCCCCGCTGGTGGCGACCGGCGCCTCGTTGGCGGACGCCCGTCGGTCGATGGAGCTCGACGGCACCGAGTACGCCGTGATCGTCGGTTCCGATCGCCGGCTGCAGGGATGGTTGAGTGCTACTCGTGCCGCCGGCGAGGGCCGCGCCGGCGATCGAGCGCGACCGGTGGAGGCCACAGTGCACGCCGGCGCCAGCCTCGAGGACGCCTTGTCGAAGATGTTGCTCCACGACGCCGGATGGGTGGCCGTGGTCGACGGTGAACGCTTCCTCGGCGTGCTCACCCCCGACGCTCTCCATGCCGCCTCCCGTCGCCGTGTGGCCGACGGCACCTCCGTGCCGGGTCGCTAGGAGCGTGCGGCCGGTTGGTTGCCCAGGCCGTCAGCCCGCACGCCGGTCGAACGCCGTGACCGTCTCGCCCTGGGCGACGTAGACCCGACCGTCGGCGACGGCCGGTGTGGCCGGCACTTCCCCATCCAGGTGAGCCGCTCCGAGCACCTCTCCCGTGGTGGCGTGCAACAGCGTCAGCTCCCCGCCCGAGGTAGCGGCCACCGCCACCCCGTCGGAGGCCACCCGTACCGTGTCGTCGCCGGCTGGATCGCCGTTCAGTTCCCGCTCCCAGCGCTGCTCCCCAGTGGAGCTGCTGAGGGCAACGACGCCGTCGCTCGTGGGCAGGACGATCAGCGGTCCGGTGACGACGGGCGGCTGGACCAGCCCGGCGTCGGGTGCCCGCCAACGCTCGGCCCCGTCGCTCAGATCGCGCCCGACCAGGTGTCCACCACCATCACCGGCGATGACGCCTTCCCCCGCCATCGCCGGCGCCACCGGTAGCAGCCCGGCCGTGGGCACGGTCCATCGCTCGTCGCCCGTCAGGCCATCGAGGGCGGTCAACCCGCTGGTACCGGTCACCACCACCGCGCCCGAGCCGGCAGTGACGGAGACGACCCCCGTTCCGGGGGCCGCACGCCAGCGCTCTTCGCCGGTCAGTGCGTCGAAGGCGACGACATCGCCGGCCGGCACGTACACCAGCCCGCCGTCGAGGACCAGCTGGCCGGTGATGGGGACGTCGACAGTTGCGCCCCACTGCTCTGTTCCGGTGCGGGCGTCGACGGCGAACAGCGAGGCGCTCCCCGACTCGCCGACCTCGGTCGCCACGTACATCAGGCCACCACCCACCACGGGAGCGGCCTGCAATCGTTCCCCGGTCTCGAAGCGCCACCGTGGATCGCCGCTCCCGGCAGCAGCGGCCACGACCGTACCGTCGCGGGTGGCGACGAAGAGGTCCCCGCCCTCGAGCTGCGCAGCACCCACCAGCGCCGATCCGGCCTGGAGCCGCCACGGGATCCCGAGGGCGGGCGGACCACGGCGTGACACCACCACGGCGACGAGGAGGCCGACGACGAGGATGGCCGCCACCGCAAGCAGCCTGACGTCGACCCGGCTCTCGGCTACGGGCGTCGGGACGGACGGCGGAGCCGGAGGCGAGAACCCACACGCGGGACACGCCCTCGGCCCGACAGGGCCGTGCGTGCTCCCACAAGCCGGGCACCGCTCCGCAACGGGAGGCCCAACCGGCACTCGCACATCCCCCAACATCACCGGCCGCCGGAACGGAGAGAGGGAAGCGAACCACTGACGGTGATCAAAAGGTGACGATCGTAAATGTGCCGTAGGCGAAGAGGACTCCGGAGAGGGTGTAGACGGCCGCCTTCACCCATGCCCGAATGCCCGGGCGGGTGACGTAGTCGTCGATGCACCATCGCAGACCATTGAGGCCGTGCAGGAGGGCGAGGGCCAACAGGGTCCAGTCGAACAGCCGCCACAGCGGGTTGTCCCAGCGCTCGGCCACGAAGGCGGCGTCGGTCTCGACCACGTCGTTGATGATGTGGGTGAGGGCGAAGTGGGTGAGGGCCAGGAACACCAGCACCAGTCCGGAGATGCGCATGAAGAACCACGACCACGTCTCGAAGCTCTGGCGGGGACGTTGCGACCGTCGCGGTCGCGCCCCCTTCGGCGATGGGGGCGGAGGATCGGGGGAGATGGTGGTGCTCATCCGAGGAGGGTCCCGTCGATGAACGGCTTGAGGATGACGTAGCCACAGGGCACGCCGACGGCCACGGTGAGGAACACCACTGCCGACAGCAGCCGGCGCTCCCGGCGCACGGCACCGGGGAAGAAGTCGAGGGCAACGATGCGGAGCCCGTTGAGGGAGTGGAACAACAGGGCGAACAGCAGCCCGACCTCGAAGAGCCGCAGCACGACGTTGCCGTAGAGCTGGTGGACTTCGTCGTAGAGCTCGGCACTGATGTTGATGAGCGACACGTCGACGATGTGGAGCAGCAGGAACAGGAACACCAGCACGCCCGACACCCGGTGGCCGATGAAGGCCCACTGGCCCGAGCGGCCCTTGTAGACGATGTCGGTGCTCACCGCCTCACCGCCGGCGGAACCAGCGACCGGTGCGCATGGTGGTGGCGACGACGTGCAGGGCGAAGGCGGTGATGAGCACGGTGACCAGAGCCAAGGCGACGGAGAACACCGCCTGGGCCGTCGTCAGCGCTGTCGTCACCGCCGCTCAACCTATCGTCGTGGCCCCCCCCAGCCACGGCCCCAGCACCTCGGGCAGCACCACGGTGCCGTCGGGCTGGCGCCCGGTCTCCACCAGAGCGGCCCAGATGCGGGGCCAGGCCAGGGCGGAGCCGTTGAGGGTGTGGACATGCTGCACCCTGGCGTCGTCGGCCCGGCGATAGCGGATGTCGGCCCGCCGGGCCTGGTAGTCGCCGAACCACGACACCGAGGACACCTCCAGCCACTGGTCGCAGCCGGGGGCGTAGACCTCCAGATCGAACTGCCGGGCCTGGGACTGGCCGAGGTCGCCGGTGCAGATGTCGAGCACGCGATAGGCGAGGCCGAGCTCCACCAGGAGACCTTCGGCCCGCTGCAACAGCTCGGCGTGCATGTCGGCGGCCTGTCCGGGCGCGCAGTAGGCCAGGATCTCCACCTTCTCGAACTCGTGGACCCGCAACAGGCCCCGGGTGTCGCGCCCGGCGGATCCCGCCTCTCTGCGATAGCAGGGGGTGGCGGCGGCGAAGCGCATGGGAAGGTCGGTCTCGGCCAGGATTTCCCCGGCTCCCAACGAGGTGAGGGGCACCTCGGCGGTGGGAATGGCCCAGAGGTCGTCACGCTCGAGGTGGTAGGCGTCGTCGGCGAACTTCGGGAGCTGGCCGCTGGCGGTGATGGTGGCGGTGCGGACGAGGGGGGGGGGACGGATCTCCTCGAAGGCGTCGGCGTGGCTGTGCAAGGCCCAGGAGGTCAGCGCACGGATCAGGGATGCGCCACCCCGGCGGTAGAGAGGGAACATCGACCCGGCGATCTTGGCCCCCCGCTCGAGATCGAGGATCCCGAGGGCGGCACCGACCTCCCAATGCGGCACCCGCTGGTGCTCGCCGTAGGCGTCCGGGTCGTTGCCCGCCTCCCGGACGATCACGTTGTCGGCTTCGCCAGCGCCGTCGGGCGCGTCGAGGGCCGGCAGGTTGGGGATGCGAAGCAGGAGGTCACGCAGCTCGGCACCGAGGCTCTCCGCTTCGGCGGCCATGGCCTTCTCGGCCTCACCCAGGCGACGGCTCGCGTCCATACGGGCTTCAGCCTCCTCGGAGTTACCCTCCCGGCGCAGGCGGCCGACCTCCTTGGACAGTGCGTTCACCTCCGCCCGTGCGGTGTCGCGACGCTCGGCCACAGCTCGGTGGCGACGGTCGACCTCGGCCAGGCGGTCGAGCTCGCTGAGATCGGCTCCTTTGCGAGCCAACCCCGCCTTGAGGGTGTCGAGCTCCGAGCGGACCCGGCGGACGTCGAGCATGTCGCTGACGGTAGCGTCCCGACTCGTGCCCGCCTCTCCCGCCGTCTCCGTCGCCGGCCTGGTGGTGCGCTACGGGTCGGTCACCGCCGTCGACCACGTGTCGTTCACGGCCCAGGCCGGCCAGGTGCTGGCCCTGCTCGGCCCCAACGGGGCGGGCAAGACGACCACGGTGGAGACCCTGGAGGGCTACCGCCGGCCCGACGCCGGGACGGTGTCGGTGCTCGGCCTCGACCCCATGGCCGACCATGCGGCGCTGACTCCCCGCATCGGCGTCATGCTGCAGCAGGGCGGCGTCTACCCCGGTATCCGGCCCCGGGAGGTGCTACGCCTCTTCGCATCGTTCTACCGAGACCACGAGGACCCTGACGAACTGCTCGAGCGAGTGGGGCTGGCGTCGGTAGCCGGTTCGACCTGGCGGCGATTGTCGGGCGGCGAGCAGCAGCGGCTGTCGCTGGCCATGGCGGTCGTCGGGCGGCCCGAAGTGGCCTTCCTCGACGAGCCCACCGCAGGCGTCGACCCGGGTGGGCGCCGGGTGGTGCGCCAGGTGGTGCGCGATCTGGCCGACGGGGGCGCGGCGGTGGTGCTGACGACGCATGAGTTGGGGGAGGCCGAGCGCACGGCCGACCGGGTGGTCATCGTCGACCGGGGGACGCTGGTGGCCGCCGGCACGCCCGCCGAGCTGATGGCGAGCGGCCGGCCCGTCGAGCAGATCCGCTTCGGGGCTCCTCCGGGTCTCGACGCTCCAGGTCTGTCCGTGGCCCTCGGGGCGGAAGTGCAAGAGGTGACGCCCGGTGAGTACACAGTGGCGACGGCGCCTACGCCGGCGGCGGTCGCCGCCCTCACCGCCTGGTTGGCCCAGCGCGACCTGCCCCTCGCCGACCTGCAGGCCGGGCGGCGGACTCTGGAGGACGTCTTCCTGCGCCTCACCGGTGACGAGGTAGGCCCGTCGTGAACGCCACGGCCGTGGCCGCGCAGACCCGGGTGGAGCTCGCGCTCACGCTGCGCCGGGGAGAGTCGCTGCTCCTCACCCTCGGCGTCCCCGTGCTGCTCCTGGGCTTCTTCTCCCTCGTCGACGTGTTGCCCCTTCCCGCCGGCGTCACCGATGCGGTCGACTTCCTCGCCCCCGGGATCCTGGCTTTGGCCGTGATGTCGACAGCCATGGTCAGCCTGGCCATCGCCACCGGCTTCGAGCGCTCCTACGGGGTACTCAAACGCCTCGGATCCACCTCGTTGGGGCGGCCCGCCCTCCTGGCGGCCAAAACGGCGGCAGTCCTCGCCGTGGAGGCCCTCCAGGTGGTGGTGCTGGTGACCGTCGCCGGACTGTTGGGGTGGCGTCCGCAGGGTAGCTTCGTCGTGGCCGGAGCAGCCGTACTCCTGGCCACGGTCGCCTTCGCCGGGCTCGGTCTCTTGATGGCCGGCACCTTGCGGGCCGAGGTCACCCTGGCCGCGGCCAACGGCCTGTACCTCATGCTGCTGCTCCTCGGCGGCATGGTGTTCCCGCTCGAGCGCCTGCCGGCCGGGCTGGAGACAGCCGCCCGGCTCCTCCCCGCCGCCGCCCTGACGGAGGCGCTCGACGGTGCCCTGTCGGCACCGGTGACGCTGCCGGCGCAATCCTGGGCGGTGCTGGGTATCTGGGCGGTCGTGGCGCCCGCCCTGGCCGCCTGGCGGTTCCGCTGGGAGTGACGCCCGGTCGCACCACATCGAGTAGGCATCATGACAGCAACGACTGTGCTGCTATGATGCGCCAATGAGGACCACCGTCACCCTCGATGCAGACGTTGCCTCGGCGCTCGAACAGGCAGCCCGCGAGCGCCAGGTCTCATTCAAGAAGGCGCTCAACGACGCAGTGCGAGCCGGTCTCCGTCCGGCTGGCGGAACCCGTCGCTACCGCCTTCCCACCCGGCCCATGGGGCTACGCAAGGGTGTCGACCTCGACAAGGCGCTGGCCCTGGCCGCGGATCTCGACGACGGAGAGGCCATGCGCAAGCTCGAGCTGCGAAAGTGAAGCTGCCCGATCTCAATCTCCTCCTGTACGCCGTCGACGAGACGTCTCCCTATCACGACCAAGCACGCCGCTGGGTCGAGGAGACCCTCTCTGGACCTGAGACCGTGGCGATGGCGTGGACCGTGCTCCTGGGATTCTTGCGCCTGTCCACACGTGCTGCGGTCTTCGAAGAGCCGCTGGCGCCCGACGAGGCCCTCGATCTCGTCGACGGCTGGCTCGGCCAACCCTCAACCACCGTCGTGCACCCCACCAACCGGCACGCCATGGTGCTGCGGTCGCTGCTGCAACCGCTGGGCACGGCCGGGAACCTGACCACCGATGCCCACCTGGCTGCGCTGTCGATCGAGCACGGGGCCGAACTGTGCTCCACCGACGCCGACTTCTCCCGCTTCTCCGGTGTCCGCTGGATCGATCCGCTACGTGTGTAAGGGCCCGATACAGGGCCCTGAGCAGCCTCGTTGGCTGGCTACCGCGCTGGCGCTGACGGGACGGGAGGCCGAGGCTAACGGTCGGGTTCGGCTGGGGCCGGGCCGGCCCGTCGGAGCTCTCGCTCGACCTGCTCCCACGTGAGCACGTCGCCATCGGCCGTGCGTACGGGTGCGCGGCGGTCGAGGGGCACCCCGCGGGAGCGGTCGTCGAGCTCCTTGCTCGTGGCGAACCGGAAGAACAACATGGTGATGACCGTCCACAGGAAGAGGCCACCGCCCACCTTCATGAGCATGCCGGCCATCTGCTGGTCGTGGGCGATCGACATGCCGAACACCCGGGGGACGACGTCATAGGCCCGGTACACGATGCCGTCGGCGAAGGTCAGCCAGCCGGCGGGCACGGTCGGGATGATGGACTGCAGGAACAGGTAGCCCATCTGCATGGGCAGCGACAGGCGTAGCTCGGGGAGCGGCCCGGCCACCGGCATCCACATGAGCAGGGCCGTGGCCACCACCACAACGTGCACCCCGTAGTGCAGAACGCCGTTGGAGACCGAGGTGTTGACCACCGCCGGCCAGTGGGTGAAGACGACCACGGCGTTGAAGATCAGGGTGGCCACCACCGGGCGGGCCAGGCGACGCACGATTCCGTACCCCCGCCCCTGGCCCACCAGCATGCGGGCCAGCCAGGTCGGAGTGGCGAGCAGGGCCATCGGGGGCACCACCAGCGTCAGCAGCAGGTGCTGGCCCATGTGGATCCCGTAGAGGTACTGCTCGCCGAGGTCATGGACCGGCCAGTCGGCCGCCACCCAAAGGGTGAGCAGTGCGGCGACGAACCACGCCACCTGGCCGCGAGTGACCACCACCTCGTCGGGTCGGGTGGCCCGGGGACCGATGCGGGTGACCGCCCACCAGTAGGCCACGGACAGACCGGCGATCAGGGCCCACACCTCAGGGTGCGGCTGCCACCGCCACGGATCGTCCCGCACCACGGTCGCGGCGAGGTCGATCACAGCTGGCTACCCGAAGAACCTGAAGGTGACGAGCAGAACGGCGTACACCCCGATGGCCAGGAACAAGCCGGACACGAACATGCGGGTGAAGAGGTTGGCGTCGAAGCGCAGGTGCATGAACCACATCACCACCATGGCGAACTTCACCACCATCATCAGCATCAGTGCAGGCACCAGGAAACCGCCGAGCTGGTCCTCGACGTAGTAGGTGGCCACCTCGAGCGCAGTCAGGACGGCCAGGATCACGGCGATGCCGACGTAGCTGCGGTCGCTCGGGTGGGCCCGGCCCTCGTGCTCCGTCTGGGCCTCGTGCTCCTTGGCCACCTCTCGGGCCACGGTGTCCTCGCTCATGGCGGCCTACGCCGGGACCAGGTAGATGAGGGTGAAGATGATGATCCACACGATGTCGACGAAGTGCCAGTAGAGCCCGACGATCTCCACCGTCTCGGCCTTCTCCGCCGGCAACCGGCCTCGAAGCGACATCACGAAGAGACTGACCAGCATGAGGATGCCCAGGGTCACGTGGACCCCGTGGAAGCCGGTCAGGGTGTAGAACGCCGAGCTCTGCAGGTTGGTGGTGTAGCCCAGTCCTTCCCGCACGAAGGCGGTGAACTCGTAGACCTGGCCGGCCACGAAGCTCGCTCCGAGCATGGCGGTGGTGAGCAGCCAGGTGCGGGCCCGGCGCTGGTCGGCCCGTTGGATGGCCGAGAGGGCCAACACCATGGTCAGCGAGCTCATGAGCAGGACGAACGAGCTCACTGAGGTGAACGGGATGTCGTAGAGCTCGTCCACGGCCGGGCCGACCATGCCCTCGACGTCCTTGGTCCGGTAGAGCAGGAAGGTGGAGATGAGCCCGCCGAAGAGCAGGCACTCGGAGCCGAGGAACAGCCACATCCCCAGCTTCTCGTTGGACAGCCCGGTGCTGGTGTGGTGCGCCGGTGCGGCGGCGTCCTGGCCCAGGGGCGCCGGCTCGCCACCGGCTCCGGTGGGCACGGAGACGGCCGGTTCGCTGATGCTCACGACGTCTCCTTCCCCGACGACCCCGACTCGCCGCCGTCATCGGACATCTCGCCGTCACCGGCACCGACACTCACCAACTCGCCGTCGCTGCCGTGATCGGGCTCCGAACCGTGGTCGTCGTCGTGGTCATGGCCGGCTTCCGGATCTACGGAAGGCTCCAGGCCCATTCCCACCACGCCACCGATGATCAGGAGGCCGCCGAGGGCGGCGAGCCAGTAGGTGAAGATCAGGCCGTATCCGACGAGGGGCAGGCCGAGGGCGATGATGATCGGCCAGTACGACGGCGACGGCAGGTGGATCTCGGAGGTGTCCACGTCGGGGGCTCGCCCCCGGCCGGCCAGCGATGCCTCGTCGACGGCGCTGAGGTAGGTGAAGGTCTCGCGGCGTACCGGGCGGCCCTGCTCGTCCTCACCGTACTTCAGGTGCCACCACTCGTCGAGGTGCTCGACGGTGGGCTCGACGTCGAAGTTGTGGACCGGCGGAGGGGAGGCCGTGCCCCACTCCAGGGTGCGGGCGTCCCAGGGGTCGGCACCGGCGTGGGGATTGTGGCGGCTGCGGACGACGTTGAACACCCAGACTAGGAACGAGACGGCGATGAGAAACGAGCCGATGGTCTCGAGCAGGTTCATCAGGTCCCAGCCCATCCCTTCGGGATAGGTGGCCGTGCGCCGGGGCATCCCCTGCAGGCCGACAATGTGCATGGGGCCGAATGTCAGGTTGAACCCGGCGAACATGAGCCAGAAATGCAGTTTGCCGATGCTCTCGCTCAGCTTGTGACCGAAGATCTTGGGCCACCAGTAGTAGATGCCGGCGAAGATGCCGAACATCGAGCCGCCGAAGAGCACGTAGTGGAAGTGGGCGACCACGAAGTACGTATCGGTCTGCTGGGTGTCGTGGGGGGCCACCGAGTGCATGACGCCCGACAGCCCGCCGATGGTGAACTGCGAGACCAGGCCCACGGCGAAGAGCATGGCCACCGTGAAGTGGAGCTTGCCCTTCCACAAGGGGCCGATCCAGTTGAAGATCTTCACCCCGGTTGGTACGGCGATGAACATGGTCGACAGCGAGAAGGCGGCCACCGAGACCGGCCCGATGCCCGAGGCGAACATGTGATGGGCCCAGACGCCCCAGCCCATGAAGCCGATGGCGATCCCGGAGAACACCATGAACGGGTAGCCGAACAGCGGCTTGCGGGCGAAGGTGGGGATGACCTCGGAGACGATGCCGAAGGCGGGCAGCACGAGGATGTAGACCTCGGGATGGCCGAAGATCCAGAACAGGTGCTGCCACAGCAGCGGATCGGCCCCGGCCCCGACGTCGAAGAAATTGGCCCCGTAGAGCCGGTCGAACATCAACAGGAACAGCGCCACGGTGATGACCGGGATGGCGAAGAGCAACAGGAACTGGGCGACCAGCGCCATCCACACGAACACCGGCATGCGCAGGAGGGTCATGCCCGGCGCCCGCATGTTGAGGCAGGTGGCAATGAGGTTGACGGCGCCCACCAGCGAGGCGATGCCGGTGATCTGCAGACCGAGGGTCCAGAAGTCGATGCCGTGGCCAGGAGAGAAGGTCACCCCGTTGTTCGGCGCGTAGTTGAACCACCCGTTGTCGGGTGCGCCGCCCAGGAAGAAGCTGGAATACAGGAACAATCCACCGAAGAGGAAGACCCAGTAGCTGAACGCGTTGAGCCGGGGAAAGGCGACGTCGCGGGCGCCGATCATCAGTGGGATCAGGTAGTTCGAGAAGGCGGCCAGCATTGGCATGATGACCAGGAACACCATGGTGGTGCCATGCATGGTGAACATCTGGTTGTAGACCTCGGGGCTCAGGACCTGGCCGTTGGGCTGAGCCAACTGCGCCCGGATGAGCAGGGCCTCCAGCCCCCCGATGGCGAAGAAGGTCATGGCCGTGGCGCCGTAGAGGATGCCGATCTTCTTGTGGTCGACGGTGGTCAGCCACGACCGCCAACCGTCGTTGGAGCTCGGCCGGGTGAAGGCCCCGAGGGGCTTGCGCACCGGCTCCTCGCCGGTGGTCAGCTCGAGAGGCGGTCGTTGTTCGGTCAGAGCCACGGGATGTCACTCCTCGCCGTCGTCATTCCAATGTCTCCAGGTAGGCGTACAGCTTGTCGATGTCTTCCTCGGTGAGCTGACCGACCACCATCAGCGAGCCGGCCTTGCGCTGGGGGTTGCGCAACCACGCCTCCACCTCGGCCCGGTCGTTGAGATCGTAGATGCACCCGGCGAAGCAGTCGCGGGTGAACAGGTGGGTGAGGTCGGGCGCCGGCGGCGAATCGGGCGCCACCACCTCGTAGGCACCCTCCACCCGGTGGCAACCGGCGCAACCCCGCTGTTCGAACAGCTCGAAGCCCTCGGCCGCCGCCCCGGCCAACGGGGGTAGCGGCGTAGTTTCCATGTCGCTCACCCATTCTTCCCAGCCGGCCGGGTCGTGGGCCACCACCTTGAGGCGCATGTTGGCGTGCGAGGTACCACAGAACTCGGCGCACTGGCCCGAGTAGACACCGGGCTCGTCGGCGTGCAGCGACCAGTTGTGGACCCGACCCGGGACGACGTCTTTCTTGCCGTTGAGGCGGGGCGCCCAGAAGGAGTGGATGACGTCGGGAGAGGTCAGCGTGAGGTAGACGGGCTGGCCGGCGGGGATGTGCAGCTCGTTGGCGGTCACGATGCCCTCGCTGATGCCGAACTCGGCCTGGTCGCCGGGGTAGTCGAAGCCCCACCAGAATTTGGCACCGGCAACCTCGACCACCAGCGCGTCCTCGGGCTGGTCGAAGAGCTGGAAGATCACCGGGACGGTGAAGACCGCCACCAGGCCCAGCACCAGCGCGGGCAGGATGGTCCAGCCGATCTCCAACTTGGTGTTGCCGTGGAGCTGCACGGGCATGTCGTCGTCGTCGTCGCCGGGGCGGCGCCGCCAGCGGATGACGGCGAAGACGATCACGCCCTGGACCAGGATGAAGACGGCCAGCGCCACCCAGACCACGGGGATGAAGAGGTTGTGCAGTTGCCGGGCGTACTTCCCGGCGGGATCGAGGGCGCTCTGAGGGGCGTCGGAGGCGCACCCTGCGGCCAGCAGGGCGAGGGCCAGGCTTGCGGTGCCGAGCTTTCTCCAGGCTCTCATCGGCCGGCCAGCGTGGCTCAACGGCGCTGCCTTCGCCAAGTCAGTGTCCTCCCCCGCCAGGCGCCTCGGCGTCTTCCGCTCCACCGTCGCGCTCCTCGCCGTGATCGGTACCGCCACCGCCGGCCGGCTCCTCGCCATGGTGCTCGAACTCCCGCTCGCCTACCACCGCGGACACGATGCCCCCGGCGAGAAGGCCGACCGAGCCGATCACCACCAGCGCGGCGAGCAGCGATGAGCTGACCCGCGGACGGGCGTTGAGCAGGATCCCCACGCCGAAGATGGCGCTGGCCACCACAATGGCGACGATCGTGGAGCCGGTCTGGGAAACGGCCAGGAGGATGCGGGAGAAGGCGAGCACGGCGACGGCGATGCCCAGGAGGGCGACGACGGGGATCTCCAAGGGGAACATCACCCGGTTGCGCAGTCGGCGGTTGACGTCGGCGTCGGTGGTGGCCCGCTCGGCCCAGCTCTGGACCATCCACTCCACCAGCGTGACCCCGAGGATGGCCAGGCCGACGTAGAGCAGCGCTCCTCCGGCGGCCAAGCCCACCACGGCGACCCCGGCGCCCAGTGCAGCCACGGCCGGCCACGCTGCCGGAAACCGGGGCACGATGGCCACGGCCCGCTCCTGGCCAGGGCCATCGGCCGCGGACATGGGGATGTTGCCGTCGCGCAGGGCGATGGAGGCGATGCCGAGCATGGCGGCGGCGGCGGTGGTGAACCCGAGCACGAGGGTCCCGTACTTCTCGCCCCCGCTGGCCAGAAAGTAGGCCACCGCCCCGATGAAGCCAAGAGCAGTGACTCCGAACCAGAACCGAGACCCGGTGTTAACCATGGTTCACCAGGAGATCGGTTCCCGAGGCAGCGAGGAGAAGTCGCCGGCAGCGACCGGCGCCGAAGGCGCCCCCTCCTGCTGGCGACAGGAAAGTGTTCAGTGCGGAGG
>DASZDM010000128.1:0-2857 GCA_035942015.1 Acidimicrobiales bacterium | reverse complement strand
GTGAAGGGGAACCTGGCGTGGTCCACGGCAGGGCAGATGGGGTTCATGACGGTGCAGGTGGCCATAGGAGCGTTGGCCGCGGCGTTGCTCCACGTCGTCGGGCACGGGATGTACAAGGCAGCGCTGTTCCTCGGGGCCGGCGGCGCGGTAACGAACCATCTCCACCACGAGCAACGCCCTGCCCCACGTGTCTTCGCCCGGAGCGTTCGGCTGGGCGGCGCGCTGCTCGTGCCGGCCGCGGCACTCTGGGCCGCGTACCTGGTCATCGACCCGCACCTGTCGACGGCGGCGTACGTGCTCGTGACGGTGTTCGCGTGGGCAACGGCAGCCCGGGCCGTCAGTGGGTGGCTGTGCTCGGCGCCGTTCCGGCCCGTCCCGGCGGTCGCGACTGCGGCATTCGGTGCCGCCGCCGGAGTGTTCGCCTACGTGGGTGGGCTGACCGCCGTGGAGACCTTCGTTGCTCCCGCGCTTCCCTCCGAGATCGCCGAGCCGGTGAGCCCCGCGCTCCTCGTTGCGACGCTCGCGGCCATCGCGCTTGTGGTCGCCGTCGTCTGGCTCACTCCAGGGGAGCGGATGCGCAGCTTGCGCAGCCGGCTATACGCCCTCGTCCTCACCTCGGCGCCCGTCGCCTCTACGTTGACGACCCGAGGCAGTTCGACCGGGGTAGCGCCCGTGCCGGAATCCCGCCGCCTTCGGCCGAGCGTGGAGCCGGCCACACAATCGACATGACCAACCGACACGACGACCACCGCGGAGAATCTGCAGGCCACACCGAACTCCTCGCCGATGTCTCCGAAGCGGCGGACATCATCGCTCCGCTCTGGCCGCTGACCAGCTTCGTGGCGGTCAATCCCCTCCTTGGCCTGCAGCACCTGCCCTTCGACGACGCCACCGCCGTCGCTCGACGGTGGTTGCGGGCACGCACCCACCTGACGCTCGCCGCGTTCCGCGACGCCCACGCGCGCGGGGCCATCACCGATGCCGATCTCCGTCGCGCCATCCTCGAAGTCGACTCGAAGCTCGCCTCGCAGCCCAGCGTCCAGATCGGGGAGCGAACGGTCGATGCGGTGGAGATCGTCCGAGTGGACCTCCTCGTGGGACCGGACGACAAGCCCCGGGAGACCGCCGGCGATCGTGTCGGCCGCACGGATGTCGGGACCGTCCGGGCGGTCAGCCAGCTCGTGGCCGCGTGGTGCGCAGTCTTCGTCGACGAGGCCGGCGTTGCGTGGCCCATGCCCCGCCGCGAGCACGGGTTCTTCCGTGCGTGGCGAGAGCTGGCGGGACACGACCGGCGGCTCCGGCGCCTCGCCGGCCCCACCGGCATGCAGTGGCTGGCCCAACTACCTGATGATCCGGCCGAGGCACTCGCCCTTTCCCTCGATGCGCTGGGTATCGACGGCGATCCCGTGGACGCCCTTCGCGAGCACCTCGGCCGGCTTCCGGGCTGGGCCGGGTACGCGCGCTGGAACGACGAGTGGGCTTCGCCGGACCACCATCGTCCCCGGTTGCGCCTCGTGGACCTGCTCGCCGCGCAAATGGCCGCAACAGCAGCGGCGGCCCATGGCGCAGATGCCGAGCAGCCCCCGCAGCACCAGGATCAGGTGGTCGAGAAGCTCCTCGAGCACCGGGCGGCGGCGGTGCTCGCCGCTCTCGGCAGCACCTCCGGCGATCCCAACGTCGCCTCCGCCGTGCGTGGCGTCCTGCAGCAGGTGCCGCCGCCGGTGCGCAAGTCGATGGGGCTGGAGGCACAGGAGGGGAACTTCCGCGATCGTCTGCTGGGGCTGCTGAGCCGCCCAGACCCCGGCCCGGTGACCGAGCGGCCGGACGTGCAAGCGGCCTTCTGCATCGACGTGCGCTCGGAGGGCCTGGCACGGCACCTGGAAGCTTGCGGCCCCTACGACACCCTGGGGTTCGCCGGGTTCTTCGGCGTTCCCGTGCGCTGGCGGCCGCTGGGGTCGACGGAGAGCCAGCCGCGCTGCCCGCCACTGCTGACGCCTGACCACGAGGTCGCCGAGCAGCCGCTCGTCCCTGACGGCGCCCTCGGCTACCTCACCGCGCAGCGAGCCGCGGGCGCAGGACACGAGGCCTTCCACGCCCCCAAAAAAAGCCTGGCCGGACCCTTCGCGCTCGCGGAGGCGGCGGGTTACATCATGGGCCCTGTGGCCGCGGCCAGGACGCTGGCACCACGCTTGGTGCGTCGCCTGACGGGGCTGAGGACGGGCCGAGTCGCCTCGCCGCAGACACGGCCGGCTGTCGAGGCCGAACACGACGACAGCTCGGGCTTCGCACTCGAGGAGCGCGCTTCGTTCGGCGAGAAGATCGTCCGGACCATGGGCTTGACCCGCTTCGCCCGGCTCGTCGTCCTCTGCGGGCACGGCAGCCACAACGTCAACAACCCGCATGCATCCTCCTATGACTGCGGGGCGTGCGGCGGCGCCCCCGGTGGTCCGAGCGCCCGAGTGGCAGTGGCCATCCTCAACGACCCTGGGGTCCGTGCCGCCCTCGAAGAGCGAGGCATCATGGTGCCCGACGACACCCGGTTCGTTGCCGCCCAGCACGACACCGTCTCCGACGAAGTGACCGTTCTCGACCGGGAAGCCCTACCGGGCAGCCACGAACGGCTGGTCGCGGCCTTCGAGCGGGACGTCGCCGTGGCCGGTGAACGGCTCGCACGCGAGCGCGCCGGGCGGCTCCCGGGAGATCCGGGGAAGGTCCGGGTCCGTGGGCACGACTGGGCGCAGGTGCGTCCCGAGTGGGGCCTCGCCGGCAATGCTGCGTTCGTCGTCGGACCTCGCTCGATCACCGCCGGACTCGACTTGGCCGGTCGCGTGTTCCTGCACTCCTACGACGCCGAGAG
>DASZDM010000127.1:0-3905 GCA_035942015.1 Acidimicrobiales bacterium | reverse complement strand
GCCGCCTGAATGCCGGCGATGCGGGCCACGGCCAGGACGTCGCCCTTGCTCACCGCCCCCCGGGCCACGAGACCCGCCGTCTCGGGGGCCATGTGCACACGACAGCGCGCCATGGCCCGACGATGGGTGGCCTCCTTGGGGGTGACGTCGACCATGCGGGCCCGGCCCAGCGGATCGAGATGGGTGAGACCACTTGGAGCCACCGCCGGAGTCTAGACGGGCTCGCTGCGCTCGCCAGAAGCGGCGTGGCGCCGCGCTTCGGCGGCACTGTCCCTGCCGTTCTGCCGGGGCAGCGCACCGCGCTTCGCGCCCCGGCCCTCACCCGCCGATCTGCGACATGGTGCGGGGAGGCTGGACGAAGCTGACGGAGCCGATCTGATGTCCGGCCCCCTTGGCCGCCACGCATCCGGAGATGGCAGAGGCGACATCGTCGTCGCTGCCGCCGCTGCGGAGCACTGATCGCAGGTCGGTCTCGTCCATCGAGAAAAGGCAGTTGCGCAGACGGCCTTCCGCAGTGAGGCGCACGCGGTCACAACGGGTGCAGAACGGTGCCGTCACGCTGGCGATGGCACCGACCCGTCCGCCGCCGTCGACGTACTCGAATACCTCGGCAGGGTCGGAACCGCGCTCGACCAGGCGCAACGGGAACACCTCGGCGATGGTGGCGATGATCCGCTCTCCGGGCACGACCCGCACCGCCGACCAGGAGTGGTCGGCGTCGAGCGGCATGAACTCGATGAAGCGCACCTCCACGCCGCGGTCGCGCCCGAAGGTGGCGAAATCGACCACCTCGTCGTCGTTTACCCCTTCCATACAGACCACGTTGAGCTTGACTGGGCTGAAACCGGCGGACAGGGCGGCGTCGATGCCGGCGCGCACCGCCGCCAGGTCGTCACGTCGGGTCAGGGCGGCGAAGCGCGCACGGCGCAGCGAGTCGAGCGAGATGTTCACCCGGCGCAGTCCGGCCTCGCGCAGGGCCGGCGCGAGCGTGGAGAGCACGGACCCGTTGGTGGTCATGGCCAGGTCGACCTCGAGCGCGGCCAGCTTGGCCACCAGCAGAGGGAGGTGGGCTCGCACCGTGGGCTCGCCTCCGGTGAGGCGGATGCTGTCGAAGCCGAAGCGTTCCACGCACACCCGGGCGACGCGTTCAATCTCCTCGAAGCTGAGCACCTGGTCGCGCGCCACCCAGTCGAGTCCGGCCTCGGGCATGCAGTAGGTGCAGCGGAAGTTGCAGCGATCGGTGACGGAGATGCGCAGATCGCGATGGGTCCGACCGAAGGAGTCGACCAGAGGCGCCGCCACCGGTCCAGGTTAGGCGTCGTCCAGGAGGATGATGGGTACGCCGGCGCCGGCCAGCGCGCCCTCACCATCGTCGAGCACGGCCAGCGCGCCGGCGCCGGCCATGGTCGAGAGCTGGTGCGATCCTTGGCCTCCCGCTGAAGTGACGCGGTAGCGCCCGTCCTCTCCCATGGTGACCACGACACGGACGTAGTGCGTCTTGCCGTCGGGTTGGCGTTCGAGAGCCTCGCCGGCCACGGCAGGGATCGTCGCCCGGAACCACTGCCGCTCCGGGAAGCCCATCATCTTGCGGAGGGCGGGACGGACCAGGAGCTCGAAGCTCACCATCGACGACACCGGGTTGCCGGGGAGGCCGAACACCGGCGTGGTGGCCACCACGCCGAAGGCGAAGGGTTTGGCCGGCTTGATGGCGAGCTGCATCCAACGCATGTCGCCCATGCGTTCGAGGACCACCTTGACGAGGTCGAAGTCCCCCATGCTGACGCCACCGCTGGTCACCACCGCGTCACAGTTCGCCGCAGCGTCGCGGAAAGCCCGCGTGATGGCCACCTCGTCGTCCGCCACGGTGCCGAGATCGACGACGACGCATCCACTCCGGCGAGCCAGGCCCATCAGGAGAGGTCGGTTGGAGTCACGGATCTGGCCCGGCCGCAGCGGCGCTGGACCGGAGACCAGTTCGTCACCGGTCGACAGCACCCCCACGCGCACCGGGGGAAACACGGCCATGTCGGTGACTCCCAAGCTGGCCAGCAGGCCCAGGTGGGCGGGGCGGAGAACCGTTCCCGCCTGCAGCACCTCAGTGCCGGGCGTGACGTCGTCGCCGGCTCGGCGCCGGGCGGTTCCCGGCGCCACCGCCACTTCGACCTCCACCGCCCGACCGCCGTCGCGAGGCGTGGTCCGTTCCACCATGACCACGGCGTCGGCGCCGGCGGGCAGCGCCGCCCCGGTCAGGATGCGCATGGCCTGTCCCGGTTGCAGCGCCGTGGTCGGTTCGTCGCCGGCGGCCACTGTCCCCACTACCGGCAGCGTCACCGGTGCGTGGCGGGTGTCGGCCGCCCGTACGGCGAAGCCGTCCATGGCGCTGTTGTCGAACGGGGGGACGGCCTCGGAGGCGGTGACCGGTTCGGCCGCCACCCGCCCCAGTGCCTCGGCCAGCGGCACCGACCTCGGGGTCAGCGCCGTGCAGGCGTCCAGCGCGTAGGCCCGGGCCTCGGCCAGGGCGACAAGGGGCATCCGCAGCTAGGCCAGCCCGTGGCGGCGTACGACCTCAGCCAGGAATGTCCCCACCGCCGGCGCCATGTCGTCCCGAGCGAGGGCGAGTTCGATGCTGGCCCGCAGGTGGTCCAGCGGTGTGCCCACGTCGTGGCGCCCCTCGGTGAAGATCCACCCGTAGACGGGCTCGGTCTCACCCAGCAGCGCAAGGGCATCGGTCAGTTGGATCTCGCCTCCCTTACCCGGCGTGACCTCGGCCAGAGCCGCGAAGATACCGGGGGAGAGCACGTAACGTCCGGTGACGGCGAGGTCCGACGGCGCCTCCTCGGGCGTCGGCTTCTCGACGACCTCCATGATGCGCACCAGCGCCTCGTCGACGGGCTCGACCTTGGGGCACCCGTACGCGGAGATCTCCTCGGGAGGGACCCGCTTCAGCGCCACGACGGAGCCACCATGCTCAGCCTGGGCCGCCAGCATTCCCTTCAACAGGGCGGAATCGTCGACCATGAGGTCGTCCGGCAACAGCACGGCGAAGGGCGCGTCGCCCACGTGGTCGGCCGCCATCCCCACGGCGTGGCCGAGCCCCTGGGCCTGGCCCTGGCGGACGTAGTGCACCCGAGCCAACTCGGCCACGGCGGTGACCGCCTTCAGGGCCGCGGTCTTGTCCTTGGCCGCCAGCGCCGCCTCTAGCTCGGGCATGCGGTCGAAGTGGTCCTCGATGGCACTCTTGGCCCGGCTGGTCACGATCAGCACATCGTCGAGCCCGGCGGCGGCCGCCTCCTCGACCACGTACTGGATGGCCGGGCGATCGAGGACGGGCAGCATTTCCTTGGGTTGGGCCTTGGTGGCGGGCAGGAACCGGGTGCCGAGCCCGGCGGCGGGGATGACGGCGGTCCGGACGCGTGTTGGCATGTTCAGCTCTCTTTGGAGTCGGGGTCCTGGGGGTCGGCGGCCGAACCGGCCACGCAGACCTGATTCTTGCCCGAACGCTTGGCCCGGTACAGCGCGGCGTCGGCGGCGGCGGTGAGGCTCTGGACGGTGGTGCCGTCGGCGGGATGGCTGGCGACGCCGAGGGAGATGGTCAAGTTGACCTCACCGGCGTCGGTTGCGATGGGACGGCGGTTCACGGCGGCCCGCACCTTCTCGACCACCTCCAGGGCGCCCGAGCGGTCGGTCCGGGGCAACAGCAAGAGGAACTCCTCCCCTCCGTAGCGCGCCACCAGGTCGACCTGGCGGGTGGACGCCGACAGCCGGTTGGCCACCTCCACCAGTACGGCATCACCAGCCTGGTGGCCGTAGGTGTTGTTGACCTCGTTGAAGTCGTCGAGATCGATCATCACCAGGGCGAATTCCTCACCGAATCGGGCGGCCCGGTCGAGCTCCTCCGAGCAGCG
>DASZDM010000126.1:0-2574 GCA_035942015.1 Acidimicrobiales bacterium | reverse complement strand
CGAGGGAGGCCAGCGCGACTGGATGATCGGTGGTCCAGCTGGCTCGACCGGCGGCGCAGCGGCCCCGAGCGCCGCGGTACGACTAGCGGCTCGTCGGTGCGGCTCCGTTGCGGCCGTATCGGCCTCGCGATCGGCGCGTCTGGAGGGGGCGACAGGGGGCTCCCGAAGCCTGCCCCTGGTCGTTACCGGGCGCGAGCAGGTGGGTGCCGAACGGGGGCCGTCCGTCCAGTCGAGGCCGTACCTGCTCGTGCGCTCCTACCGGCACTACGGACGAGGCGCTCTGCCTCGCCATCGTGGGGAGATGAGCGGAACAGGTCCTATGGCGGCCGCAACCTCTTGAGCCGGCGGGTCCTCACCCCGGCGGAGCGGGATAGGTGGAGGATGTCGAATGAGCGGGCCTGCTGGACCCGACCCTCCCTGACACATCCTGGGCCTCCCCGGCTCTCGCGTTATCCATCGATGATCAGAAACAGGAGGACGGCGTCGAAGACGGCCAGGACGCCGAAGGCACTGAACGCGGTCCGACGGGGCCAGCCAGAGAGCGCAACCGCCTCACGAATTTGACCAGGGATATCGATCCGCCGTCGCATTGCGAAGCTGAGTCCGCCTTGTGCGCGAGCAGGCTCCCAGTCTCTCGACACAGCCAACACGGCGGCTACACAAGCAGGAGCGCCAACGAGAAGGGCGGCCGTTGAAGCCCCTTCGTGGCCGGCCAAGTTGAGGATCCCTGCAATCAGCCACAACAACCACCAGGCCGCCATGCCGGCCAAGTACACGACGGCACTCTGCCGGTTGGCGAAGATCGGTGGCTTCACTGCGACCCCAAGTCAACTGAAGCCGCTCGCCGCGGCACAAGCACCGTATGGATACTGCTCCGTTCGAGGACGACCATGGTGGAAGCGACCCCGCGTGTCATGTCGGAGACCGGCAGATACCGCCTCACGAGCAAGCGGCGGTTTCTGCCGAGCGGTGAAGGTGCGGTCGCCGAAGGGACGGACCTGGGGCTAGCGACCACGCCCGGGTCTCGGCGGCCTGCCCGCTCATCCCACCATGATGCCGCGATGGCGGTTACCTGGTGAAGTAGGGCACGGGTTCGTCGGCGACCCGCTGTGCACGTGGCTCAGCGCGAGCCCGGCGCAAGAGTGATACCCCGGTGGTCGGGTGCGAGGTAACCGGCAAGATGTGCCGGCCCGGCCCGATAACACGCGCTCAATAGTCCACTCCCGGGTCTCTCTCCCCGCGCGCCGATCGGCGCGTCTCTGACCCGATCCCGGCATGGACGAAGCGCGATAAATGCCGGCTCGTCGGTGGCCGAGGCCAGCGCGAGCGGATGATCGGTGCTCCCTCAGCTCGACCAGGCGGCGGCGCCCCCCTACCTCGGTGACGCCAAAGATCGGCACATCGGTACTACTCGCACCACCGTCCGCAGGCGGCTCCGAGTGTGGCTACCTCCACCGGATCAGCAATCCACGTGACGAGTCAACTGATCGCACCGGCGGCAGGCAAGTCCGCCGCTGGATTGTTACCCGCGAAGAAGTGGAGGTTCACCGCGGTGGACTCTTTGGATGTTGAGGACCGCGAGAGTGATGAGCACCGCCAGAGAAAGGGTTAGTAAGACCAGTCCTCCTCCCGCGAGTTCACTCGCGATTAAAACCACGGCGGTGACGCACGAGGAGAGCAACAGGGCGATTGCACTGTGCTCCCGAACGTACCGGTCACGCCAGGTAACGATCAGGACAAGTGCAGGCCCCACAACAGGAAGGACGACGGAGGAGGCGTGTGCGCAGATCGCCGCAAGACTCGGGGTCATATTCGACATGGCCTGCAAACTGTAGGTCCCGGCCGCGGCGCACCGTCCTCATCCTGCGCCCGGGGCCCGCGCGAGCGGCACATCGGGACCATGTGGCTCCGCTGCTTCGAGCTTGTTAAGCCATCCCTACGGCAGCGTTCGATCTATCACCGTGCCGATCACTGAAGTAAGAGACGTGAATGGGACAGCGACGATCACAACGACACCGGCAAGCGCATCAGCACTAAAGAAGTAAACCAGCCACGCCAAGAGTGTAGGGACGAACAAACACGCCCCAAAGATGACCACCATTGAGCACGTTCGGACACCCAGTAAGTAAATAAGGCTGGGCAGGAGGCAGAGGCCGAGCAACCCGAGAAACGTGAGGTCGACGCTTTGAGGTTCCTGAGGCGGCGAGGCGACCAACGTATGCACGAAGCCGGCAACGACCACGAATGCACTCAACGAAGCGACGATCACCTGACCCGGAAGGCAGTCTCTGTCCATCAGTCTGGCCGGCCACGCTAGCGCGACGGAATGTTCGGTACTCCTCGGGTGCTGCCGAGGCCGCCCTCCGCTCCGGCGTCCACCCCACGCCGACCGGCACCTCGGTGCTACTGCAGCGTTGAATCGAAATGTCGTCTCCACCGAAGGAACAGCCACCAAATCCAAGCCGTCAATGCTCCAGCCACTGCACCGAGGACGTAGACGACCCGCGACCATGAGTCAGCGCTGAAAGTCAACCGCGCCATGAAAACGGCCATAATGCCTCCGAAGATGAGGCC
>DASZDM010000125.1:0-1519 GCA_035942015.1 Acidimicrobiales bacterium | reverse complement strand
GGCGCTGGTGCTCGTTTTCCTGCCGGTGATCGGCCGGCGCTACCGGCCCGTCGTCATCGGCGGGGCGGTGCTCCTGGTCCTGGCCATCGGGTTCTCCCGCTTGGCCCTGGGTGTCCACTACATCACCGACGTCGCCGGCGGGTTCGTGCTCGGCCTGGCTTGGCTGGCGGCGTCGACCGCTGCGTTCAGCATCTGGCGGGTCGAGATGGGCCGCTCGCCCGTCGACCTGGCGGAGGGTTTGGAGCCGGAGGCGGCGGAGGACCTGGTCTAACCGTCCGGGTGGAGGTTGGACGTTGGCGGACGGGACGCGTCGTCTGGTCGAGTTGCCCTCATCGAACCACTGGCCGGATGACCGATCTCGCTGGACTCGTCGCACTGACGGCGAAGCTCATAGATGAACTGGCGCTCACGCGCGCGACAGTCGACGGCTTCAGCGACTGTCGCGACTTGCCGTTCGACGCTGTGAAGGCGCTTGCCCGTCTGGAAGAAGTTGCGAGCGAGGACCACGAGCGAGATGCGACAAGGTCGCGCTGGCACTGGTGGCTGGGGCGCAAGGGTCCCACGAACATGGCAGTCGAGTTCGCTCTCAGTGCACCAGGTCGGTACGCCGTGGAAAGTTCGCTCCGTACTCCATCCATGCCGAGCTGCGCGACGGCAGCGGGCTCGTCGAGGTCGTATTCCACGACTCCGGAACTAGCGTCTCCATTTCCACGGATACCGCAGCCCACGAGGCGGTCGTCGCCCGTGTCCTCGATGAGGCGCGGGCAGCTTACGAGCGGACTTGATGGCGGCCAGGATGCGGACGGCCGGGCGGCTGATCTCCTGCGCTTCGGCTTTGTCGAAGGTCGTGCTGGTCGTCACTCTGCTTCCCAAATTCCAGGTCGTCAGCGTCCGAGGCCAACGCGAAGGAATGTTTGGTACTCCTCGGCCCCGCCGAAATCGCTCCCCGCTCCCGCGGTCGGGCCCACGCCGACCGATTTCCTCTTTGTTGTCAAGACGGACGATTTCCGTGCACGTGCGCGTGGGTGCGACCCGGGGCGCGGGGGCGGTCCAGGGTCATAGGCTCTGTGTCGGGTCCGGGAGTGGCTCATCCGAAGAGCCGGCTGATCAGGGTGTGGAGCCGGTCACGCTGGATGCGAGAGTCGTGCCCTGGTTGCCCTCCCGGGCCCGCTATCAGCCGACGGCGTCGGCCAGCAGCTGGCGGTAGATGGCGTCGCTGATCCGCCGCTTCAGAGAGCGGACCGCCTCCTTCTTGGTCTTGCCCTCGGCAAGCTTTCTTTCGTAGTAGGCCCGGCCCTCGGAGTGGCGGTGGCGGATCTGGGTGATGGCGGCGATGTGGATGCCGTGGTTCAGCTGGCGGTTGCCCCGGCGCGACAGACGGTGCACCACGCGCCCGCCGGAAGACACCTCGATCGGAGCCGTGCCGGTGTAGGAGGCGAAGTGGTCCCGGTTGCGGAAGCGGCGGACGTCGCCGGCGTAGCCGATGGCCATGGCGGCCACCACCGGCCCCACCCCGAAC
>DASZDM010000124.1:0-9529 GCA_035942015.1 Acidimicrobiales bacterium | reverse complement strand
GGCCAGCGCCGGCGCCGCCTTCGCCGATGCCACCGCCGTGATCGCCGTATCCGAGCCGGTGGCCGCCTGGGTCCGGGCCCGGACGGCCACTCCCCAGCGGGTCCACGTGGTGGGCAACGGCGTCGACACCGAGCGCATCGTCGCCCGCCCGCGGGTGGGCAACTCCCCGGCCTTCACCATCGGCTTCGTCGGGACGCTCAAGCCCTGGCACGGCCTCGACACCCTGGTGGACGCCTTCGCCCTGCTCGCCTCCGCCGATCGCAGCTACCGTCTCGTCGTGGTCGGTGACGGGCCGGGCGCCGGTGGTCTGGCCGACGCGCTCGAGGCGCGTGGCCTGACGGCGGCGGCCACGCTGGCCGGCGCCGTCGACCCACTGGCCATACCCGACCACCTCCACGGCATGGACCTGGCAGTGGCGCCCTATCCCGACCTTCCCCACTTCTACTTCTCGCCCCTGAAGCTCTACGAGTACCTGGCCGCCGGGGTCCCGGTGGTGGCCAGCAGGGTCGGCCAGGTGGCCGAGGTGATCGACGACGGGCGCACCGGCGTCCTGTGCCGGCCGGGAGACGCCGTCGCCCTGGCCGGGGCCATCGCCGGGCTGCGAGCCCGCCCCGGTCGCCGGGCGAGCATGGCCGCGGCCGGCCGGGCCGACGTCGTCGCCCACCACTCCTGGGACGGGGTCGTTCGCCGCATCCTCCGCCTGGCCGGGACCGCACCGGCCCAGGCGGCCTGATGCCCGCCTCCTCCTCCACCACGACCCTGCGCCAGGCCCTGCCGGGCCTGAGACGAACGCTGCACCGCTTCGGGCCCCACCTGCGCCGCCAGCGCCTGGCCATCGCCGGCGGCTCGACCGCCCTGTTCCTCGAGATCCTCCTACGCCTGGCTGAGCCCTGGCCCCTGAAGTTCATCATCGACACCGTGGTCGCCCCCATCGGCGAACCGGTGACCGGTGCCGGGGGTACTCCGGGCGGCTGGAACCTCACGACCGTCCTCGCCGTGTCCGCGGTGGCGCTCGTGGCCATCACCGCGCTCCGGGCGCTGACGTCCTACCTGTGCACCATCGCCTTCGCCGTCGCCGGCAACCGGGTGCTGACCGAGGTGCGGGCCCAGCTCTACGGCCACCTGCAACGTCTCTCACTGGCCTTCCACCATCGGTCCCGCACCGGCGATCTCCTCACCCGCATCACCGGCGACGTCGGCCGTCTCCAGGAAGTCACGGTCACCGCTGCGCTGCCCCTCGCCGGCAACGCCATCACCCTGGTGGGGATGGCGGTGGTCATGGCGGTGGTGGATTGGCGCCTCGCCCTGGTCGCCGCCGCCGCCTTTCCCATCTTTGCCTTCGTCGGGGCCCGAGCCACCCGCAGCATCAGCGGCGTGGCCCGCTCTCAGCGCCGCCAGGAGGGCGAACTGGCGTCGGTGGCCTCCGAGGCGCTCGGCGCCATGACCGTGGTCCAGGCCTACTCCCTGGAGAACGCGCTGGAAGATCGCTTTGCCGTCAACAACAACAAGAGCCTTCGCGAGGGGGTCAAGGCCAAGCGCCTGAGCGCGGGGCTGGAGCGGCGCACCGACGTGCTGGTGGCGGTGGCGACCGGCGCCGTGTTGTTCCTCGGCGCCCAGCGGGTGTTGAGCGGGCACCTGAGCCCCGGCGACCTCGTGCTGTTCGTCACCTACCTCAAGCAGGGTTTCAAGCCTCTGCGGGACGTGGCGAAGTACACCGGGAGGCTGGCCAAGGCATCGGCTTCGGGTGAGCGGATCATCGACCTGCTCGACACCGAGGTCGACATACGGGACCGCTCCTGGGCCCGCCCCGCTCCTGCGTTCCGAGGCGATGTCCGCTTCGCCGGCGTCACGTTCGCCCATGAGCCGGGCCGGCCGGTGCTGCACGACTTGGACCTACACGTGCACCCCGGCCAGCGGGTGGGTGTGATCGGCCCGTCGGGTGCGGGCAAGTCGAGTCTCATGGGATTGCTGCTGCGCCTGTACGACCCGGACGAGGGTGAGGTGCTCATCGACGGCCACCCGTTGACCGACCTCACCCTGGCCTCGGTGCGCAGCCAAATTGCCGTCGTCCTCCAGGAAAGTGTGCTCTTCGCCACCTCGGTGCGGGAGAACATCTCCTACGGCGACCCCGATGCCACCGACGCCGAAATCGAGGCCGCGGCCCGCCTAGCCAACGCCCACGAGTTCATCTCCGAGTTGCCCAAGGGCTACGACACGGTGGTGGGGGAGCGGGGGGCCACCCTGTCGGGCGGCCAGCGCCAGCGTCTCGCCATCGCCCGGGCCGCGGTGCGCCGGGCACCCATCGTCATTCTCGACGAGGCCATGACCGGCCTCGACGCCGCCAACGAAGCCGAGGTGACTGAGGCCCTCCGTCGACTGACGACCGGCCGGACCACTTTCTTGATCTCCCATGATCCCGCAACCGTGGCCGATGCCGACGTCGTCGTCCGCCTTCAAGCGGGCCGGGTGGTGGCCCGAGGCCGCCCCGAGGAAGTGCTCGGGAGGCGGGGCCGCGTGGTGTGCCTGCCCAGCGCCGGCGGCGCCGAGGCGCGCCCAGGGAGGATTTCGCGTGCTGACGCCGGCTGACGCCGCCATCGTCCACCGGGATCAGGCGGTGCCGGGCCTGGCGCTGGTGCTGGACGACGACGCCCTGACCAGTCACCTGCGCACGGGCTGGCCCGAACTCGGCCTCGTGTCGGCCCGGGCCACCTACGTGCGCTACAAGCCGGGGACGAGCTGCCTCGTGGCCTACCGGTTCGACCTGGGCGACACAGAGGTGCCGGCGTTCGCCAAGGCGTACCGGCAAGGTGAGCAAGCCAAGGTGGCCAAGGCCCAGGGCAAGGGCGGAGCTGCGGTCGTGACCCTCGGCGACCTGGTGATGGTGGCCCGGGTAGGGGGCGATCGTGACCTGCCGGCAGCGACGATCCTGGGCGAGCCGAGCCGCCACCGTCGCCTGCTCCGCCGGGTTCTGCCCGACGCAGCGGAGTGCTGGGACACCGCCCCCCAATTCCTGCGCTACAAACCCGAACGCCGATGGGTAGGGGTGGTCGAGCACGAGGGCGAACCGGTCGCCCTGGTCAAAGCCTACCGGCGTGACGACCTGGATCGGGCCTACGCCGGGCTTTGCTTTGCCGGCACCATCTCGCCCGTCACCCCGCGTCTCCTGGGCGTCTCCAGGCGGATGGCGGCGCTGGCCACCACATGGGTACCAGGCGACACGCTGAGCGATCTCCTCGCCGGGCCGGGAGGATCAGCGGTGACGTTGAGCGCCGCAGGAGCGGCGCTGGCCGCTCTCCACGCCGGTCCGTCGTCCGGTCTTCCCGTGGCCATGGCCGACGACGACGCCGCTGCGCTGGCCTCGGCCGCGGACCATCTGTGCGTCCTCAGCCCGCACCTGGCAGCCACGGTGACGGCACTTGTCGCGTCGCTCGCCCCCCGCCTGGCTGACGCCCCGGAGGAGAGCCGGCCCCGCCATGGCGACTTCTCGCCCGACCAGGTGGTGCTGGCCCGCGCCGGCCCCGCGCTCCTCGACTTCGACAACGCCGAGTTCGGTGATCCCGCCGCCGACCTCGGGCAGTTCGTGGCGTCCCTGTTGGCAGACGGCTTGATGTCGGATGCCGGCCTCGCCGTGCCCGCCGCATCGTGGCCGACCGACTTCCTGACTGGCTACGAGTCGGCCGGCGGAGTGGCCGGCGCCGACCGGATCACCGACCACACCGCTGCCGCCCTGGTGCGGCTCGCCGTCGAGCCCTTTCGGACCCGAGCCCCCGACTGGCCCGCCCGCACTGAGGCGCTACTGGAGCATGCCTCCCTGCTGATGGCGCGAACGGGTCCGGCAGCACGCTGATGCGCCGAATCGACCATCAGAAGGCAGTCGGTGCGGGGTTGCGAGCGCTGACGGAGATCGAGTGCCCGGCCAGCGGGCGGATCCTGCATCTACGTCGGGCATGGCCTCGCCGGCCAGGACACCTCCTGCTCGAGTACCGGGACGGAGACTCTTCGGTGGCTGGTCAATGGTTCGCCGACTCCGATCGGCTCCGTGCCGTCGCCGAGGAGACGGCGAGGGTCTCCCCGGACGCCGTGTACTGCCATGCGCAGGCCGGCGTCCTGCTCCAGCGCAGGGGTGCCGACCGGCGATTACCGGCGCTGACCGACGTCGTCGCCGACGGGGCAGCCACCCTGGTCGTCCACCGACCGGAGCGCCGAGCGGTTGTCCGGCGCACCCGGTCGGGAACCACGACCTACGTCAAGATGGTCCGTCCCGGTCGGGCTCTGCCCGGAAGTGCGGGCCTGCCCGGGGTGCGCGTGCCGGTCGTCCTCGCAGCCGCACCGCACCGGGGGATGGTCGAGCACGCCGAGTTGGCCGGCCGACCACTTCACCACCTCCTTGGAGATGCCGGCTTCGGCAGCGGCCGCACCGACACCGTGGCTCGAGCCTTCGGCGCTGTCGGGAGGGCGGTCCGGGCGCTGCACGACTCCACGCCTCCCGGCGGGCTCCCGATCCACCACCCGGACGGCGAGGTGGACATCACTGCTCGTTGGGTCGACCAGGCGCTGGCGCACGGTGTGCTCGATCCGTTGGACCGGGTTCGTGCCGCTGATGCCCTGGACTCGCTGGGGACCGCGCTCGGCAGCTTGGAGCCGCCTCCCACGCTCGCCCTGGTGCACCGTGACCTGCACGACAAGCAGATTGTGGTGGCCGACGAGGACGACGCCGGGCTTCTCGACCTCGACACACTGGCCGTCGGCGATCCCGCCATCGACGTGGCCAACCTGCTCGTCCACCTCGAATTGCGACTGATGCAGGGCCATTGCCGAAGGGAGGTCGCCGGCGTCGCCGGCGATGCCTTCCTCGCTGGATACGGTCCCGATCGTGATGTCGTAGCCCGCATCGATGCCTACGCAGCGGCCACCCGGCTGCGGCTGGTCTGCGTCTACGCCTTCCGTCCCTGCTGGCGACATCTCGCCGCCAACCTCCTCTCCGCGAGCCGGACGTTCGCATCGACTGTTTGACAACGCGCCCCCATGCCTATTCGGTGGAGCGGTGGCCAAGCCCCTCGTGATCGTCGAATCGCCCGCCAAGGCCAGGACCATCGCCGGGTTCCTCGGCGGGGGCTACGTCGTGGAATCCTCCATCGGCCACATCCGCGACCTGCCCCGATCGGCAGCCGAAGTGCCGGCCCAGTACAAGGGCGAGGCGTGGGCGCGGCTGGGCATCGACGTCGACAATTCCTTCAAGCCCCTCTACGTCGTGCCCCGGGAGAAGAAGGAGCAGGTCGCCAAGTTGCGCCGCCTGGTCAAGGACGCCAGCGAGGTCTATCTCGCCACCGACGAGGACCGTGAGGGCGAAGCCATCGCCTGGCACCTGCGGGAGGTCCTGAACCCCAAGGTCCCCGTGCGGCGGATGGTGTTCCACGAGATCACGGCCGCGGCCATCGACCGGGCCATCGCCGAGCCCCGCGACCTCGACCTGCGGCGCATCGACGCCCAGGAGACCCGCCGCATCCTCGATCGGCTCTTCGGCTACGAGGTCAGCCCGGTGCTGTGGAAGAAGGTCATGACCGGCCTGTCGGCCGGCCGGGTGCAAAGCGTGGCCACCCGGATGGTGGTGGAGCGAGAGCGTGCCCGTATGCGGTTCCGCTCCGCTCAGTGGTGGAATCTGGAAGGCACGTTCGCCAAAGTGGCGGCCGGAGGGGGAAAGGACCAGCACTTCGGCGCAACCCTGGTCGCACTGGACGGGCGTCGCCTGGCGACTGGTCGGGATTTCGCCGAGACAGGAGCGCTGGGCGCCGGGACCGATGCCGTGGTGCTCGACGAGGAGGGAGCGGGAGCGCTCGTCACCGATCTCCAAGGCGCCGAGTTCAGCGTCCGCACCGTCGAGCGCAAGCCCTACCGGCGCCGGCCGGCCCCCCCGTTCATGACCTCGACCCTCCAGCAGGAGGCCGGCCGCAAGCTCCGGATGTCGTCGGCCCAGGCCATGCGCAGCGCCCAGCGGCTCTATGAGGGCGGCTACATCACCTACATGCGTACCGACAGCGTCACATTGTCGGAAACTGCGGTGGCGGCGGCACGGCAGGAGATCGCCCAGCGCTACGGGTCCGACTACGTCCCCGACGGCCCCCGCCGCTATGCCACCAAATCGAAGTCGGCCCAGGAGGCTCACGAGGCCATCCGTCCGGCCGGTGACACGTTCCGCACGCCCGAGCAGGTGCGAGCGGAATTGGGAAGCACCGAGGGGCGTCTCTACGAGCTGATCTGGCAGCGAACGCTTGCCTCGCAGATGCCCGACGCCGTCGGAGAGACAGTGACGGTCCGTCTCGGGGCGGGCACCGCCTCAGGCCGAGACGCAGAGTTCGCTGTGAGCGGAACGGTCATCACGTTCCCCGGCTTCCAGCGAGTCTACGTCGAGAGCAGCGACGGTGAGGCCGATGGTGAGGCCGACGAACGGCGCCTCCCCGCGCTGGCCGAGAACGATCCGCTAGAGCTACTGACGCTCGCCGCCGCCGGCCACGAGACTTCGCCTCCTGCTCGCTACACCGAAGCCTCGCTGGTGAAGCGCCTGGAGGAACTCGGGGTGGGCCGACCATCCACCTACGCCAGCATCATCGGGACCGTTCAGGATCGGGGCTACGTGTGGAAGAAGGGGAGCGCCCTGGTGCCCTCCTTCACCGCCTTCGCCGTGGTGACCTTGCTGGAGCGCCACTTCGGCGATCTGGTCGACTACGCCTTCACCGCCCGCATGGAGGACTGCCTCGACGAGATCGCCGCCGGTACCGAGGAGTCCGTCCCCTGGCTGACTCGCTTCTACTTCGGCTCCAACGGCGACGGTGCCGCCAATCTCGATGGTGACGTGGGGCTGCGCCGAATGGTCTCGGAGCACCTTCCCGACATCGATGCCCGTGATGTGAACTCCATCCCCCTCGGAGTCGATGCCGACGGGCGACAGGTGGTGGGACGGGTCGGGCGTTACGGGCCCTACGTCCAGCGGGGAGACGAGACCGCCGGCATTCCCGACGATATGGCGCCCGACGAGCTGACCATGGAGGTCGCCCTCGACCTCCTGGCCGCTCCGAGCGGCGACCGGGAGCTGGGCGTGGATCCCGAGACCGGCCTCCCGGTGCTCGCCCGGGCCGGCCGGTACGGCCCGTACGTACAGCTCGGCGAGGGCGTCGAGGGGTCAAAGGACAAGCCCAAGACGTCGTCGTTGTTCAAGACCATGACCTTGGACACCGTCGGTCTCGACGACGCCCTGCGCCTGCTCAGCCTGCCCCGGGTGGTGGGAAGCGACCCGGACGACGGTGTCGAGATCACCGCCCAGAATGGCCGCTACGGCCCCTACATCAAGAAGGGGAGCGACAGCCGCAGCCTCGAGTCCGAAGACAACCTGTTCACCGTGACCCTCGACGAGGCCCTCAAGCTGCTGGCCGAGCCGAAGCAACGGGGACGAGGGCAGGCCGCGCCACCCCTGCGAGAGCTCGGGGAGGACCCGGTGTCGGGCCGGGCCGTGGTGCTCAAGGAGGGCCGGTTCGGTCCGTACGTGACCGATGGCGAGACCAACGCCTCACTGCGCAAGGGCGACACCATCGAGGGCATCACCCCTGAACGGGCGGCCGAGCTGCTGGCCGACCGCCGGGCCGCCGGACCAACCCCCAAGCGGGGATCGAAGAAGAAGGCAGGGGCCAAGCGAGCGGCGACGAAGAAGAAGGCAAGCGCCAAGAAGGCCGGTGGCAAGAAAAGGGCCGCGCCGAAGAAGTCGGCGGCCAACAAACCGACCTGAGTGTCATTCGTCAGCCGCCTGCCCTACGACAAGAAGCGCACGCAGCGCCAGCTCGGCACAGTCAACTCCTCCAGGAAGATCACGGATAGCGGTGCGAATCGATCTCCGTGAAGGAGCCGTAGTGATTATCGGTGTAATAGACCTCACCCTTCTGGCCCACGACCAGTCGACGGATACCTCGGTTCGTGGCGCCCGGCGTCGGCAGCTTGTACTCGTGCCCTGACCAAGGCCAGCGGCCAGGATCACCCGCCGCAGCGAGCAGCCCCAAGCGGACGACCCCGAAGCGGTGGCGCTCAACATGTCCCCGGCAGTGACTCCGACACGATGAAGTGAGCCGGATAATGTTGCGCCGAGCGCATCCAGGCGATCCATGAGGCCAAGCGAAGGAGCTCCTCGGGTGAATTCCAGCACAAGCTTCCCGTAGTGCTCGGCGTGGCCAGCTCCGCGTCGGCGAGAGCCCGGCCCGGTTGTCGATTGCGCTCGGGCCCGAGCTCTCCGATCCCGACACCCAGTCGATCGAAACGGTCTCTGAGCTCCAGGGTCTAAAGAGAAAGCGAATCGTGGTGACGGTGAAGCTCCTCCGGCATGCGCCAGGGTCGTCGGCGTCGTCGGCGCCCTCGTCACCAGACCATCTCGAGCCTTCGTGGGCGATCAGCTGAGCGCTTCGATGAATTCAGCCGAGATCACTCCCGCCAGCCACACGACCTCGTTGCCGATCCAGAATCGAACACCGGCCCTATGGGCGGCGTCCGAGTGGATTACCAGCAGCTTCGATTCACGCGCCTTGCGCCGGCCCACCTGTGACGCAGTCTCGAGATCGACCGACAGATGAACGAACTGACGGCCCATCGGGTGGAGACCTTGGTTGCGGATCACCTCCCAGGCCCGCGGTGACGTCCCGTGGAAGAGCCGCTGCGGAGGCCTAGCCTCCACCTTGGTCAGGCGCCCGGGAACCGAATGGCCGTAGAGAGCACGCACTCGCTCACCGGCGATCTCGTGGCGGCGCTTGGCCGCACCCCGGATCATGGCTTCCAACGACGATCTGTCAACGTCTGCCCACCTCGGACCCTGATCACGCAGAGCCACGATGAGCGAGTCGACCGACACCCACCCCTCGTCGTCGAGCTCCAGCTCGTAGACCCATGGCTCGTGGCGCAGCGCACGAGACACCGCCACCGAGAGCTGGGACGCAGACACCGTCACTCGACAAGCTTGTCGGGAAGGAGCTCCCACGACTCGGCTGCCGCCTCGAAGCAACCGAAGGCGTCGAAGTACATCATGAAGTGGCGGATGATCCAGTAGCCCCACAGCTGGGCCGATTCAACACGGCACAGCTGCCCGGCGAGGAGTGCCGGAAGCGGGTACTGGCCCGGTGTCAGCTTGGTGCCGACCCCAACAGTTCCCTCGGTCAGCTCTCTGGCGTCGATGATCTGGTCGGGATGGATGATTGTCCCGCCGCCAGATCGCTCCGCGACACCGAGCCCACGAGCTCGGGGATTCAATCTCCGGCAATCGCCTGGGCCCCGTCGCCACCACCGATGTCAACGGTCGGTTCGACTGTTGCGGATTCGGTGCTTTCTCGGCGCGTGCGATCCGTTCCTCCGCCACGCAGCAAGTATGGCTCGCCCGGTGAGAACCCTGACCGCTTTTCGCCGTCTCCCGGGTGTGCTGGTCACCGTAGCTAGGCTGCTTCCTGTGGGCCAGGCCCGACGCCCGCGGGAGCCGGAGCCCCGCCCCTACACCCCCGCCGAA
>DASZDM010000123.1:0-5958 GCA_035942015.1 Acidimicrobiales bacterium | reverse complement strand
CCGGAGCGGCGGCGGCCGAGTCGTGCTGCACCGGTGGTGAGGCCCAACGGTGGGGGAGCGGGGAGACCGAGCTCGCCATTGCCCTGGCTCGGACCTACGTCCAGGGGTACTCGCGGGGCGCAGCGGCTGAGGCCTTCCTGGGCTCGCTCGACGTCGGTTCCTCTTGTCTCGACCCCCTCACCCGCTCCGCCCTGGAGCGGTACCGACGCAGTGGCGACGCCTGCCGCTGCGGTGTGGCCGTGGCAAGGCCCGACGCCGACAGCGGTGCTCCGCTCGCCCGCTGCCTGCCCACCGGGCTGGTGCGTCCGGAGTCGGTCCGTCGGGCGGCGGAGGCGGCCGAGGTGGCTGCCATCACCCACTCCGACCGCCGCAGCGTCGACAGCTGCGTCGTCTACTGCGACCTGGCGGCGGCCTTGGTGGCTGGGGTGAGGCCGGCGGTGGCGGTGACCGAGAGCGCCGCTCAGTGCTCGGGAGAATCGGAGGTCGGCGCCGTCCTGGCCTGGGCCCCTCGTCTCCCGGGTCGGCGGCTGTGCCCGAGCGGCGCCGTGCTCGACACCCTCGCCGCAGCGGTGTGGGCGCTGTGCCAGCCCGGGCGCTTCGAGGACGTGCTGGAGGAGCTCGTGGGTCTGGGCGGCGATGGGCCAGCGCTGGCGGCAGCTGGTGGGTTGCTCGGAGCGGCCCGTGGGCTCGGGGCGATTTCCGAACGCCTGCTGCGCTCGCTCGCACACTCCGGAGTCTTGCTGGGCCTGACCCCGCAGCTGCTCGTGGTCCGCCGAGGCCACAGGGCTTCGCCTGGCGCAATGGCCGGGTCCAGATGAGCGCCGAGGTGGGGTTGCTGGCCCTGGTTGAGCGACTTCGCCCGGAGTGGCAGGCGCGGGGGAGTTGTAGAGGTACGTCCGAGTCCTTTTTTCCCACCCGAGGCGAGGACCTGAACCAAGCCCGGCGGGTCTGCGCCGGTTGCCAGGTGCGAAGCGAGTGCCTCGACTACGCCCTCGAGCACGGCATCCGCCACGGCGTGTGGGGCGGGACCTCCGAGGCGGAGCGGCGGCGGATCCGGCAGGCGCGACGAGCTCCCGGGTCGACGGAGCTGGCGGTGGCCCGCCTGGCGCAACGAGGTGTTCCCCCACCGGAGATCGCCGAGCAGCTCGGCGTTACCACTCGCACCGTCTATCGCCACCTCCAGAGGGGCGCCGCGTGAGCCTCCCGTTGGTGGACGCCCAAGAGGCGACCCATTGCTCCACCGCCGCTCCCCGAACGCAGGAAAGTGCTCCGCCGGCGGGTGTGCGGAAGCAAGTCACGCCTGGGGTGACCGCGGCGCACCGCCTCGGCGAGAAGCGGCGCCGCCTCCGTGACGACGTGTCGGCGTAGGGCACAGGTCAGCTTGGGTTCGATGGCGGCAACGGTGGGCCTCGAACACGGCACCGACGCTCCCGGCCTGCGGCGCCGACCGGCCGTGGTGCTCACCGCCGTGGCGGTGTGCATGGTGGTGCTCGTGGCTGTCGACCGTGCTGGTGCGGCGCTCGGGATCCCGGGGCGAGTGTTTCGACCGGCGGCGGTCGAGCCGCT
Organism: Acidimicrobiales bacterium; assembly: GCA_035942015.1. GTDB lineage: Bacteria > Actinomycetota > Acidimicrobiia > Acidimicrobiales > CADCSY01 > JADDRA01. The sequence goes on along the minus strand of DASZDM010000123.1, from coordinate 4,392 downwards.
GGCGCTCCTCGTTGTCATCGCAGCGGCCCGCTGGGTGCTTGAGCCCACCTGGAATGTGTGGCGCTCGATTGGCAAACCGAGGGCGCTCCGAGAAGTGGCAGGGCTCGGAGTGGCGGTCCCGATGGCGGTCATCGGCTACGGCGTGGGCATGATCCTCGCCGAGTTGGTCTCCGCCGCGTTGTCCCTGGATTGGCAGCCGTCGCTGACGACCACGACCTCGTACTTCGGCGGTGATCGGCCGTGGGTGCTCGGGGTCGTGGCGGTCCTGTACCCCTACCTCGGTGCGCCGCTGATCGAGGAGGTGCTGTTCCGGCTCCTGGCCCTAAGGGCCCTACTGGCGGTGGGCCTCTCGGCCGGGACTGCGGTGCTGGCGAGCTCGGTCCTCTTCGCCTTGTGGCACCTGCCTCTCGGCGGGGCGAGTGATCCGCTCGCCGTGGCGGGCTTGTTCGGCCTCGGAGTCGTCCTCGGCGCGCTCACCTGGTGGACCGGGCGCCTTGCTCCAGCCCTCACTGCCCACATCGGATTCAACGTCGCGGCGACCATAAGCGCCTTGTTGTAGCCGGCAGGACCTTGCGGTCATCGTGCACCGTGTCGAGCGCATCCATGAAAGGAGCGGGAGCGCGCGCCAGCGCTCCCTCCGACCTCTGCCGCCGATAGCTTCGCCGGCTCCCTTGCCGCTCCCCACCGCACTGGCCGAGCCGAGGCGATCAGCCCATTCGGGCGCCTGAGAATCCTCGCGGAGGGCGAGGGCCGGCGGTCATGTCCCCGTTGTGGTCAGCGTGGGCGCTGGAACTCAATGACCTCGACGTCGTAGAGCGCCGCGAGAGCGTGCAGGCGGTCGATGACCTTGGCCGTTGAAGGTGCCGCCTTCGGGAAGGCGAGGGCGGCTCGGCACCGTGTGCGGTCTAGCCCGTAATGCTCGAACCAAGGGTCGAGCTGGGGGGCGGACTTGATGTAGTGCCGGTAGAGCACGGCCTGTCCGATGCCGTGGCGCAGGTAGGCGCCGTGACCGCCGCCGGCGTCCTGGTCCTTGAGCTCCACAGCCCAAGGCTGACCTTCGTTGTCCGCGAGGAGCGCATCGAGGTATCGGGCCGGCCGGGTGACATCACCCCACAGGGTGGGGAACTGGGCGGCCGCCAGCATGCCGTCCCGAAGCGGCACCGCCAGCTGGAGCGCACCGGCAGCTGCGTACAGGGTCAGTCGCCCGCTGAGCATATGTGCTTCGAGCGCGTGCTCAGCCTGCCCGTGACCGAGAACTGCGCCTGGATGGTCCGGGTGGGTCCAGGCGGCGATGAGGCCATCGACGTAGCTCACGAGCTCGTCGACCTGGTCGGCGGTGAAGTGACGCGGATGGGGCCCTACGACTTTTTGCCAGGAGACCCGAGGCTCGTTTGGCTTGGTCAGGTCCTTGCTGGCGAGTCCCAGGGTTGCTCCGGACTCGCCGGCGCGGCCGATCTCGAGGCCGTCAAGCCGCATCTGCCATGGCTCGGCGGACTTCAGCGAGCTGAGTTTCGGGTACAGCGCGAACGAGAGGCGATCTTTGAGGGCCGCCACGATGGCCGATGCCATGCCAGTCACTGGCTTCCCGGCGGCGGTCTTCAGCATTTTCGCCCAGTTGGCCGGTGTTGCGGTGGTGAACGCTGGCGGTGAAACGCCGGCGCGCTTCGGTTCCTCGCCCGGTGCGAGGGTCCACACATGCACCTCGGGCGCGCCCGTCAATTCGGTCACCAGGGTGCCGATTGCGCCGAGGTGTTCCCGGATAGCTGGCTCCTCCGCTCCGCCGGGTCCCGTGCCGAGCATGAGGTGAACCGTCGCAGCCCCCAGTCCTGGCTGACCGGCAGACAGCGCGACAGCGTCGAGGACGGCGTTGATGCGGGTCTTGCCGTCCGCGTCGGAGGCGACGGCCACGGCCATCGCATCGTTCCAAGGGAAGCGGAGAAGCCTGGACGATAGGGAGAGCTGTCGGTCCGGCTTGGACACGACCGGCCCGGCCGAACGTTCTTCGGCCCAGGCCTGCAACGCAGTCTTGTCCATGGCCATGCCGGGCCTCCCTCCCACGTCCGTGACCGTCAAACGATGTCGGCCAGCCGGAGCAGCTCGAGCGCAACGATGAGCAGGTTGTGACGGGAGAGCTCGTAGAGCCCCATCACATCGAAGCTCTCACCATGATGCTGGGTCCACGCGAGGCCTGCGTCCTGCTCGAAGGCGAGGATCGGAACGCCGTCCCGCAGGACGATCCAGAAGCGGTAGCCGGCCTGTCCGAACAAGTCGTCGTGCTGGTCCCGTCGCAGCTCCGGCGGGATGGCCGGGAAGGAGTCGAGCGCGTCGTTGGGCCCACCGCCGTACCCGGACGTATCGAAGTAGCCAGACTGAATTTCGATGGGGTGCACAGATTTCAGTCCGGTGGCCGCCAGGGCGGCGAGCAGCCGGTAGGTGAGCGTGGTCCGATCGGACGGCGGTACCTGAGCTGGTGCAGGCAGGCCGCTCGCCCGCTCCAACCGGTCCAGGAACTCCCTGGGGTCCGCAGCCAGGTAGTCGATCCACTCCGTTGGCGGCCACTCGTCCCCACGCTGGTCGTCGAACCGAGCGTGCACCTGGATGGTGCCGTTTCGGTTCAGGTGCACCGTCCCCCCATCTGCGGCCGGTGACGTGATGGTCAGACAGTCGTACTGGCCGCCACCGGGGTGGGTGCGGAGGATGCGAGTCGTTGCTGGGTGCCGGCGCACCAGCTCGCTCGCGAGGCGCCACGAGGCTGCCTCGAGGACCGACCGGTCCACCCAGTCAGGCATCGTCGCCGTAGCGCTCGACATAGTCCGACGAGGTGATCTCCGAGTCGAGGAACACTGCGCTGTCCATGGCTACGAAGCGGTCGGGCTGGCGCAGCAGACGCTGCCACACCTCCTTGATCGTGGTGCCGAGGAGCGGCGCCAGCATTCCGTGGAGTGACGCGTGGTAGGCGGTGTTCCCGGCCGGCAGGACATGGACCACCCGGACACGGTCGGCCCCATGGGCCTTGGTCTTCTCGAGCTCGTGCGCAAGGAGCTGCTGTCGGACCAGCTGGTAGAGCGGCTCCTGAAGGAGCTCCTCGAACGGAAGCAGCCCGATGGTGATGGGACTGTCGGCCGCGGCCAGGAGTGGCCCGTAACGCTTGAACCGAGCCGCATCCTTCTTCGAGGAGGGCGAGCGGGGGGCGTAGTGCTCGGTGTACTTCCACTCGATGAGGACCAACTCGGTGAGTCCCTCGTGGGTGCGATGAAGAAACGCAGCATCAACGCTCGTGCAGTGCGCGCCCCGGACCCGCTTGCCTTCTACCGCCTCGTGCAGGAGATCGTCCTCACCGATGTACTCGAAGGTGAGCCAGCGGCCCGGTTCGATCTGCCGCACCTCTGCCGTACCGAGGAGCGGGCCGAACGCACGAACGATCCGGTCAGGGTCCGCGACCATCTGCCCGAGGGCGTTGACGCACTGAACCTGCGACGAGAGCAGGTGGTTCCCCGGGCCGCCGCCGACGCCCGCATGCCACGGGATCTCAAGCTCAGCGAAGAGCGCGAGGACGGCCTCGCGGACCTCCGGCAGCAAGGAGAGCTCGGCGTGTTCTGGTGGCAGGCAGAAGTCGAACGCCCTCTTGCCCGGTAATCCGTTCTTGTCGACGTACGGGGCCGGCAACCTGGCCTCAACCGGCAGGGTCGGTGTGCTGTTCTTCCAGGCAATCGCCCGTGACCGCTCAGCGGCGACGAAGTCGTTCATCAGGGGCTCAATCCTAGGAACGGGGTGTGACAGCCGATCCAGTAGCAGCAGCGGAGGGCAGCCGGCTCGTGTGACAGCCAACTGGTTCATCACCCGGCCGGGACAGCGTGCTTGCGGAGGCCGCAAGCCAAGTACACCACCGTCGCTACAGCTCGGTGAGCAGCACAAGTTGCAGTCCGTCGTCAGCGGTGGCTCGAACGGCGAGACCAGCGCGGGGTCGCATGGTGCCCGGGAGCTCGACCAGCACCTCCACGTCGAGGTCCTTGTCCGCGGAGGTGGGGACTAGGCTAGTCTACGAACACACGTTCGTTCTCCCGGGTACCATCCACGCATGACGGAAAGGCTCTCGCCGACGGAGATCGAGATCATCCGCAGGTCACTGGTTATGTCGCCATCGCTGCCCGCGCCCACCGCCGAGAGCCTGCTGACTGAGATCCAGCGGCTCCGCGAGCAGCTGACGGCCGTAGATGGCGAGCTTGCGGAGATCGAGGCTCGCATACGGCGGGCTCGGGCCCACCTCGCTCGGGATTGACCGACTACCGGCGGCGCGGGCGCGGGCGCAGTCGCCGGCGTTCGCTCAGTTCCCGAGTCAACGCAGCTTCTCCAGCGACACCCGGGGCGTCGTGCGAGAAGACGACGGCACAT
>DASZDM010000122.1:0-6015 GCA_035942015.1 Acidimicrobiales bacterium | reverse complement strand
CAGGCGGTTCTCGCGGCCCGGCTACTCGGCACGCCCGTGGACCGGTCCGTCTCCGTGCTTAGGGCGATCCGTCATCCACGTTCGTCATCGCCTCACAGCACACGATCTAGCGTCGTCCCGGATGGGACGCCACCGAGACCGGGGATGGGCGCAGTACGGCGGCGCACCGCTCCGCCGAGTCGGCCCGTGGCGCCACCGCCATCGAGGCGTCTTCCAGATGTTCGAGCTGAACGTGGTGGGGTGGTCGGCGCTCCTTGGAGCAGGCCTCCTTCCCTCCCTGCTGCTGTGGGCCCTCGGGGTGCCACGCCTCACCGCGCTCGCCCTCGGTGAGGCCGGGACGTTCTCAGTGGTGAAGGTCCGAGACCACCTTCGCTGGCGGGCGTCGCCGACCCACAAGCACGTCGATGGCCCACCAGAGGACGTCCGTGCGGCTGTGGCCGAAATCCGAGAGACGGGGCTGACCGTCGAATACGAGGAGCTGCCCCACGACATCCCTTATGAGGAGTTTCGCTGGCAGGCCGGCCGTCAAGTGCCGACAGGCCGACAGCGAGAAGGTCCGGAGTGAGCTCGAGCAGCGAGGGTTGTAGCCGCGCTCCGGTCCGGGCTGCCGACCTAACGTTCGTCGACGTCCTCGGACAGCCGCTCCTACGTGCCGCTCGGCGCGGGCCGGGCCGACCGGTGCTGCGTCCCTGCCCAGGAGCGGCCCAGGCCCCGATCATCCGTTCGCGGTGGACTCGTCGGCCGGCGAGCCGGCATTTAGTCGGCGAAGCGCCGTGGACCCGCTCGGATGACCGTGGCCAGGGTGGCGCCAAAGATGACGGCCAGCACGGCGCCATGGACGATGAACCACAGCCGCAGCGTTCCCTGTGAGATCTCGGTGCCCCCGATCAGGACGAACCTGACTGTGTCGTTGAAGGCTGCTGCCCACATACCTTCGGGGAACCCGGCGGAGGAGACCGCCCACAGCGCCAGCTGGTCCCAGGCGATGAGAAAGCCGGTGTAGGCCAGGGCCATCATCAGCACCAGGAGACCGACGGCCGGCGCCGTCGCTCGTTTCACTGCAAGTGAGGCCACCATCAGACCAGCCGAGGCGGGAACGATCAGCCAGGTGGCGACAAGGTGGATCATCCTCGGCCACTGCAGCGGTGTTGGTTCCGATACGCCCGACCACGCTTGCGCCGCGCTCGGCCGGTAGCTGAACGTCAGCCAGACGCCACTGACGGCCAGCACACCGGCAAGGAACACCACGACCCACAGCAGGACGATGCGGGCGCGCACGGCGGAGCTCACATCCACAGTATCGGCGAAAGCCGTCGCGGCCTCGACGGGCTTGGTCTCGGACGCACCGCGCCCGCCAGCTTCAACGACGCTTGGAGCCCAGCACACCGAGGTGCCGATCTTGGCGCGCCAGCCATGGACCGAAGGCTCTCCGAGTTCGGGGGTGGCGGAGCGCGATTGTCCAATACGGAGCGACGGTTGTTTTGCCGTGGGCAAGCAGCCCCTGGTGCAGACGCCCCTGAGAAGATGGTTCCCTTTACGTCGTGGGCGTCGGTAGGCGAGGCGAGCGATCGCCGGCTGCGCTGCTGGCGGCCGTGCTCTTCAGCTCGGGGGCACGGCTTGTCGTTGTGGGCGGTACGGCTCGGTTCCTGCACGGCGACGAGCACTGGCCCTACGATCTCGATGTCGTGCTCGACGGCTGCTCGCGAAGTCTGGGTGCGGCTGCTTCGATGCTCGGCCGCCTCGGGGTCGCCCTGCCGAGCAATCTCCTTTACCGGCAGTCGTGGTCCGTCGTCACCTCGCTCGGCCCGCTCGACGTCGTCGCCGTCGTCTCGCCCGGTTCCTTGCCTGCCGCGGTCAGCCTGGACGTGGCCGGCGTGGCCGTTCCTGTCGAGGTCCGAGCCTGATGTCCAAGCGCACGGGCCTCGGGCCGGTAGAAGAGGCGCTGCTGCTCACCCTCGATGAGCTCGGCGCCGGTCCCCAACACCCCCGGGTGAGATCGTCAGTCCTGCTCGCTGAGATCGAGCGCCGGTTCGCCGTGGCTCCCCGCTACGGCTACCAGGTCGCCTGCGACCTTGCCCACCGCTCAACGGTCTGGCTCCGCCTGCTCGACGACCGCGGCAACCTCGGCGGACTTGGTCACCCTCCTGCGGAGCCGCGCTACACCGAGTTGCGCCTGACGCCGATCGGCGCCCTCGCCGTGGCGGCCGAGCGGGACGACGCCTTGGCCGTGCCCATCGGGATCGTGAACGGCAGCGTCTACGCCGGCGGCCAGCGACCGCCGTTCGCCCCGAAAACGCTGTTGCGGGCGCTGATCGCCCTACTGGATGACCGGGCCATCGAGGACGAGGCTCTCGTCGGCATCTGCGGACCGCCTGCCTTCCCTACGGGCTGCGACGTCTCCGGCGATGTGGAGGCACTCCTCGCCGGGCGACCAGCGGTGCTCCGTCTCAGCGCCAGCGTCGTGCCCGGCGTGGAGCGCGGCAAGGAGGTGCTGCGCATCACGAACCTTCCGCCCGGTGTCGAACGCGAGTCGATCCTCCGTTCCCTCCAGTCGAGAGTGGAGAGCAGCTCCTGGTACGACCTCCCACCGGAGCTCGCCGCCTCGATGCGGCTGCCGATCGCCGGTGTCCACGACGCGAGCACTGACACCGTCCTGATCAAGTGCCGCGTTGCGCCCGGCGCCGACCTCAACGACGTTGGTGCGCGTCTGCGGGAGTTGTGGGGTGTCTATGTCGACGTGCCCGCCGCACTTCCCGCTCCGCTGCTCGTCCTGCTGCGGAGGTGGGTCGCCGACCATGCCGAGGCTCGAACGGCTGCCACACTTCGGCACCTTCTCGCACTGTACGAAGCGACCTGAGGTCGGTCCGCCCTCTCGGGTTCGCCTGAGAAAAGTGGCGGCAGGACGAGTCGCTAGTGATCAGTCCGGAGTTGTCGATCGGCTGCCGCTCCTACGTGCCGCTCGTTGGTGGTCGGCCTCGCAATCATGCGGCGCTTGACGACAACTGGCAGACGGACCGATCATCCAGATAGGCGTGACGTGAGGCCACGGGAGCCGGCATCAAGCCGCGATGTTAGGCGGCTATCCCCAAGAGAGCCGTGGCGGCTCCGAGGACAGCGGTGATGGCGGCAAACCTACGCATCAGCGCTATCGTCACTCGAAGGAGCCTGCGGTTACGGGTGATGTACGTGTCGTACCTGGAATGGTTCTTTACCTGCGAGCGCACCCCGTGGGCGCTCATGGCGGTGAGCACCGCCACGATCACCATCCCAGCGCCGAGCTTTTGTAGCGACAACTCCCCGAGGGCAGCGAGGCCGGCGAGGATGAAAATCTCCATCAGAACGGCTCCGGCTCCTACAACGGCCACAGCCGCCGACGTGGGCTTCCCTTCGTCCGTTGCCCACCGCATGACACCAGTCTGTCGACCGGCGCAGGATCTGTTACGGCGTGTCGTCACAACCCCCGACGTGCCGCTCGGTCGTGCCAGGTTGCTGGACGAGCGCCCGCCGGTGTCTGGCACCCTCGGCGACACCGATCAACGGTTCGCGCTGGCGGCGCGGCATCGCGAGCGGCAGTCTGTGCGGGGTGTAGCGGCAGGCGTGGGCGTTCGGAAACGGCGGGTAGATCGCTATTGTTCTGACTCGGACTCGTCCGCCATTGCGTCCCGGCTGCGTTCAGCTTCAGCCGGGTCGACGTAGGGCGGGTCAGCAAGCGCGTAGTTCAATGACGGCAGGTGTGCCGTGTCCAGCGAGAGCTGCGGGTACATGCAGACAAGCTGGTCGCCCAGTAGCTCTCCCGCTTCGTTTCGGTGCGCCCGCCCCGTAGACGATGCCAGTATGAAGCTCGCCTCGCCATCGGGCTCCTCAAGCTCGTGCGGCCTCGCCTCCAGCCCAATCAGTCCCGGGAAGTCGCTCGTCTTTGACGCCAGCACTACTCGAAGGGGTTTCACGGCCTGCGCACGGGGGTGGATGAGGTGAATCCACCAGCCACCGTCGTGTCCCCGAAACACGAACTCCCGCCAGCTGGCGGGGAAGTAGTAGCCGACGATGTGTAGGCCGGTTTGCCCGACACTCATGTGCTCGATGTCGTCGTGAGGCAGTACCAACGTTGATCGACCGCCCTCGCTAGGGCGACCAGAACGGCTCGGATCCGAAAAGGAGAGGACGAATGACGGCCCGAGCGCAGGTCGGACTAGCGGCCACGAGACCAGGCCGATGCCCTTCGGTGATCCGTCGGGATCGCGTCCAGATCTCACGCCCTCGCCGGAGAACTGCAAGAACCCGTCAGGGTGGTGGGACAGCTTGAGCCGGCGATCATCATCATCGAGCACGGCGAGCTCCACCGCGTCCCCAAGTGCGGCCGCGATTTCGTCCTCGGCGTAGTTCACTGTCAGGACCGCGACCGTTGCTTTGTCGTGCGGGTGATATGGAGCCGTGACGAAGTAAGAGCCGTCGCCACCGAAGATGATTTTGAACAGGTCGTATGGAACGCCGTCGCATTGATACGCAACCGTGTGGGTGATGGTTCGCGGCACGCTCGAAGTATGGCGCCGGTTTCGATCAGGCGCGATAACAGTTCCGACGGGCGACGAGCGAGGGGCGTCACTCAGCGGTGAGGTCGTCCTCGACCTGGAGTGGCGGGGCACAGCGGGACCGCCGGCGGTTCACCCACCCGCTCCGAGCGAGCGCCGCCGAAGTGCCGATCCTTGGCGTCGCCGCGGTGAGGGCGTACCACCGCCGGTCGAGGATGCCGGTGCACCGATCATCCAGTCGCGCTGGCCTCGACCGCCACGAGGCGACAATCGGGCAGGTGATAGACCGATGCGGTGCATCAAGGGGAGGTTGCAGAGCGCCTGCTCCTTGAGCTCCGACCTCCAAGGAGGCCTGTGGCCGTCGCCACGCTCGACGGCACGACGATGAGTCTGGCGGGTGACGCCAAAGCCACTACCGGGATGTTCGAGGCGGGGTCACTCACGAAGCCGCTGACAGCGACGCTCTTGGCCGCTCTGACGTTGTCGGGAGACGTGACCCTTGAAACGACAGTGGGGCAGGTTCTCGGGTCCGAGGCTGGTACGGCTTCGGATGTCTCGCTACGTGAGCTGGCGACACATACGAGCGGTCTTCCTCGTGTCGCCGACAACGCGATGAGGCTTCCATTTTGGCCAAGAGATCCTTACCGCTTCTACGGCGAAGACCGGCTCTACAAGGGGTTGCGATCGGTCGCCCTCAAGACACGAGGTTCTATCCGGTACTCGAACCTCGGCTTCGACCTCCTCGGCCATTGTCTCGCAAGGGCCGCCGGGCAGGCCTTTCGAGACTTGCTCACAGAGGTAGTCCTGCGTCCTGGAGGAATGGAAGCGGGGAGGTGCCAGCCCTGTGAGCGTTCGCGGCTACTCCGAGGACACGGGTCGCTGCTACTCGGCGGTCGTCGGTGGCACCAGCCGCTCCCCGGCGCAGGCGGTGTGGACTGCACGATCACTGATCTCGCTCGCTGGGTTGCCGCGAACGCTGTCCCCGAATCGACTCCGCTGGAACGGGCAGTTGGTCTCTGCCATCAGGTCCACGCCACTGACGGCGGAAAGAGCGTGGGTTTGGCTTGGCACTTCTCGGGGCCGGTGGTGTGGCACAACGGCGGAACCGGCAGCTTCCAGGGCGTTGCCGCCTTCGTTCCCGGACGAGGAGGCGCATGTGGGCTGGCAGCGATCGGTCCGGGGCCTCAGTGGGGAATGGACGAACGGGTAATCGAGTGGACGAGGACGCTGGCGACTTGAGCCGATGCCGACCCGAAGTGCCGTTCGCCCTGGCCTCGAGCGGGGCGCGGCCGACTTTGCGCGGATCTGCTACGTGCCGTGCCGGCGTGGGATGGGCTCGAGGCGTGCGTTGATCCACCCGTTCGCGGCTCCGATCGCGCACGCGGTCAGGAAGAAGACATGGATGTACATCGAGATCGTCAGGGACCAACCGACGATTAGCAGGTGCAGTGGCAGAGTGAGCGCGAAGAAGGCCACGCCCTTGAGC
>DASZDM010000121.1:0-4992 GCA_035942015.1 Acidimicrobiales bacterium | reverse complement strand
TTCGAATTCCGTTTATTGTTGGTACTCTTGCTCTCGGTGGTCTATTTCGAGGTATCGACGAAGGAAACTCAAGCCTGTTTTGGTTCGGATTGGGGATCACGGTTGTTCTCCTGCCTTTGATCCCTGAAGCAGTCCGTCGTACGCCAAGTACAGGATGAGCTATCGGGCTCTACGCGATGAAGCGTGGGGCCGGTTTAGGGAGCAGGCGGAGCGATGGGGCGGGTCCGCTGGCCGCGGAAGCGACGCCAGCGAGGCCTTCTACCAAGAAGCTGACCAGGCGTGCAGCCTCTTCATGTGTCAGATGGAACGTTTCCTGCAGCGTTGTCTCTCCAGACACTGACATTGACAAAGCCATGCTGCAGTCGCACGTGACTCGAAGCGCGATCCCCCGTTCGTCGATCGAAATCAGCCTGCCTACGGGGAGCTCGCGAACCGGTGCCTCGGCCATGCCGTCCAGGATCGCGCCTCATCCAGGCGCTGCCGAGGTCCGGGCGACTGCAACTAGCACTAGCCACGCTGAGTGTCGCCCGCCAGTGGCATGGGACCACTGTGAGGTGAGTTCCGCCAGTGGCATGGGACCACCCTTTCGCCAGTGATGGGACCACCGGGGGTCCACCGGTAGCGGCACCGCTGCCGGTGGACTCGTCGCCTTCTGACCAGCGGTCCAGGAAGGGCGGCGATGGCGTTCCGGGAGGTTCGAGTGTTCGAGGTGCGAGAGGTGCTGCGGCTGTGGCTGCGGGGTCAGGGGTTCCGGTCGGTGGAGCGGTTGGCGGGGGTGGACCGCAAGACGGTCCGCCGCTACGTGACCGCCGCTGAGGGGCTCGGTCTGGTCCGTGACGGCGGCGAGGATCAGCTGTCCGACGAGTTCATGGGGTCGGTGGTCGAGGCGGTCCGTCCGCATCGTTCCGATGGCCACGGTGAGGCGTGGCGAATGTTGGTCGCCCGCCACGACCGCATCGAGGCGTGGCTCAAGAAGGACGGCCTGACCGTCGTCAAGGTCCACGACCTGCTCACCCGCGAGGGGGTGACGGTGCCTGAGCGGACGCTGCACCGTTACGCGGATGAGGTGTGTGATGTGGGCCGGGGCCGGCGGGGCACCACGGTGCGCGTCGACGACGGCGACCCGGGCGACGAGCTGCAGGTCGACTTCGGGAAGATGGGCCGCCTCGCCGACCCTGACACGGGCCGGATGCGGGACTGCCAGGCGTTGATCTTCACGCCGGTCGTTTCTCGCTACAGCTTCGTGTGGCTCACCCACCGCCAGACCCTCGACGACGTGATCGAGGGGTTCGAGGCGGCGTGGGTGTTCTACGGCGGGGTGTTCAAGACCGTGATCCCCGACAACATGAAGACCATCGTCGACCAGGCGAACCCGTTGGAGCCGCGGCTCAACCAGGCGTTCGTCGAGTACGCGCAGGCTCGCGGCTTCGTGGTCGACCCGGCGCGGGTGCGGTCCCCGCAGGACAAGCCTCGCGTCGAGCGGGTCGTGCCGTTCGTGCGGCAGTCGTTCTTCGCCGGTGAGACGTTCCTCGATCTCGCCGACGCCCAGCGACGGGCCGAAGACTGGTGCCGGGTCCGGGCCGGGATGCGGGTCCATGGCACGATCCAGGCCCGCCCGGCCGAGGTGTTCCGCGTCGAGGAGGCCCCAGCGCTGTCGCCGGCACCCACGCGCCCCTACGACCTGCCGATCTACGCCACCGCCAAGGTCCACCGGGACCACCACATCGAGGTGGCCAAGGCCCTCTACTCGATCCCCGGCAACCTCATCGGCACCCGTGTGGACGTGCGCGCCGACCGGGCGCTGGTGCGGATCTACGCCCGAGGCCAGCTCGTGAAAGTCCACCCCCGCCAGGCCCCCGGCGGTCGAGTCACCGCCCCCGAGAACCTCCCATCGGAGCGGACCGCCTACGCCATGCGGGACCTCGACAAGCTGCACCGGATGGCCGCCGGGCACGGCCCGGCCATCGGGACCTTCACCGCCGCGCTGCTCGAGCACCCGCTGCCCTGGACCAAGATGCGCCAGGTCTACGCCCTGCTCGGCCTCGTGAAGAAGTGGGGCGCCGAACGGGTCGAGGTTGCGTGCGCTAGCGCCCTCGAGCACGAAGCGGTCAACGTCGGGCTCATCGGTCGGATGCTGGAGCGGGCCACCGAAGCGGCCGAGATGCCAGCGCCCCCGACGGGCACCGTCGTGGCCGCCCGCTTCGCTCGCGACCCTGGCGAGTTCGCCGTCGAGCGTCCGGCGACCGGCACCGAAGGAGAAGGTCGATGACCGCCCCCGCACCCACCGTCAGCCCTGAGCTGCGGGCCCTGCTACGCCGGGTGAAGCTGGGCAAGCTCCTCGACACCCTCCCCGAGCGCCTCGCCCTGGCAAAGACGAACGGGCTCGCCCACGGCGAGTTCCTCGAGCTGATCCTCGCCGATGAGGTCACCCGGCGCGACACCAGCTCGGCCACGCTGCGGGCCCGGACCGCCGGGCTCGATCCGTCGATGACCATGGAGCGCTGGGATCCGTCCACCGCGGTCACCTACGACCAGGCCACCTGGGCCGAGCTCGGGTCGCTGCGCTTCATCGACAACGCCCACAACGTCGTGATCATGGGACCCGTCGGCGTCGGCAGACCTTCCTCGCCACCGCCCTCGGACACGCCGCCGTGCGGCGCCGCTACCGCGTCCACTTCGAACGCACCGACACCATGCTGCGCCGGCTCAAGGCCAGCCGGCTCGACAACAGCCACGACGCCGAAGTCCGCAAGCTCCTCCGCGTCGACCTGCTCATCCTGGATGACTTCGCACTCAGCCCCCTCGACGCGATCGACACCGCCGAGGTCTACGAGCTCATCGTCGAAAGACACCGCTCGGCGGCCACCATCATGACGAGCAACCGGGACCCGATCGAGTGGCTGGCCCTCATGGCCGACCCCCTTCTCGCCCAGTCCGCCATCGACCGACTCCAGTCCGCCGCCCACGAAGTCGTCCTCGAAGGCGAGTCCTACCGGCGTCGCCAGAAGCCCGGCCTCACCCCCGACGACGACCCCGAACCCCCACGGCGGCGACGCCGTCCTTGACCACCGCAGTGCCGCCCGGCATCATCACCCCGCCAACGCTGAAGACCCCCGACGTGGTCCCATGCCATTGGCGAAACGGTGGTCCCATCACGCTGGCGAGCGACAGCGGAGGCTCGCCCGGCGGAGCCATACCCCAACGGTGTCGCTCCCGGGCGCCTGGAGCAGCGGCGATTCATGCCTGGCCCGCCGAAACACGACTCGGTTACGGGCGTTTCCCGGAGGATGCTGATCCCGCCCGAGCGCCTGGGAGAAGTCAAAGCAGCGCTGGCTGTCTTTCCCCGGCTGCGGCCGCAGGACGAACACGTCTACCTGCACGCCGTTGCGACGCACCCACACCACCAGGGCCACGGGCATGGTGCTCGGCTTTTGGCTGCACTACGGACAAGGGCCACAGAGAAGAGTCTCTTCTGCCTGGAGTCGACCAACGCCAGGAACCACCCCTTCTACCTTCGCAACGGCTTCCATGCGGGCGTGCGTGAGGCCCTTCCCGGAAGCGGCGTCATCGCCACGGCCTTGGCCCGGCGAGAAGCAGCGGCGGATTCTGGCGGTAGTCGATCGGTTTGACACTGGGCGCTTCTCGACTCCACCAGGATGCCGCAGTCCGCGCCGAAGCGAAGCCGCTCGGGACCAACCGTGCGGACGCCGGGACTGTGCCGCTCGTAGGTCGCCAAGAGCACCTATCTGGGAGATCGGCACCGTGGGCCCGTACGGCCACCTCTGCAGACCGGTCTGGAGGGCCGTGCTTCTCTCGGATCGATGACCTCCTCAGGTTCATGCCCAGCCTCGGCCTGGGCTTCGCGCCAACGACACCTGCTTTTGGCGACCTCCTCAAAGTGACAGGCCGAGACTGCGCTCGGGCGGCTCAATCTCCAGCTCCCGTCCGAGCGCTCGATCGAGGCGGCTGATCGCCGCGGCGACCGCCCGATGGCTCGTTGAGTAGGCGTCATTGTCCATCGGCCGTGGCTGCCGGCCGAGCACGGCGCCGTCTTCGAGGTCGAACGCAGTGTGATGTTGCATGAGCTGGGCGGCTGCGTCCTCCCAGAGCGCTGCCGTCGGACCGGCGGATGGCCGTGGGCCCAGGCGGTCGACCACGTACGCGGGCGGTTCGGTCAGTCCGTTCGTCCCTCTGACACGCCGGTCCTCATCGAGCCGGCGGGCGATGGTGTGGCTCTCCCCCACCAGGTCCGGCCGTGCTCGCATGTCCAGATTCGCCCGGGAGAAGCGGTCCTTCAGGGTCGCTTCCTTAGCGTCCAGCTCCCGTAGCTCAGACCGGGCCTCCGCCAGTGCCCTCGGCAGCCACTGCGACTCTCTGCGCGCTACCTCGAGCTCGTGGCGGTGCGACCGCCGGTGGAGCGGGCGGTCGTGTTGAGCGAGGACCTCCTGAGCGCGTGCCGAACGTGCCTCGAAGTCACGGCACGACAGGTCGAGGGTCTGGCGGCGATGATCCAGCGACTGCAGCTCGCGCTGGCAGAACTTGACCTCGTACTCGGCTGCCCTCCGGTGACGGTCGATCTCGTGCGCCCGCTCCAGCAACTGACGGAGCGTCCTTGGTCCAAGCGGGCGTCGGTCAGCCTCGCTAGCCACGTCCTCTCCGCCCTGCCTCTTAGCCTCGGCGAGCTCCGCTCGCCGGGCGACGGCGGGGCGGTCGATCCAGCTCCGGGCGAGCGACTCCGTCACCACGTCGGCCGGCGTCTCTTCGCCCTGGCAGACGACGAAGACGTCGTTCGACGTCCGGCCGCGAGTCATCGGGACGTAAATCCCGGCGGCGTTCGTCCCGCCGTCGAGGTAGAGGAACGATCGGTCCACGGTTCGCCCTTGGCTGGCGTGGCTGGTGGAGGCGTAGGCCAGCTCGACGTGCTGCTGGACGTAGTCGCAAGGGAGCTCCACACGCCCGGTGTGACCGATCAGCGTGAGGCTGCCATCGCGG
>DASZDM010000120.1:0-2863 GCA_035942015.1 Acidimicrobiales bacterium | reverse complement strand
TCAGCCTGGCCCTCTTCGTCGCCGGCGTCCTCCTGTGGATCGGCGCCAACGTCATCGGCCTGGTGGGGAACATCGAGGGTTTCATGGACGAGATCGGCTTCACCGACTTCCGCCTGCGTCCCACGCCGCTCCTGCTGGCGTCGGCGCTGATCAGCCTGATCCTGGTCATCACCGGTTCGCTGGCCAACTACCTGATGGCCGTGCTCTACAACCTCATCGCCGACGTCGTCGGCGGCATCAAGGTCGTGCTGACCGAGGACCCCGAGCTCAGCCGGAAGTGAGTCCCGGCTGCACCCGTTCCGCCGACCTGACGGTCCAAGCGGCTCAATTTCATGCCGTCCGACCATCAGATCGAGCGTTGCGGCCTGGTTCGCCGTCTCAGCGAGCCATCCGTGCCGCATCGGGTAGCCTCAGGAACGGTCCGGGGCTATAGCTCAGTCGGTTAGAGCGCATCCCTGATAAGGATGAGGTCGCAAGTTCGATTCTTGCTAGCCCCACTGCGGTGACCAGCACTGTTGTCCTCCGAGGGTGGAGGAACGCAGGTCGACGATGCTCGCCGACCACTCCTCGGCCCAGCTGGCGAAGATCCGCTTGTTTCTTCTACAGGTAGCGACAGATATCGCCGGCGTCGCAAGCGTTGGGGTCGGCGGCTGCGGCACCTTCGTGCAAAGCGGCGACGTTCGTCCGCAGCTCTCGGAGGTCGGCGATCTGTCGGTCGAGCTCGGCGAGTTGGTCGGCGAGGAGCTCTTCGACGTGGTGACAGGGAGCCTGGCCGGCGTCGCGGACGTCGAGAATTTCGCCGATCTGGGCGAGGGTGAGCCCGGCGTTGCGGCCGCGTCGTATGAAGTCGAGTCGGTTCAGCACCTCCGGCGGGTAGTCGCGGTAGCCGTTCGGACTGCGCGTCGGTGCCGGGAGCAGACCGCGCTCCTCGTAGAACCGCAGCGCCTTGGTCGTCATCCCCGCCATGGCTGCCATCTCACCGATCTTCACGTCGCCTCCTGAGCGTGGGCTTGACCTTCCCCCGCAGGTGAAGGTCCATCCTGGCCAAAGTCGAGCATGGAGGTGGTGGTGGACGACGAATACGACGTCGACTTGGGGGTGGTCGGCTCGGGCGGGGCGGCGATGGCGGCAGGTATCGCGGCGCGGAAGGCGGGTGCGACCGTGGTGCTCATCGAGCGGGCGGCAGTGGGCGGCACTTGCGTGAACGTGGGCTGCGTCCCCTCCAAGACCCTCCTCGCCGCGGCTGGCGCCCGACACGCAGCGCTGCACAGTCCTTTCCCCGGTGCGGCCACCAGCGCTGGCGCCGTCGACCTTGCTTCGCTGGTCGGCCAGAAGGATGAGCTGGTGGGCCGGCTACGCCACGCGAAGTACGAGGAGGTGGCCGGTGCCTACGGGTTCGAGATCCGTCCCGGCCAGGCGCGGTTCGCCGACCATGCCACTTTGGAGGTCGACGGGACGCCGCTTCGGGCTCGGGCCTATGTCGTGGCCACCGGCGCCGAAGCGAATCGGCCGGCCCTTCCGGGGTTGGACGAGGTGGAGTACCTGACCTCGACCACGGCGATGGAGCTGGAGGTGCTGCCCGAGTCGTTGGTGGTGATCGGTGCCGGCTACGTGGGCTTGGAGCAGGCGCAGCTGTTCGCGCACCTCGGCACACAGGCGACGTTGGTGGGCCGGCTTGCGCCTCAGGCCGAGCCGGAGATGGCTGCAGTGCTGCGCCGGGTGTTCGATGACGACGGCATCACCGTGATCGAGGAGCGGGCCGCGGCCGTCGAGTCGGCCCCCCGAGGCCTGGCCGTCGTCACTGCGTCCGGGAGACGCGTCACCGCCCAGCAGCTGCTGGTCGCCACCGGCCGACGAGCCCGCACGGACGGCCTCGACCTGCATGCTGCCGGGGTCAAGACCGACGGGGCCGGCTTCGTCGTCGTCGACGAGCACCAGCGCACGTCGAACCCGCGGGTGTACGCCGCGGGGGACGTCACCGGCGTCCCCCAGTACGTCTACGTCGCTGCCGCCACCGGCCGGGCGGCGGCCACCAACGCCCTCGCGAACGACGACACTGCACCGATCGAGGTCGATTACGCGGGGATGCCCGCGGTGGTGTTCACCAGGCCGCAGCTGGCATCCGCCGGCCTCACCGAGGCGGCGGCGCTGGCCAGCGGATACGACTGCGAATGCCGGGTCTTGGACCTGGCCGACGTGCCCCGGGCGTTGGCGAACCGGGATACCCGCGGCGCGGTCAAGCTGGTCGCCGACGCATCCAGCGGCGAGGTCCTCGGCGTTCACGCCGCCGCTGAGGGCGCCGGTGACGTCATGCTCGCCGCCACCTACGCGATCAAGTCTGGCATGACCGTCGACGACATGGCCGAGACCTGGGCCCCTTATCTGACCATGGCCGAGAGTCTGCGCCTCGTTGCCCAGCTGTTCCGCAACGACCTCCCCACCTCCTGCTGTGCCTGACCGCACCCCAATCCGCCGTGGGCCGTTGCCAACCCCGCCGTCGTTCGTAGACAGCGGCACGAAGAAGCCGAATCGGTACACCATGTCGCTCAATCAGGAGCGTCTCCCCGAAGCCATCATCGACGTGGCTTGCGCTCTGCACCTTCTGACCCCGACGGAGCTCCTTCTCCTGTGACTACGCCGTAGCAACAGCACTCCGTATCGAACCACGAAGCGATCACGTAAGGGAGAGGCACCGGGGCACTGGCTGGGAAGAGGGTCGACCGTGACTGGCCTGGCAGGCGAGGTGTCGCCTGAGAAGTTGGCCAACCGCCGTGCAGGCCGCGCGCGATTACCTCGAGGGCTGCCAAGCTCTCGCGAGACGGCGGGCGATTATCGCCACCCGTGGCCGCCGCCGACGTTGTAC
>DASZDM010000119.1:0-10659 GCA_035942015.1 Acidimicrobiales bacterium | reverse complement strand
ATCTTGGACTGGGTGCCGGGGCACTTTCCCAGGGATGATTGGGCCCTGGCCCGCTTCGACGGTACCGCCCTCTACGAGCACGAGGACCCCCGCATCGGAGCACACGAGGAGTGGGGCACGCTGGTGTTCAACTACGGGCGCCGGGAGGTCGCCAACTTCCTCGTCGCCAACGCCAGCTACTGGCTGGAGGAGTTCCATCTCGACGGTCTGCGGGTGGATGGTGTGGCGGCCATGCTCTATCTCGACTACGCCCGCAAGGAGGGCGAGTGGATCCCCAACCCGTCGGGCGGCCGCGAGAACCTCGAGGCGGTGGCCATGCTGCGCGAGCTCAACGAAGTGGTCCATGAAGCCCATCCCGGAGTGATGATGATCGCCGAGGAGTCGACGTCGTGGCCGGCGGTGTCCCGGCCGACCGACGTCGGCGGCCTCGGCTTCGGGTACAAGTGGAACATGGGCTGGATGCACGACACCCTGGAGTACTTCTCCCAAGACCCGGTCCATCGCCGCTATCACCACGACGAGCTGACATTTGGCCTGCTCTACGCGTTCACGGAGAACTTCGTACTGCCCTTGTCCCACGACGAGGTCGTCCACGGGAAGCACTCCTTGCTGGCCAAGATGCCGGGCGACCGATGGCAGAAGGCGGCCAACGTGCGAGCGCTGCTGGGGTGGATGTGGGCGCATCCCGGCAAACAGATGCTCTTCATGGGCGGTGAGATCGCGCAGTCGGAGGAATGGGATTACGACTCGAGCGTCGACTGGCATCTCCTCCAGTACCCCGAGCATTCCGGCATGCAGACGCTTGTCCGCGAGCTCAACCGCTGTTACCGCTCAGAGCCCGCGCTGTGGGAGCGCGACTTCACGTCCGACGGCTTCCGGTGGTTGGATGCCGCCGACGTCGAGTCGAACGTGCTGTCCTTCCTGCGCCTCTCGGCGGATGGAACACGCGTTGTCGTTTGCATCGCCAACCTCTCTCCGGTCTCCCGGTCCGCCTATCGCATCGGACTGCCGAGTGGCGGCCCTTGGAGGGAGCTGCTCAACACCGATGCCGAGCGGTTCGGGGGCGCAGGTACGACCACCATGGACGGCACAATTGTGGCCAGCGACGTCGGCGTGCACGGCTTCGACCATTCAGCAGAGCTGACGTTGCCGCCGCTCGGCGTGGTGTGGCTGTGCCCAGGGGGCAATAGCGACACGGCATAGGCCGGTGATGATCGCCTTGTCGTATCAGGGGAGGCCGCGCAGGAAGGCCTCGGCGACCGGCACGGCGGCACCTGAACCGGAAGTTCCGTCCTCGATCAACACGGCAAAGGCAATGTTGCCTTGGAATCCGATGACCCAGGCATGGGTACGAGGCGGGACCTCGGTTCCGTACTCAGCGGTGCCTGTCTTGGCGTGCACCGGCTCGCCGGGGACGTCAGCCATGGTGCTGGCACTGCCCTCTGTCGCCACCAGCCGCATCAGCTCGCCGACCGTCCTCAGCCCCTCGGTGTCCGGCTCGGGGGTCGCCCCACCCGCCGCTGCAGGCGCCGGCTCCATCACCAGTCTTGGGACTTTCCATCCGCCGACAGCGATGGTGGCCGCCACCTGCGCCATGGCGAGGGGGCTGGCCACTACCCGACCCTGCCCGATGGTGGCGGCGGCGAGCTCGACGGGGGACTTCTCGACGGGAACCTCACCGTTGAACGTGGCCGCACCGATCGACCAATCACCGCCGAGGCCCACCGACACACCCGCCTTCGTCAGGTCGCCCGGTACCAGGCGGGACGACAGGCCCACGAACGCGGTGTTGCACGACTGGGCGAAGTCCTCGGAGAAGGGGACGGGACCGAGGGCGAACCCGTCCACGTTGCGGAAGCTTCGGCCGGCCACCGTGGCCGTGGCCGGGCACGGCACCGTCTCGGCCGGCGTGAGGCCACGATCCAGGAACGCCAGGGTGCTCACAGCCTTGAAGGTCGAGCCGGGCGGGTAGCGACCGTTCAGGGCCCGGTTCTCACCTGTCGCCGGCGTGTTGGCCACAGCCACGATGTCGCCCGTCGAGGGGTCCATGGCAACCAGCGCGGCATTGCCGTTACCGGCGGTCGAGCCGGCGAGGGCGTCATCGGCCGCCTGTTGGATTGCGGCATCGAGGGTCAGGGCGAGGTCGGCGCCGTCGGTCGGCGCCACTACCCACAAATCCTCAGGCTCGCCCTCCACAGGCACCCGGGTGACCCGGACGCCCCGGGTGCCCCCGAGGTGCTCGTCGTACTCTTCCTGCAGCCCGGACAACCCGACGGTGTCGCCGGCGACCAGCCGGCCGTCGGACGCCTCCACCATCTCCGCGGTGACCGACCCGACGGAGCCGAGCAGGGCCCGGGCGAACTCTCGTGTCGGCGCGAGTGGCAGGGTGCTCTCGCGAAATGATGTTCCCGGAAGCGGCCGGATCTCATCACGGATCTCGTCGTAGTGGGAGCGGCGGAGCGTGATCACCGGCACGAACGCGTCAGGCGGTGCGGCCCGCACTCGATCGCCGACGGCGTTGACGTCGATGGCAAGGATGTCGGCCAGTTTCCCCATCAAGGCGTCGATGTCACCGGCGCGAGACGGCTGCACCCCGACCTCGACGACGGGCCGCTCGGTGACCAGGGGGGTCCCGTCACGCCCGAGGATCTCACCCCGATCGCCTTCTGTGCGCTCGGCGGCCAGTCGGTCGTCCTTGGCCAGCTGAGGGTGCACGACCGATGGGTCCACCACGGCGCTCCAGGTGCCGCCGCCCGGATCATCGAGGTTGCCCACAAGTGTCAGCGTGGAGCTGTAGGCCCAGCCGTTCCCGAAGGGCCAGGCCACGTCCAACGTGGCAAGCGCCTCGTCCCCGCTGCGCACCAGCGTGGTGACGTGGACTCGCTCCGGGTTGACACCGCCGAGGCCGGCGACCGTCTCCTCGTAGCGCGCCACCGCAGTCGTCGGGTCGACCAATGGCGCCTCTCCCAGGTCACCGTCCTGCCACGCAACGGCAAACGCCTCCGCGGCGGCGTGGGCGGCGTCGTCGCGGGCTTGGTCACGATGGCGTCGCTGCAATACGAACACCATGCCGAATACGAGGGCCACGACGACAACGGCGACCCCGGCGCCGACCCCACGTCGGATTCGTTGACTCCCGCGCATCCACCCATGGTGGCATCTCCTCGTGACTGGCGGAGGTGGGTTACGCGGTGTCGTGGTCGCCATCCGAATCTGCTCTCGTCGAGCTGGAGGCAAGCAGTTCGACATCTCCCGAAGCGTTTCGCACGAACTCGTCGCAGACCGGGTAAGGGTGAGGCCCGAGACACAAGGAGGTCGCCAATGGGGCTTATGCGCACAGCCATGAAGGCCGGCATCGCCAAGAAGGTGTGGAACGAGGTCCGCAAACCGCAGAACCGGGCGAAGGCCAAGGAGCTGTTCAGCAAGATCAGGGGCAAGAGCGGGGACAGGTCGGGAAGTCACGGTGCTCCCGGCGCCTGACCTGCGATGCATCGTGCCTGCTCACCGCTCCCGGATGTCAGGTACGTCGCCACCAGCCGGTATTCCGGAGCGCGCTCCTAGCGAAGACCGTCCACGGGGCCGAACGAGGGATCGGCCGTGCCGATCTTGCGCACGAGTGACAGGTGACCACCGAGGTAGCCGCCGGCCCATCCCGCTCCTCCGCCGGCCAAGGCCAGTACCACGCCGCGAGAGTGGTTCCCTCGCAGGCGGGCGAGTAGCGATGCCGTGTAGAGCGCCAGGGTGGTGGTGTTGACGGCGGCATGGACGACGCCGACGCGTCTCGACACGTGCCCCGCCGACCTCCATTCGGCCAGACCAGCCAGCGCCGTGGGTAATGTCATGGCGACACCGAAGCCCACCAGGCCGGTTGCCGCCGACCGCGCGCGCTGACCACCGAACAGGTCGACGAGGCTGGCGCTCGTCCACGATCCCAGGGGAAAATCGGTGAGAAGGGGGTGCAGGGCGTGGCCCAGCTGCTCGCCCCGCAGGGCGGCGTAGACCTGTGGCGACCGGAGCACCCGGTCGGCCAGGCTGGCCATCGCGCGAACCGGTGCGTCGAGCGACGGCGACCTCTCGATGCGGTGTACCGCCCGGCTCAACCACATGGGCGAGCGGCGCTGGGGAGCCGTCTGCCAATCGGCGGTCATGGTCGTGGTCGGTGCGGGTGCGTGATCGTCCCTCTCGACTCCGAATTCGTTGGGACGGGATGCGCGTCGTGACCTATCCGATGTCGTCCTGCTTCTTGGTGAGGTTCCGGAGCAGTTCGTGTGCCTGTTGGGCACGCTGATCGTCCTGTTCCTTGACCTGGCGAATGAAGTCCACGACGTCGGTGTGCTCATGGGCGTCCTCGATGTACCGGTCGTACACCTCGGCACCCTTCAGGGCGTGGTACTGGATGCTGATCAGGTCGTAGACGATGTTGTCGGCGGTGGTGTGTTCGCTGGCCATGTTCACCGCCTACCCGGTACCTTGCGCTCGTCAACATCCCTGCCGTCCCTCGGGAGCACGTGTGACACTGCTGACCGGATCTCGCTGTGGTGGTTCGTCACGTCGTCAGTTCCTCCTCGCCCTCACCACGCTGCCTCTCGTGTTGCTCTCGTGTGCCTTCAATCGCAGGCGTCTTGATGGCGGGTCCCGGCAGGTGGAAAAACCCCTGGAGGAGGGGTGGCTCAGTGCTCGTCCTCGCCAGCTGGAGGCGGCACCGGAGATGCCGTCCGGTGTTCACCCACTCGACGTGGAGGGAGGAAGGGCGCTCGTCTCGATCCCGAACGGGTACCGCCCCGACCGACCGTCGCCACTGGCCGTGATGTTGCACGGTGCCGGGGGCAGCGCCGAGGATGGCTTGGCGCTGTTTCGGCCACTTGCGGACGAGGCGGGGTTGATCCTCCTGGCGCCCCAATCCAGCGGGAGGACCTGGGATCTGCTGCTCGACGGCTACGGGCGCGACGTGGCACTGCTCGATCAGGCCCTCGAGCATGTCTTCGGCCACTACGCCGTGGATGCCGGCGACATCGCCATCGGCGGCTTTTCCGACGGCGCTTCCTACGCGCTCTCCCTCGGCGCGCTGAATGGCGAGCTGTTCCGTTCGGTCATTGCCTTCTCTCCCGGGTTCTGGGTGCAAGGGGAATCCCGAGGAAGGCCATCGTTCTTCATCACCCACGGAACCGACGATCAGGTGCTGCCAATCAACTCCACCAGCCGGAGGCTGGTGCCCCAACTGGAACGGGCCGGCTACGAGGTGAGCTACCACGAGTTCGAAGGCGGCCATGTCGTTCCCGGGGATCTCGCGGCCGAGGCGCTGATGTGGTTCCTCGGTGCTGGCTAGCGCATGGACAGCGTCGTGGGCAGCGTCGAGACCATCAGTGCAGTGACGTTGGTCACGAGCCGGATGGCAGCTTCAGTGTCCTTCTACGAGGCTCTCGGGCTCACGGTGATCTATGGCGGCGGTGACGCCGCCTTCACCAGCTTCCGGGTGGGGGGTGGGTACTTGAACGTCCAGCACGACGACCGCTGGACGTCGCCGCCTGTCCTGTGGGGGCGGGTGATCTTCCATGTCGATGACGTCGACGCCGTGCACGAGCGCGCCCTCGCCGCCGGCTTGACGCCGGCCACTGAACCGGTCGACGCTCCATGGGGCGAGCGCTTCTTCCACATCCGTGACCCGGACGGGCACGAGTTGAGCTTCGCCCGACCACTCCGTGGGCAACGAACAGGATGAGGACGGGCGAGTGCGCGACATCATCAGGATCATTCGATACACCTGGGAGCTGAAGCGGTTCTACCTGGCGACGGGGTGCTTCGTGGTCGTCGTGGCGCTGCTCAACCAGGCCAACCCCTTCCTGCTCAAGTTTCTGGTCGATGCAGTGGTCAAACGTGCTTCCGGCCAGGCGGTGGAGACGGCGTACTTCGGGATGCTCCTCGGCCTGTTGTTCCTGGCGGGCATCCTCGTCTCCCTCGTCACAAACATCCAGGGGCACATCGGTGACATCCTCGGGGCGAAACTCCAGACGCTGTTGAGCCAGCGCTACTACGACCACCTGCTCGAGCTTCCGCTCGAGTTCTATGACAACTCAGTCACCGGCGGGCTGACCAGCAAGCTGGAACGGAGCATTGCCGGGATCTCCGAGCTGGTCCAGGCCATGGCCAACAACTTCATCGGCTTCTTCCTCACCAGCCTCTTCACGCTGATCATCTTGGCTCGATACTCACCCTTCGTTGCTCTGCTACTGGCGGTGCTGTTCCCGTTGTATATCTGGCTGACCACCCGCACGAGCCGGAGCTGGCAGGAGAAGCAGGTGGGCATCAACCGGGAGACCGACCTTGCCAACGGACGCTTCGTCGAGGTCATCGGCAACATCCGGGTGGTCAAGTCCTTCGTTTACGAAAGAGCCGAGAGCGAACGCTTTGCCAACTCCCGCCGGTCGATCGAAGCTCAGACCAAGGTGCAGTCGAAGCAGTGGCACCAGGACGACATGAAGCGGGGCTTCAGCCTGAGCTTCATCTTCTTCGGCATCTACGCGATCATCATCTGGCAGGCGCTCAACGGCTCCTTCGGCCCGTTGCAGCAGTCGATCGGAACGGTCGTGCTGATGCTGCAACTTTCGCTCCAGGCCCAGATGCCGCTGTTTGCGTCATCGTTCGTGGTCGACCAGATTCAGCGGGCGGCAGCTGACAGCAAGGATTTCTTCGCGGTGATGGACTTGGCACCGTCGATCATCGACAGCCAAGGGGCGGCCGAACTGCAGGTGAGGGAGGGCAGGGTCGCCTTCGACGACGTGTCGTTCCACTACCAGGGTGGACAACCCGTGCTGAGCCACGTCAGCTTCACCATCGAGCCGGGGACCAAGTTGGCGCTCGTGGGGGAGAGCGGCGAGGGCAAGACGACCCTCGCCAACCTGCTGCTCCGCTACTACGAGCTGACGGGAGGCCGGATCACCGTCGACGGGACCGATATCAGGGAGGTCACCCAGATCTCGCTTCGCCGCAACATCGGCGTGGTGTTCCAGGAGCCCGCCCTGTTCTTCGGCACCGTGGCGGAGAACATCACCTACGGCCAGCAGACGTTCACGTCGGAGCAGGTGACGGCTGTGGCCCGGGCGGCCAATGCCCATGACTTCGTGGAGCGGCTCCCGCAGGGCTACGACACCCAGATCGGCGAGCGGGGAGTGAAGCTCTCGGGTGGACAGAAGCAGCGCATCGCCATCGCCCGCGCCCTCATGAAGGACCCGCCGATCCTCATCTTGGACGAGGCCACCAGCTCGCTGGACAGCAAGGCCGAGCGCGAGGTCCAAGCCGCCCTCGAGCGGCTCATGCACGGCCGGACGACGCTCATCATCGCTCACCGGCTCTCGACCATCCGAAACGTGGACACGATCGTGGGCATCCGCCAGGGAGGCGTGGCCGAGATCGGTTCGCCGGCCGAGTTGGCGGACGGAGATGGCATCTACGCCGAACTGCTGCGTCTGCAGGCTCCCACCACGGCCAACAAGGCCAAGCTGAAGCAGTACGACATCGCCCGGGTGTAACCCCTATCCCTTGCGCTCGCGCATGGTCCGTATGAACTCATTCACACTGCCGGGACCTGGCCCCGACGTGGAGTCGGCGAACCCGCAGATGGCGGGCACGGCACGAAGCAGGTGACCCAGGCCGGCGACACCCACGCCGACGATGGCGAGGAGCAGTGGTGAGGACAGGGCTGCCCAGTGTGCAGCGGGATCCGCAGGCGCCTGCGCCAGCTGAGACCGGACGTAGAGGGTGATCAGGAGGCCGATGAACGCGGCGAGCCATCCGAGTCCGGCGATCGTGCCGCCGAGGTGGCGGGTGCCCTCCAGGACCTGTCGTCGTCGCTGCT
Organism: Acidimicrobiales bacterium; assembly: GCA_035942015.1. GTDB lineage: Bacteria > Actinomycetota > Acidimicrobiia > Acidimicrobiales > CADCSY01 > JADDRA01. The sequence goes on along the minus strand of DASZDM010000119.1, from coordinate 2,807 downwards.
GGTGTTCGTCGACCTTCGGGTCATCCTCCACTCGTGCCGGGACACTACCGATTCTCGGATGGCGCAGCTACGACTGGTCGGCCACAGCCTGGACGGCGAGCACGAAGCCCACGACGAAGAACAGCACGGCGCTCCCCACGCGCACCAGTCGTTTCGGCAGTGCAGTGCCGATGGCCCGGCCGAGGGCCACGGCCAGGAGGTTGGCTCCCACCATCCCGGTGCTCGCCCCGGCCCAGGTCGCCAGCGCCGGAGCGTTGGCGGCCAGGCCGGCGGTGGCGAGCATGGTCTTGTCGCCCAGCTCGGCAAGCGTGAATGCGCCGAACACGGCGAAGAAGGGCAGCCTCGCTCCGCGAGGGGTCGTCCCATCTTCCCCCCCCTCCTCGTCGGTGCCGGCGAACAGGGTCCACAGGCTGAAGAAGGCGAAGAGTGCAGCCGAGATGGCCAATGCCGCCCGCCCGGGGACGACGTCGGCAGCGACACTGCCGACAAGGACGGAGAGGCCGACGAGCAGCACGGTCGAGCAGATGATCCCGGCCAGGACGGGAAGAAGGGAGAGTCGGGTGGCGAAGGAAAGGGCCATGAGCTGGCTCTTGTCGCCGATCTCGGCCACGAAGACCACCGCCAAGCTGACCACGAACGCGTCCACGTGCTCCTCCGCCGCCGGATCTCCCCGAACTGTTGGTCAGGGCCCGACGCAGAACTACTTGGGCATTTCCAATTCATTTGATCTGCCGCGTTCCTCACTCGAGGCACAAGTAGTTCTGCGCCGGGCCCTCAGCTCGGCACAGACTATGCCGCTCCTGCCATCAGAACTGGTGCGCTCGTAGGCTGAGGAGATGAGCTTTCCGGCCCGGAGGATGCGGCGGCTGCGCCGGACCCCGGCATGGCGCCGGCTGGTGGCAGAGACCCGACTGTCGGTGGACGACCTGGTGGCACCGTTGTTCGTCCGCCAGGGCATCGAGGAGCCGCAGGCCATTGCCTCGCTGCCCGGCGTCGTCCAGCACACCCCCGAGTCGCTCCGCAAGGAGGTCGCCAGGCTGGCGGCACTCGGTGTGCCCGCCGTCATGCTCTTCGGCATCCCTGCCACCAAGGATGCGGAGGGCACGCAGGCGTGGGCGAGCGACGGCATCGTCCAGATGGCGCTGCGGGAAGTGCGGGAGGAGGTGGGCGACGAGCTCGTGCTCATGGCCGACCTCTGTCTCGACGAGTACACCGACCACGGCCACTGCGGGGTGCTGGCTGAGGACGGCCGAGTCGACAACGACGCCACCCTGGTGAGGTACGCCCGGGTGGCGTTGGCCCAGGCCGAAGCCGGGGCAGATGTCGTGGCCCCGAGCGGGATGATGGACGGTCAGGTGGCGGCCATCCGGGGTGCCCTGGAAGCCTCCGGCCACCACGACGTGTCCATCCTGGCCTACGCGGCCAAGTACGCGTCCGCCCTCTACGGGCCGTTCCGCGACGCCGTGGACGTGACCATCGCCGGCGGTGGCGACCGCCGGGCCTACCAGCAGGATCCCCGCAACGCCCGCGAGGCATTGGCCGAGGTCGCCCTCGACGTGGCCGAGGGGGCCGACATGGTCATGGTCAAACCGGCGCTGGCCTACCTCGACGTCATCGCTGACGTGGCCGCCACCGTCGACGTCCCTGTGGCCGCCTATCACGTGTCCGGGGAGTACGCCATGGTCAAGGCAGCCGCCGAACGGGGTTGGGTCGAGGGCCCGGCGGTGGCACTGGAGCACCTGGGAGCGATCAAGCGGGCGGGGGCCGATGTCATCCTCACCTACTTCGCCGGTGAGATGGCCGAGCTCCTGTGAGCGCATCGCCTCGGCCTGCCATCACCAACGCGGAGCTGTTCGAGCGGTCGCTGCGGGTCATGCCCGGTGGGGTGAGCTCACCGGTTCGGGCGTTCCGTTCGGTCGGCGGAGATCCCTACGTGGTGGCCCGGGCCGAGGGCGCCTTTGTCTGGGACGTCGAAGGACGCCGTTATCTGGACTACGTCCAGAGCTACGGGGCGTCCATCCTCGGGCACGCCCACCCCCGGGTGGTCGAGGCGGTCCGGGACGCCGCCGGGCGGGGCACCACCTACGGCGCTCCGACCGAGGGCGAGGTGGTGCTGGCCGAGGAGCTGTGCCGGCGTGTCGACGGCCTCGAGATGGTGCGCCTGGTCTCCAGCGGTACGGAGGCGGCCATGTCGACCGTGCGGCTGGCCCGAGGGGCCACAGGTCGGCCCACCATCATGAAGTTCGCCGGGTGCTATCACGGGCACAGTGACGGCTTGCTGGCCGGGGGCGGTAGCGGGGTGGCCGATCAGGGTCTGGCCGACTCGGCCGGGGTGACCGCCGGCGCGGTGGCCGACACCGTGGTCGCCCCTTACAACCGGGTGCCCGAGGTGGGCGACGACGTGGCTGCCGTGGTCGTGGAGCCGGTGGCGGCCAACATGGGCGTGGTCGCCCCGGCCGAAGGGTTCCTCGCCGGCCTGCGCCAGGCCTGCGACCGCTCCGGTGCCCTCCTGGTGTTCGACGAGGTGATCACCGGCTTCCGTCTCGGCCCCGGCGGAGCCAGCCAACGACTGGCCGTCCAGCCCGACCTGTGGTGTTTCGGCAAGGTGATCGGCGGCGGCCTCCCCCTCGGGGCGTTCGGGGGCCGGCGAGAGCTGATGGAGCACCTGGCGCCGCTCGGGCCGGTGTACCAGGCCGGGACCCTCTCGGGGAATCCGCTTGCCACCGCCGCCGGGCTGGCGGTACTCGACGAGCTCGACACCGCCGCCTACACGATGCTCGACGGGCGCGCCGCCGAACTGGCCACCA
>DASZDM010000118.1:0-4811 GCA_035942015.1 Acidimicrobiales bacterium | reverse complement strand
TGTCGGCGCTCACCGAAACTCGCGCTTTCTGCTCATCGAAAGTCGCGCTCGAGGACGTGCCCCATGGGAAGGTTAGCGACGCTTGCGTGACGGCCGCTCGGGTGCGTCGTTCAGCTGGGCGAGCGGCTGGGTCAGCGCCTGGTGCTCACGGAGGCGCCACGATCCTCCCTTGATGTTGATCACCGCCGCGCCGTCGAGCAGGCGGTCCAAGATGGCGGCAGCGACCACGGCGTCGCCGCCAAACAGCTCGGCCCACGCCGGCAGCCCCCTGTTGGTGGTGACGATGGTGGCCGAGCGGTTCTCATAGCGACGGTTGACCACCTGGAAGAAGGCGTTGGCCTGGGCCCGGTCGAACGGCGTGATGCCGACGTCGTCGATGACGAGGACCGAGGGCCCGGTGTAGGTGCGGAGCTTGAGGGCGAACGTTCCGTCGATGTAGGCGGCGCTCATGGCCGCCACCATGTCGGTGGCGGTGGTGAAATAGCCCCGGTAGCCGGCCTCGACGGCCCGGATGGCCAGGGCGATGGCGAGATGGCTTTTTCCACACCCCGGCTTGCCCAGCAGCAAAATCGGCGTCCCCGCCTCCACGAAGCCGAGCCCGCCCAGGTCGGCGATCAGCTTGGGGTCGATGGAGGGCTGGAAGCTGAAGTCGAAGTCCTCCAGGGTGCGGCGGGCCGGGAAATGGGCGAAGCGCAGCCGGGCGCTGAGGCGGCGCTGGCGGGTGGCGGTCACCTCCTCGGCCACCAGGGCGGCGAGGAACTCGAGTGGCGACGACTCCTCCCGGCGGGCGGCCTCGGCCAGGGTGGCGAACACCTCGGCACTGCGGTGCAGCTTGAGGTAGCCGAGGTCGTCCTTGATCTGCTCGATGAGGGCGGCGTTGGTCATCGCAGCCCCCCGAAGCACCCACAGCCCTCAGAACCGCCCTCTGTGCGGGCCGTGAAGGCGCCTTCGTCGGGTGGGTCGGTGTCTGGGTGCGGGCCGATCGGCTCGAACAGGTCGAGATCGGGGACCTCCACGTCGTAGTCGCCCTGGCCCAAGTAGAGCTCCGGCCTCGGCGCCGCCGCCTCTGCGTTCGCCGGCACGGCGCGAAGCGGGCGGCCGTGGCGGCCCAGGGCGATGGCCTCGGCCGCGGCCCGGTGCTCGGGCAGCCACTGTGGATCGCTGCCGGCCGCCACCACCCGGTGCTCAGCCACCAGCCGCCCGCCCAGGCGCAGCTCCAGGGTGGTCAAGCCCACGGCCTGGCGGGCCTCAACCAGCTGGGCGGCGGCCTCCGGCGGCGTCGAGTAGAACACGCCGTCCCACTCCATCAGCGGCACCCGCCCCACCCGCCGTGGCTCTCGGCGGGCGGTGTCGAATCGCAGCGGCGGCAGTGGCCCGAGCAGCGCGGCCTCGGCCCGCAGGCGAACCTCGGGGGCGACGCCGGTGCTGCGGTGGGCCACCGCATGCACGTAGGTGGCCAGCCACGGACCCACCCGTCGGTTCAGCTCGCCGATGTCAGCCGGAGGGTCGAGGTCCATCTCCGGCAGGAAGCTGCCCTTGAGGTCACGGAACGGCCGCTCGATCTTTCCCTTGCGGGCCGCATCCGCGGTGTCGCAGGCCTTGAGGGCGAAGCCGTAGTGGCGGGCGAACTCCAACGCCGGCGGGTGCCAGATGAACGCCTTGCCCCGGGAGCGGCCCAGGCAGCCCATGCGGTCGGTGCGGCCCACCGCGGCCACACCGTCGACGGCTTCGAAGAACCGGACCATGCCCTCGAAGGTGTGGGACCGCTCGATGGAGGAGCTGAACCACCAATGCTTGATCCGGCTCCAGCACAGCACGGCGCCGAAGCAGTGCAGCTCGTGCTCCCAGCCCCAACGGCGGGCCCAGTGGTTGGCGTCGGACCAGTCGAACTGGAACTCCTCGCCGGGAGCGGTCTCGATCGGCACCGTCACCACCGACGCCGAGCGCTGCCTGGGTCCTCGGACGTCGCGCAGATGGCGGGTGAGGGACTGGTAGGAACCGTCGAAGCCTTCGGCGCCGATCACCCGCATGATCGACGTGGCCTGCAGCTCGTCGTTGTGGGCCAGCAGGGCGGCGATCCGAACCCGCCAGTGCTCGTCGATAACCTGCTCCTCGACCGGCACCGACCGCTTGGGGGGAGGGCCTCCCGCCTTGAGCCAGCCCGAGATCGTCGCTGGGTGGTAGCCGAGGTGCTTGGCGATCTGGGTGATCGTCCAGCCCGCCGCCTTCAACGCCTTGACGTTCATGTACTCCTCCTGGGTCATCATCGGATGGCTCCTTCCAGCCCGTCGGTGCTTGGTGGCACCAGCAGGCTGGAAGGGCCTCTGACCCCGACCGGTGGATACCGGCCAGGAGGAGCACGTCCTCAGCTAGGGACGCGGTTTTCGGTGAGCATCAAACGCGAGGTTCGTTGAGCCCCCGACACCTCTTCGGTGGCCTCCATAGCATGAAGCTCGGTATCAGGGTCGTGGACTCGTCCGACAGTGGCAGCCACGCCGCTGGCCTGCTCTTTGGTCCAGCCGAGTGTGGACACGAGATCGGCGGCAATCAAGCCAACGATCTCCTCAGGCAGTGGGGACTGTGACGCATCCAGTGAGCCCAGCGCCTCCGTGAGCATGTCCCGGGCGTGCTCGGGAAGCGGCTGCCCCTCCGGCATGTAGTCCATGTCCGAGGGTACCGAGGTCGATGGAACCCTGTTATCGAGAATCCGATCAGAGCTGGACCGTCACGGCTAGTGCTAGTTGGGCAGCACCGACCGCCCAAACGTTGGATATTGCGCCAAAACTACCGGGACCCCTGCGGGGCTGCGAGGCGAGCCCCGAGTCGGGTAGGACGGCCCGCTCCCGTCGCTTTGTCGAGGCCGTTTCATCTTCGCGATAGAGGGGCAGCATTCGCCGTAGCACTAACCCAGAACCTGACGGGGAGGACCATGGCTGAGGCGCAGTTGGTGGGGTCGAAGCGACTCTTTCTGGGAACAGCTCTGGCCGCGGTGGGGCTTGTCGCCACTGCGGGCGCCGCATGGGCGCCGCATGTACCCCAACTCGAGGTGACACCCAACCGAATGCGCCCCGGTGACCAGGTCGTCGTGGCCGGCACGCGTGGCTTCGGCTTCACCAACCCCGTCGAAGTCCGGTTCAACTCACCGGATGGCCCGGTCCTCGGGACCTTCCAGCCCGACAAGCAGGCCTACGCGGCGTGGGGCCCCGGGCCCATCACCATCCCGGCCGATACCCAGCCAGGGACGTACACCCTCTATGCCACCCAGCGGCTGGCCGATCTGGAGAGCCACATCCGCGGCGTGCCGGCTCGGATGACCATCGAGGTCATCGGCCCCGGAGGACCGCCGGTTGTCGGCCGCCAGCTTCTGCAGCCCGGCGAGGAAGGGTCGGCCGAGCTCCTCAAGGAGGAAGGGCCGAGCTTGGGGGCCCTGCTCCTGGTCGGCCTTGGAGTCGCCGGTGTGGGCATCTTCTTGGCTGCGATGGCCGTCGTGGCCGGCAACCGACGGCGAGGCGTCGAGATGGAGCGGGCGTCATGAAGCGTGGGAAGCGCCAGTTGAGAGGTTACGGAACAGCGATCGCGGCTTTCGCTTTGCTGGTTACCCAGGCTTCCGCCCTGGCCGCCGAGGGCCCCCGTCTGACGACCGTGACCCGGGCCACCAAGGACGACTTGGCGCCGGCACGCACCTACACCGGACCGTTCTTGCTCGCCGATCCTGAGGACCAGACCCGAATCTTCGCCGCCGCCGCCGAGCTGCGGAGCCGGACCTGCCACCTATTGCGGTCGAACGACGCCGGGCGTAGCTGGACGCTTCTCATGGCGTCGCCCTCGCCGCCGTCGTATCCATTCTGCTCCACCAGCTCCGGGATGCTCACCCAGACGCCGATGGCCTGGGGGCGGGACCGGACCCTGTACTACGCCACCCACGGCTGGGACACCCAAGACGGCGGCCCCGCGGGCAACGTCAGCGTGGTCCTGGCCCGCTCGACCGACTTCGGGGAGACCTGGGAGACGACGATCGTCCGCGACGCACGGGGCCGGAGCGGCCCGGAGGCCGAAGCCAACAACGCGGTGGCGTCGTTGGCCGTCGACACCAAGAGCGCAGCCCAGGACATCGTCTATGTCGGCTGGCGGGCCAACTACCCGAATGCCCCGACTCTTCCCAGCGGGCTCCGGGCCTTGCGTCCACCCCTCGTGGCCGCGTCGGTCGACGGGGGCAGGACGTTCTCCGAGCCCATCGACGTGAGCAAGTTCTACACGAAGACGGTCAAGGGCCCCGATGGCGCCGACCTACCCGTGGGGATGAGCTTCACCGCCCCGTCGCTGGCGGTGGACGACAAGGGCACCCTCTTCGCCCTCTACCCGGCGGCACCGCCCAGCGCCTTCCCCCCAACCTTCGCACTGCCGAAGCTGCCGATGCTCCTGGCCCGCTCCACCGACCGGGGCAAGACGTTCACCTTCACCGAAGCCGGTCCCCCGCTCAACTACAACGAGGGCGTGCAGATACTGCGGTGGAGCCCCGAGGGTGGTGGCGACGGCACGCTGCACATGGTCTTCGAGGACAAGCTGGAACAGCCCACCGGCTCGGCCGACCGCGACATCTACTACATCCGCTCGACCGATGGAGGCAGGACCTTCAGCGCGCCCCAGAGGCTGAACGACGACGATCCGGCCGAGCTTCGGGTGCAGGCCACCCCCAACATCAGCGTGGCGCCGAACGGTCGCCTCGACGCCGCATGGTGGGACTTCCGCAACGACCCCGGCACCTTCGTCAACGACGTGTACGCGTCCTTCTCCACCGACAACGGCAGGAC
>DASZDM010000117.1:0-4509 GCA_035942015.1 Acidimicrobiales bacterium | reverse complement strand
CCCTCGCCGTTCCCGCCACCACCCGCCCCCCTCCTGCCTAGCTCTTGAAGAGAAACTCACTGCGGTCAGCCTCGGCGTCGTCAGCGTCGGGCCCGAGGAGCAGCTCCACCTCTTCGACCACGAGAGGATGCGCCCCGAGACCTCCGTCGCCGTCGACCAACTCGAAGGCGACAGCGCGGGCATGTTCCACCCAGTCCCGGTCACGGCGTAGCGACGCCAGGCGAAGGTCGCTGCGGCCCTTCTGGTGCGCACCCATGAGGGTCCCCTCACCACGGAGATCGAGGTCGATCTCGGCCAGCTCGAAGCCGTCGGTGCTGCGCTCAAGAGCCACCAGCCGGGCCTCGGCCTCCGGTGTTGCTCCCTCTTCGCCGGCGAGAAGGAAGCACCACGACGACGCCTGGCCCCGTCCGACCCGTCCGCGGAGCTGGTGGAGCTGGGCCAGGCCGAACCGGTCGGCGTCCATCACCGCCATGACGGTGGCGTTGGGGACGTCGACGCCGACCTCGATCACGGTGGTCGCCACCACTACATCGAGGCGTCCATCCCGGAAGGCGTCCATGACCGCCTCCTTGTCCCTGGCGCCGATGCGGCCGTGGAGGAGGCCCAGGCGCAGCCCGGCCAGCTCCACGTCGCTGAGGCGTTGGTGCGTCTCCTCGGCCGAGCGGGCTTCCAACTTGTCGGAATCCTCGATGAGCGGGCACACCACGAAGGCCTGGTGACCTGCCTCCACCTCGGCTCGCACCCGCTGCCAGGCATCGGCCTCCTCAGCCGGGGTACGGGCCCATGAGGTGGCGACCGGCGTCCGGCCCGGAGGCAGTTCGTCCAGCACGCTGACGTCGAGGTCGCCGTAGACCGTCATGGCGGCCGTGCGGGGAATGGGGGTGGCCGTCATGACCAACACGTCGGGCACCGACGCCCCCTTGGACCGCAGCGCCGCCCGCTGTTCCACGCCGAAACGGTGCTGCTCGTCGATCACCGCCACGCCGAGCGACCGGAACGCCACCCCCTGCTGGATGAGCGCGTGGGTCCCCACCACGATGTCGACCTCCCCGGCGGCGAGGGCGGCACCGATGCGTGCCCGGTCGGCGGCTCCCGCACGGGAGGTCAACAGCTCCACGCGCACCGGGCGTTCACCGAAGAGGTTGTCACCCTCGGCGGGGACGACAAGGCCGTCCACCATGGCCCGCAAGGCGAGGTGGTGCTGCTCGGCCAACACCTCGGTCGGTGCCATGAACGCCCCCTGGTGGCCTCCTTCGACGGCGATCAGCAGTGCCGTGAGGGCGACCAGCGTCTTTCCCGAACCCACGTCTCCCTGCAGGAGGCGATGCATGGGGACGGGGGCGGCCAGGTCGTCGCCGATCTCGTCCACCGCCCGGCGCTGGGCGCCGGTGAGGGCGAACGGGAGCCCCTGGTGGAACCGGGCCACCAGCTCGCCGGCCCGGGCGTGGGCGATGCCCTCGGCGGCGGTCTCCAGCTCACGCTTACGGCGCACGAGCACGATCTGAATCCGCAACAACTCGTCGAACACCAGCCGACGGCGGGCCCGGCGGTGGTCTTCGGTGGTCTCCGGCAGGTGGATGCTGCGCAGGGCGACAGTGCGATCGACGAGGTCGTGGCGCCGGCGCAGGGCCTCGGGGAGCGGGTCGGCGAACGTGCCCGCCCGCTGCAACGCCTCCTCGATCCAGGCCGCCAGCTCCCACGTGGTCAAACCGGCCTTCTCCGACTGGGGGTAGACGGGAAGGATCCGGCCGGTGCGGTCGCCGACCAGATCGACGACGGGGTTGGTCATCCGGCGCTGGCCCCGGAACTCTTCGAGCCTGCCGAAGAACACGGCGTTGGTGCCCGACTTCAGCTGACTGGCCCGCCACGGTTGGTTGAAGAAGGTGCAGCGGAGGTAGCCGGACCCGTCGCTCACATCGACCTCCACCAGGCTGCGGCGGTTCCTCGTGCGTCGGGCCTGCACCCGCCGCACCCGGCCCAGCACCATGGCCTCCTCGCCCACCACCAACTCGCCGATGCTGGCCTGCCGCGTGCGATCGAGATACCGACGGGGGTAGTGCATGATCAGGTCGGCCACCGTGATCACCCCGAGGGTGGCCAGCCCTTCGGCCTTCTTCGGACCCACGCCCGTGAGCGTCGTCACCGGGATGCCAGCAAGCTGACTCAACCGCCGCACCGGCCTCCCTTCAACGACGGCGAAACCTCCCTACTCGATGCCGACGAGGTACGGGTAGAGCGGCTGCCCACCGTCGTGCACCTCGACCTCGACGTGGGGTCGGTGCTCGGCCAGCCAGGCGGTGATCCGCCCGGTGTCCTCGGCCCGGGCTTGCTCTCCCTCGATCAGCGTGATCAGCTCGGAGCCGTCGCCCACCAGGACGTCGAGCAGGCCGATGGCGGCATCGGCCACCTCACCCGCAGAAGCCTCGATGCCCGCGGGGCCGAGGCCGATCCAATCCCCCTCGGCGACGTGGCCCGCGCCGGACCTGAACGCCCGCACTGCCTTGGTCACCTCACCGGCGATCAGCCCCTCGGTGGCCGACGCCATGGCCTTGACGTTCTCCTCCACATCGAGGCGGGGGTCGAGGGCCACCAGGGCGGCCAGGCCGGAGTTGATGTCGGTGGTGGGGACGACGCGCACGGTCTTGGCGCTGAGCCCGTCGACCTGCTCGGCCACGGCCACGATGTTGGGGTTGTTGGGCAGGATCACCACGTGGTCGGCCCGGCACGTCTCCACTGCCTTCAACAGCTCCGCCGTCGACGGGTTCATGGACTGGCCGCCCGAGACGACGAAGCCGGCGCCGTGGGTCTCGAACAGCGCCCGCAGCCCATCCCCACTGGCCACCGCCACCACCTCCGTCACCGGAGCAGCGGCATCGGCATCATGGCCGGACGTGGCCTCGCGTACCCAGCGTTCCTCGTCGACCTCACCGGCCAGGTCGGTGACGCGGATCTGGCGTGGTCGTCCGGCATCGATCCCGGCCTCGATGGCGGCCCCGATGTCGTCGGTGTGGATGTGGCAGTTCCACAGGCCATCGCCCCCCACGACGACGATGGAGTCGCCCACGCCGGCCCAGCAGTCGCGGAAGGCATCCACGGCCCCATCTTCCGCCTCCAGGAGGAACATGACCTCGTAGCGGAGGTCGGCGACACCGTCTGCGCCGGCCGGGTCCTGACCGGCAGCGGCCAGCGCCGGGCCGGAGACGGCGGCGTCGGGCGGCTCGGGCAACGGACGCGCCGATACCACGCACAGCGCGGCGTCGAGCAACAGCAGGAAGCCGGTACCCCCGGCGTCGACCACGCCGGCCCGGCGGAGGACGTCGAGCAGTTCGGGGGTGCGCTGGAGGGCCGCGCTGCCCCCGGCCAGCGCGGCTTCGAGCACGCCCTTCAGCGTGGCCCCGCCGGCGCCGGCGGCGTCGGCCGCCGCTTCGGCTGCCTCCCGCACGACGGTCAGGATCGTCCCCTCCACCGGCCGGCCGACGGCCGTGTAGGCGCCCTCGGTGGCCGAAGCCAACCCACGGGCGAACGTGGGACCATCGACGACCTCGGCGTCGGCGAAGGTGGTGACCAGGCCTCGGAGGATCTGACAGAGGATCACTCCCGAGTTGCCGCGGGCGCCCATCAGCGAGCCGTGGGCGATGGCTCGACACACCGACGCCATGTCGGAGTCAGCTCCGTCGAGCTCCCCCAGGACGGCCTCCAACGTCAGCGCCATATTGGTCCCCGTGTCGCCGTCAGGCACGGGGTACACGTTCAGCCGGTTGATGGGCTCCTGGTGCGCCCGCAGGGCGTCCCGATAGGTCACTACCACTGCTCGCAGGTCGTCGGCCCCGAGCCGGTCCAGGGTCGTCATGGAGGCGATGGTACCGGCCGCAGCCGGGCCGATCGGGCTACGACGGGCCGGCGCTGGTAGCGTCGTCGCCATGGCATCGGTCTGTCAGATGTGCGGCAAGCACCCCTCCTTCGGCATGAGCATCAGTCACTCCCACCGTCGGACCAAGCGTCGCTGGAACCCCAACATCCAGCGGGTGCGCGCCGTGGTCAACGGTGCCCCCCGGCGCCTGCAGGTCTGCACCTCGTGCATCAAGGCGGGACGGGTCACCAAGCCCAGCCGGCGCGCCTCCTAGGACGGGAGGTCCGGGTGCAGGGTGTGATCAGGTCCTACGACCCGGGCACCCGGCAGGGAACGGTCTGCTGTGACACCGACATGGCCGACTACGACTTGGCCGCCGACGCCCTGGAGGGATCGGTGTTCCGCATGCTCCGCCAGGGTCAGCGCGTGGTCTTCGAGCTCGACGCCGCCGGGAGGGCCACACGCCTGCACCTGGGATCCGAGGTTGACATGGGCACACCCGGCTTCGACTCGACCGGTACTGCCAACCCCAAGAGCTAGCACGCTCCCTTCGCTCGCCCACCAGGCTTGGTGCTGGCTTCGGCGGCACTCGTCTTCGTTCCGGCAGGGCAGGCCGCGCTTCGCTCAGCACCCTGTCGGCTGCTTCGCAGGTCGACCAC
>DASZDM010000116.1:0-13801 GCA_035942015.1 Acidimicrobiales bacterium | reverse complement strand
CGCCGGGCGACACCCGAGGCCGCACCGCCGTGCCGCTGCGCCGCTTCCTACCCGGTGGCGTTTGGCGACAATGGGGAGGCGTTGCGGGTGCCGTCTAAGCGATAATGGCGGGGGGTCGGGTGTGCGTATTAGCGGTAATGGGAAAGGTTTGGAGACGCCCGTAATCGGCGGCTCATCCGAGCTCGTCCAGCTGCCGAAAATAGCCGTCAAAAAACTCACGGCAGAGCCGATATGCGTCGTCAGTACTTGGCGGTAGCCAGGGCCGCAGCTCGTCCCATTGGAGTTCCAGTCCTGCATGCCCAAGGCGCTCATTACGGAACCTGCTGAACCTTACGGCCGCCGTAACTATGTTGGTCTGGACACCCAAAGAGTCGCCAGCGGAGCGTATTTGATCGGCGAGATGTGCACCGTCCAATTTACGTAAGTTCGTAGAAGCTTTATGAATTGCAGATACTTGCTTACTGTGCTCTCGTTTAAGGTCGTCGCGGAGTTGAGCAACGATAGCTTCTTCGTCTTTCTCCTGTTGTCTGACAGCTTCTCGGCGAGTCTCCTTGTATAGGCGTGTCGCTATAGCCTCAATGACGAAGAAGAACCTCAGCAGGGCAGACGCCGCGCCTGCTTCAACGTCACCGAGTCGGTCCAACAGGCGTACACCCTCGTGCATGTTCCAACAGGCCCGGCGGGCTGTTTCGTCAGATTCCACAGCGGAAAGTCGTCGCACTAGGCGTTGCTCCACCTCCGAGGACATAAATTCCGGCCCTTGAAGACTAAACTCCGCGTATGACACGGGTGGCTCTTGGCTGTGCTCGCTTTCGGCCCGCACTAGTTCCAGACGATAAGCGTCGCCTTGCCCAACGGTGTTCAGCACTGTCAAAACGCGCGGTGCGATTTCAAGCTGTACCTTCTGGAATGCAATGGAAGAGTTCGAGGCTTTAACTTCCGCACTAAAGAGCCAGCGTGAGTAAACGAAGATGTCGGCGGGAGTCACGCTGTAGCCCTGTTTGATGTTGGAAACACGAAGTCCTGTTGCTCTTCCCCGAGGCAGCTTCCTGAGGGATTCCTCGGATATGGGCCCGATTACGACGCCACCTGGCATGCCTAGGGGCTGGGACGGCAGCGAGGGACCTGTGATGAAGCCGAAGACGACCCACCGTTCTGCATCACCTGTCGGCGTTGTGCCGGCCACTAGGGCAATCTACCGGCGCTGCTTCTCACATTCGCCCACGCCGATTCCATCGGCGGCCGGAAGGTGCACCAGGTGTCCCGGTCCTCGGCCGAGGCGGTGTAGCGGAACGCCTGGCCTTCGCCAGACCAGCGCTCGACGAGGCCGTAGGCCCGCAGGCAGTCCAGCTCCCACGTCACCGCCTCGTCCCCGGCACCGGCCGCTGCCTCGACGACCTGCGCCCGGCTCAGCGCCCCTGTCACCGCAACGAGGGCGTCCATGATGCGGCAGCGCTCCTGGGGCATGCTGGCGAAGGCGCAGTCGATGACGTGGCGCCAGGCGGCATCCCGGTCGACGCCGATGAGTCGCAGCCCTTCGAGCAGGGCGCACAGGGCGCCGAACAGCCGGGTCGGTTCCTCCGCCTGGGGCCGCCGGATCGCCTGCCCGGAGCGGCGGTCCCGGGCAAGATGCGTGCGTCCCCGGGTTGTCAGGTCGGCCACGACCATGAGGTCTGCTGCTTCTTCGTCGCTCACCGCGGCCCGTCCGCCTCGGTCTACGAACGGCGCCAGGAAGGCGGCGACGACCTCGGCCAGGTGCTCCCGGGCGGCCTGGGGATTGCTCCGGTTGCGGAGGCGGTCGCACTTGGCGAACCGCTCCGCTCGGGTTGTGGGTGGGAGGCGGTAGAGCACGAAGCGGTCGCCCATGGCGGCGATCGTCTCGTGGTGGTCGTCGATGACCTCCGTGGTAGCGGCCACGAGGCCGGCCTTGCCCACCCACGGGACCTCGACCCCGCCGGCCGTTCCCAGCTCCCGGCAGAAGGCACCGTCGTAGACCTCTCGCAGGGCGTCGATCAACGACGAGCTACCGCCATCCCGGGCCGCCTGGCCGAGGATGGTCCCAAGCTCCTTGATGGTGATGATGCCGAAGCGTCGACCGGCTTCCTGTTCCCGGAAGCGGAACAGCAATCCCCCGTTGCCACCGCCGCCATTGTTGTAGGTGGCCATCCCGGCAACGGTCGAGTTTGAGAATGCGTGAGCGTCGCCATAGAGGTCGAGCGCGGACACGAACTCGGTCTTTCCCGACGATGGCGGGGCGACGAGGATGAGCCACATCGGGTCCTCGTCGAGGTAGTTGGCCACCACGCTGCCGAGCACGAGGTGCAGCGGCGTCGGATCGGGCAGGTGCAGGTGCTCCCGGAATGCTTCTTCGACCTCGGTCAGTGTCGGCGGCGTCATCGGAGAGCGTCCCTTCGATCAGATCGGGCAAGTGCCCTCGTGTGGGTGACGCAGTACGGGTACAGCCCGGGGTCGCCGGCGATGCTCGTCAGACAGCCCTCAAAGCCGCAGGGGTGAACCTCCACGGCGACAGCCGCCACCCGCGCGCCGGGGTCCCGATGGGTCAAGCACCAGGGGAACGCCCCGTCAGGGTCGACGAGCCACACGTCGCAGCCCGACTGTTCGCAGCGATGACCGGGGCGCCGCCGGTCCCGCACTGCCCGCATCGCCCCTCGCTTGCGGTGCTCGGCGCACCACGTCGGTTGACGCCTGGTGAGTGCGGTCGAGCACCCGGCCCAGGCGCAGATGCGCTCGGGCTCGGGCTCGGCGTTGGCCTGGGACTGACTCCGCCGATTGGCGTGCTCGCACGCATCCGAGCAGAACCGCTTGTCCGACCGCCCTTCGAGGGGCTTCCCGCAGCGCCGGCACGTCGGGTACCGCTGGTCGGCTTCTTCGCCCCAGCGGGTGAACGGCGTCCGGTCGGCGCCCACGAGCACCAGGCGGTCGGCCACCGTGGCCCGGGGAGCGAGCAGGCCCCGGCTCCGGTGGTCGGCCGGCTTCCCGGTGGCGGGGTCGTCGAAGGTGGGCACCGGTTGGCGCTCGATGCGCCCCACCACCTGGCCGAGGAACGTGAAGCCGGTGTAGGTGCGCTCGCCCTCGACCTCGACGAGCTCGCCGGCGTCGTCGACCAGCATGGGAGCCAGTGCCTCGCCGGTGTGGCGGTCCCGCCAGTCCAGGCCGGGCCAGTCGGCGGGGTCCCGGCTGTAGGGGGCGACCGGCGCAGCCCCGCCCCGAGCCGTGGCGGCCAGGCGGAACCCGAACGGCCGGGCGGCCACCCCTGACGCCTCGGCCGCTCGCGCCATGATCGGGTTCACCGCCGCTTCCCGGCGCAGCGCAAGGTGCTCCCACCACGCCGGCACTTCGACCTGCTGGCCGAGGGCTCGGGCGATGATCCACCGCCAGGCTTCCTCACTCCACTGCGGCTCGGGCGACAGGTAGGACTCGCCCAAGCTCGTCTCCGTCCACGCCACCAGCTCGATGCCGGCGCCGGCGGCCTCCCGGAACAGGGCGTAGCTCTTCGGGCCGGTCACCAGCGCCATGAGCGGTCGGGCGAGCGAGCCGTGCTCGACGGTCCACAACGGCCGTCGGCTGCCCTCCGGGCGCAGCGAGTCGAAGCGGGCGGCGATGGTGCGGACCTGCTCCCACGAGAGCGCACGAACGGCCTCTGTGGTCCCCTCGGCGGCGTTCTCCGGCTCGGGTGCGCCGCCTGGTGCACGGATGCCCTCGGCTGGCTCGTGAGCGATCCTGTGCGGTCCTCCGGGGCAGGGAACGAATCCGCCGTCGGGCGTGGCAACCACCTTGGCGGAGTCGGTGTCGCAGTGCGCCCAGCAGCCGCCGAGGTCGGTGGTGGCCCGCTCCATCATGGCGAGCACGAGCCGGGCGCCGGCCGTGGTCGTCGAGCTGATCGGCGGGAAGGCGTGCGGGCCGGGCTGCTCCATCCGCACCCGCTGAGGGGCGCTCCCGGTCGGGCCGTGCACCACCGCCTGGTGGTGGCGGGCCTTGTGGTCGAAGCGCCCGGACAGGCCGTGCGCGAGGGCGTTGGCGGCGATCTTGTAGAAGCGGGCCAGGTGTGCTGAGCCGTCGTCAGTGGCCCGGTGCCGGGCAGCGACCAGGAATGGGAACGGGTCGTCGGTGCGGGGGTCGAGTTCCAACCCGCCCCGGAGCTGCACCGGGCGCAAGCCTCGCTGGCGGCGCTCCGGTCGCAGGCGCAGCGCCCGGGTGATCCGGGGTGGTTCCCCGCCGAGCAGGACGGCGGCGGCCACGTCGGGCCAGCCCCACCACAGCCGGCCGGCGAAGCGCAGCGGAGCGGTGGCGAGGCGCCCCTTGTCGGCGTCGTCGACGAACTGGTGAGGCAGCACGTCGCCATCGGCCTCGACCTCGACGAGCGTGCACCCCCAGCGCCGCCAGGTGGCCGGGCGGTACAGCTCGTTCTCGAGCCCAGGCGAGGCCAGCCAGGTGGCGAGGTCGTCGGTCACGTCCTCGACGGCGACTCCCGCAGCCGTCCAGAGGCGCCAGGTCCCCAGCAGGGCGGAGACGGTCGGGTACATGCTGGCCACGTCGAGGGCGACCACGGGCACCGGATTGCGCACGATGCGGGCCTCCGTCCTGGCGCCGTAGCTGGCGCAGCGAGCGGCGGCGTGGACCTCGGGGCCAACGTCCAGGCGGTCGAGCAAGGGCCGCACCCCCATGGCGTCGAGGTAGCGCCCCGCCACCGTGGCCGGGGACCACAGGGCGTCGTCGGCCAGCTCGACGCCGGGGTGCTCCGCCAGCTCGTTGGTAAGCGCCCGGTGCAGCTCGGCCGTCATGGCCACGTCGGCCCGGCAGTGGTCGACGAGGCGCTCGTCGAGCACCCCGAAGTCGCACTCCACCTTGGCGGCGGTGACCCCCCAAGCGTCGCACGTTCCTTCGAGGTTGGCGTGCGAGCCGGTGAGGGCGAAGTGCAGCGTCGAGCAGTCGACGAACCGGCCTCGGTAGGGCGTGGTGCCGGTCAATGGCTGCCCCCGGCGCCAGCGCCGGCCGTCGGGGTGATCACGCTCGCCCGTGACGCAGCCCGTCCACTCGATGAACGCCCCGTTGTCGATGTGCTGTACCGACAGGTCGGGCCGGTGCCACACCCGCTGCTCCCGGCCGGTGGTGGCGGTGTAGCGGGGGGCCAGGCGGAAGGTGAACCCGCCGGAGCGGCTGGCCGTCCAGTCGCCCCCGGCGATGGTGCCGATGTCAAACGGCAGGTTGAAGCCGACCACGGCGGCCCGGTTGCCGTAGCCGTAGCGGTGCAGGTGCTTGTCGATCCACGTCGACAGCGGGATGAGCACCAGCCGGCGCCGTGCCCAGGGCTCGGTGTCGGCCTGGTGCTGCTCGACGTAGGTGCGGAGCATGGCCAGGCGCTTGCCCCGTAGCCCATCGGGGTGGGCGATGCCCTCCGTCACAAGCGCTCCGTCGACGTAGAGGCGCCACACGAGCAGCAAGAGGCGCTGGTTGGGGTCGGCCGTCTCAGTGTCGAACACGAGCACGTACCGGGAGGGTTGGCCAGGTCGCGGGCGCGCTCGACGAGCGGGCCAGCCGTTCTCGGGTTCGGTCCAGGCTCGGACGGCGACGGCGCTCACGACGAGCCCACCGAGGCTTCGCACTCAGCGATCCGGGCTTCGGTGATCGGCTCGCCCGGGCCGTAGAGACACTCGGCCATCTGCTCAGCCTCGACTTCGCCCGGCGTCGGGCAGTACCCGGCTTCGAAGTAGGGCTCGTTGCAGCCGGCGCCCTCGTTGATGGGCTCGGTGTCGAGCGCGGCCAGGTCACCGGAGCCCTCGTAGAGCAGGAAGCACATCTCGGCGTAGTAGCTCTCGCTCGAAGCCACTTCGGCCGGGGTGGGAGTGATCCCGTCAACGGCCTCAGCCGCCCACTCCTTCGTCGTCCTCAGGCAGCGCTCGACGGCTTCTGGGGAGTCGACGACGAAGCCCAGGGCGCAGGCGTTCCCAGCGCCGGCGTGGCTCCACATGCCGCTGCCCATGAGGGCGACCGTGCAGGCCCGGTCCTGCGGATCGTCGGGGAGCGAGGGCGGTGGCCCGCTTCCCTGTAGGAGCTGCTCGGCCTGGCGTGTCCCGGCCAAT
The DNA here is from genome assembly GCA_035942015.1 of Acidimicrobiales bacterium. Taxonomy (GTDB): domain Bacteria; phylum Actinomycetota; class Acidimicrobiia; order Acidimicrobiales; family CADCSY01; genus JADDRA01. The sequence continues at coordinate 7,700 of DASZDM010000116.1, read as the reverse complement.
TCGGGCGGCACAGGTTCACCGCCAATGAGGACGACGACCAGCCCGACGACGAGCACGACGGCGGCGAGCAGGCTCATGACGAGGGCGGTGCTCTTGCTCATGGTTGAACCTCCAAGCTGTTGACGGTTGTCGCTGCCCGCCACATCGGCAGAGCGGCGTCGAGGGCACATACGGCACTGGCCAGCAGGTCGGCCCAGCGCCGGCACGCCTCGGCCAGGCCGGCAACCCACACCGGGCCGTCCAGGCGGCCGAGGGTGACGGCCACCCGACGAAGGGCGACCTCGACGACCTCGACCAGCGAGGCCGGGGCGGCCTTGTCGAGGTCGAGGGCGGCCCGGATGGCGTGCTCGCCACGGTGGCAATCGAGGCAGAGGTCGACGTTGAAACCGGCGTCGAGGTAGGCGCCGGCGATGCGCCCGGACGGGTGGTGCGTCTCGACGGCGGGGGCGGAGCACCGGGCGCAGGTCATCACGCCGCCTCGTCGCCGTAGGGCTCGAAGTCCAGCTCGCCCCGGAGGTCCATATCCTCCAACTCGCCGAGGGTGGCGTCGAGGTGGAACCCGCCCACCTTCTTGCCCTGGAACGGCCGCAGGTGACGGGGGTCGCCATCTTGCAAGGCGAAGCGGACAGCCCGGTCGTAGCGCCCAATGAGCGAGCGCTGCGCCTTCGTCGTAACCGGTACGCTGACGACCTCACCGCCGGAGACGAAGCGCATCTCCTTGACCTGGCGCAGCGGAGCGCCGGCCCGGTACAGCGCAGGAGTGATCCCCTCCCGCTCGTGGCGGCGGCGAGTCGCCGGGGTCAGGCTCTCCCAGCCGGTGCGGGCGGGGGTGACCTTCTTCCCGGCGTAGCGTCCGCCGGTGCGCTGAGCGAGCGCCCGGGTGGCGGTCTGCTGCTCGGCCTTGGGTGCGTTGCGGTAAGCCCGGTAGGACGAGAACCCCTTGGCTCGGGCCAGTTCCTCACGGCGGGCGTGACTGTATGCCATGGCTATGCCACGTCCCGGTGCTGGGCCTCATGCAGCCGGCGCACTGCGGCGCCAACGTGAGCGGACTGAAACAGGTCGGCCGCCGGCCAGGCCCAGCCGATGCGGGTCACCGAGCGGGCGGCTGCGACGGCCTCGGCCTCGGTGGTACGGGTGGCCACGACGATGCCGGACGCCTCGTGGAAGATGTGCCAGTGGCACCCTCGGCCGCAGCCGGCGACGGAGAGCCCGGCAGGGATGGGCGCCCGGGAAGCGGTTGTGACCGGCGGGTCGCACCCCGCCGTCTCGGTGGCCCGCTCGGAGGGCGCCGGTTCCGAAGCCGGTTCCTTGTCGTTGGTCGTCGGCGGTGTCGGCTCGACCCCGTGCCGGTGGTGAATGTTGTAGCGAGCCTGTTGAGCGTGGCTTCGAGAGCAGATGCCATCGGCGACGGCCTGGTCGACCTCGGCCAGCTCGTCGGTGAGCGTCAACGGGGGAAGCTCGTCGAGCCGCTCACCGTGGAGGTTGACGCTGGGGCCGGCCTCAGCGACGAACCGCCTGAGCTGCTCGCCACGGGCGGTGCACGCCCGACAACGGCGGCTGGCGTCCCAGCGCCGGCGCTCGGGGTCCCACTGGCAGGAACAGGGCGGACCGTCGGGGAGCGTGTGCGTGTCGCTGGGTTGAGGTATCGTTTCCATTGAAGGTTGAGCTCCTTCTGATCGGTAGAGCGAATCCCCCGGTGTGGTGGCCGGGGGTTTCGCATGTATGGGGTCAGGTCGTGTTGCTGGCAGCCCTCCGGCGCCGCTGTTTCGTGCGCTGGCCGGGACCATCGGTGGCTCGCATCCGGTTGCCGTGGGCTCGCACGGCGCTGGTCCACGTCTCGGGCAGTTCCCGGACCACCCCGGCGTCGACCGCCTGTCTGGCCAACCGGCGGTGCTCCGGGGAGCAGTACGGCGCCTCGACAGGCTCCGGCAAGGAAGCGCCGCACCAGTGGCAACAAGGGATGCCGGAGTAACGGTCGTCGACGGCCATCAGGTCCCGACCTCAGCCCGGGTGCGGTCGAGCACAGCGCCGAGGACGAGCGTGGCCAGCCCGAGCACGGCCAGCCAGGGCAAGATGCGGGCGAGGTCGGCGGCGTTCATGCGGGCCGCCCGCTCGGGCGCGAAGAAGCCGAGCCGGCGGGGGCCAGCTCGGTCAGCTCAGGTGGTGATGCAGGTTCTCCTGGTGGTGGAGGGTCGCCGCCGCTCCGAGTCGTCGAAGAAGCGGAGCCGCGCCGGCTGCCTCGCTGTCGGCAAGGAGCCTGGCGAGGCGTGCGACTGCGGCTGGCCGAACGGGCGCCCACGATGCGCCGGGCGAGGGCGTACCGCATCGGGGCACGGCGTTCCTCGACCGCCCCGCAGAGGTCGGGGTTGCGCTCCCGTTCGGCGTGGGCGTCGGCGTAGAAGGCGGCCCGGTGCTTGCTGCAGCGCAAGATGCCATGCTCGTCGCAGGTTGGGCACCCCCACAGGCGAGCGGCCGGGCGCCTGCCCGCCCCAGCGACAGCCTCCACCACGGCAGCCCGGTGGCCAACGGCGGTACTCACGCCGGCTGTCCCTGGCGATTCTCGGCCTCGACCTGCTCGACGAAGCGGCGGATGGCCAGACGGATAGAGCCGGACAACGGACGCTCCTGTGCCCGGCTGATGTTCAGCAATCGCTCGTGGAGGTCGGGGTGTAGCCGGATCGACACGGGGTGGCCCTCGCTCAGCTTCGTGCTCATGGCGATGAGCATACTGCAGACGTGTAGTTCCACGCACGTCATTTGCTGGAACCCGACTATCCTTCCCCAGCACCGAGTGCCCGGCCGCCGGCTGCAACCGACGACCGGGCTGACGACACGGGATGGAGCCCCGATGCCGCCAAGGCCCGAACGTAGCGACGACCACGACGCCTCACAGGCAGCGCTGCGGGCCACGTTCGGCCGGGATGCGATCGACCCCTCTATCGCCGTCGCTGACGGTCGAGGGGTGAAGGTCACCGTGGACCGGGGCCACCTGCTGGTCGCCGACGGGTTGGGTCGCCACCGCCGGGAGCGGCGCTTCCCTCGGGCCGGCCGGGAGCTGCGGCGCCTGGTCGTGGTCGGCCGCTCGGGCTTTGTCAACCTCGAAGCGATCCGGTGGTGCGAAGCGGTCGGCGTCGCCCTGGTGGTGCTCGACGACGGAGCGATGGTGCTCACCTCGGCCGGCCCTGGCGTCGACGACGCCCGCCTCCGCCGAGCGCAGGCCACGGCATGGGGGACGCCGGTCGGCCTCGCCGTCGCCCTCGACCTGCTCGGGCGCAAGCTGGTGGCCTCGGCCGACACCTGCTACGTGCTTCCGACCCCACGGCCCGACGTGGCGTCGACGCTCCTCGCGCTGGCCGACACGATGAGCGCGGCCGACACCATCGACGAGGCCCGCCAGCTCGAAGCGGTGGGGGCGGCGCTCTACTTCGAGGCGTGGGCAGGGCTGGCGATCCGCTTCGCCGCCGGAGACGACGAGCGCCTCCCCGCTCACTGGCACTCCTTCGCCGGCCGGCGCTCACCGCTGACGGCGGGCTCCGGCAACCGCAAGGCGGCTGACCCCATCAACGCCCTGGCGAACTACCTCTACGCCCTCGCCGAGGTCGAGTGTCGCCTCGCCGCCCTGGCCGTCGGGCTCGACCCCGGCCTCGGGGTACTCCACGCCGACCACAAGGCCCGCGACTCCATGGCGCTCGACCTGATCGAGCCGGTTCGCCCGCACGTCGAGGGCTATCTGCTCCGCCTCCTGGCCGAGCGCACCTTCCGCCGCCTCGACTTCGCCGAGCTGCCCGACGGCACGGTGAGGGTCAACCCGCCCCTCAGCCACGAGCTGGCGGAGACGATGCCCGCGTGGGCGCAGGTGGTGGCCCCGGCCGCTGAGCGGGCGGCCCACACGTTCGCCGCCGCCGCAGCGGGCAAGGTGGTGCGCTCGACCCCGCTCACCCGGAGCCACCACCGTCACCGGCAGGGGAAGGGGGCGCAGGCTCCGAAGCTGCCCGCCATCGCCCCGACGTGCCGGCGGTGCGGTCGGGAACTGGCGTCGTCGAGGGCGACCTACTGCCCAACATGCTGGTCGGTCGTGCGCCGGGAGCAGCAGCGGGCGGCCTCGGCGGCCGCGGCCGAGGCGTCAAGGGCGCGAGCGGCCGCCGGTGTGCGCTCGCCGGCGCACGACGACGAGGCGGAGGCCCGGCGGCTGGCGTCGCTGCGTGCGGCGCTGGACCGCCGGGCCGTCGAGCAGGGGGGCGGCTGGACAGCGGAGAGCTTCGACGCCGTGGTGCTGCCGGCGCTGGCCGGTGTCGAGCTTGCCCGGATCATGGCGACCACCGGCGTCAGCCGCTCGGCCGCCAGCCGGTGGCGCTCGGGACAACTCCGGCCCGCGCCGTCGAGATGGGCGGCGTTGGCGGACCTCGCCGGGGTGGCTAGCTCGGCCAGGTGATACTGCCGGCGTGGAGCAGCACGACGACCGGGAGGCGCGTACTCCGGTCTCCGCCGGCGCCTGCAGAACAGCTCGATGTTCTGGCTGCGTCCTGCTAGGCAGTACACCATGCCTCGGCGGCAAGGGCGGGTGGCGCTTGCCCGGATTGCAGCCCCGGGTGCCCCGGATACAACGAAAGAGCGCATTATGTTGCTCAGCGAAGCGTTAAAACCGGGGTTGCCGGTTTCCAGGTACGGGCGAGACTGGCGACTGGGCGGCCTCCGGCGTGACGGTTCGATGTTCACCGGCCGGATCGGCTTCGAGCGTGCAAGAGGACGCAACGAGTTATGGGACGAAGAACGACAGGATTTCTTCCAGTCTGTTCTCCGTGAAGGGGCTACCTCGCCGTTTGCTCTTAACGCCGACTCCATGATTGTGGCCTTCCAGCTTCGTTCCTCGCCGCAGATCAAACGGACCTCGTTCACGGGCGCGTTTCAGGCGATCCTCCGGGAAGGTTCCCAACAAGATGATTGGGATGTTGCGCCACTGACGAAGGAAACGACGTTGGATGAGTTCGTTCAACGAGTGGAGGTGGTCCACGTGTTCAAGGCTCGCCTCCTACGGCCCAACCCGGATTTCAGGAACCGGGACAGGGTTGAGCAGCTGATAGAAGGAACGAACGCTAACCTATTGGATATTGCCGCTCAAAACGATGATGGCATTGAATTAGACGACGCAACAGTCCAACAAGCGATCGCACATGCCGACGACGGCCATGGACACTACCTAGCAAAAGGCAAGGAACACGGTAACGAGGTCACGTTCGATTCCCGTACTGACGAGGCACCGCCCGAGGTGCAGACACCGGATATTGACCCGGCTACCGGGGAGGTCTCGATTGCCCAGTTGGAGGACGCCGCTACGGGTGAATACCCGGAGGAATGAAGGATGATTGAGCTGCGGCAATGGCTGAGCCTGCGTGGGCGAACGGTGCTATGGGCAACAGATGCACAAGTCGCGTACGCTGCCGCCTTCGTCTCCGCCGTTACTTGCAGCACATGGGCCCCAGCTCGGGATGCCGCAGTTGACCCCCGCGTGCTTGGCGCAATCGGAGCAATAGGGCTAGCAGTGCTATCGGTCTCGTTGGGTGCGGTGGCGTTGATGGCGGGCTTGCTGGACGAGACGTTTTCCTACGTCATAGCCCGGGCCGGTTCGGATCAGAATACTGGCATCGACGACGCACTCCAGCCATACCGCGCAATGGCCGTCATTGGCGCACTTACAATTGGGTCCGCCATGTTGGGGATCATTGTCACGCTGGCCGTTACTAATTGGGTGGTGGCAGCGGTCACGGCGACCCTCGTCGTTTTATTTGGCACGTGGTCAGTAGCTGGAACTACACAACTTGTGTTTCTGACTGCGTTTTTTGCCGGGAAGAAAGGGCAACTACTGGCCACCAGAGCAGATGCGAACGTGGTGCAGATGCGCCAAGGTAAGCCTTCGAACTCAGGGCCCGAGGGGGACCACCCGCGCACAGGTAGCGGTGGAGCAGGGCGGTAGGAACTCTAGGCCCTGACACCTTTATGTCAGGCGCTGGTGGCTCGGTCGTGCCGCCACACGACTTCGGCCGCTCAGCTCGACTCGCACCCGGCCCCGTCGCCGTCCCGGTCGAGGCCGTGGGGGTCGGAGCCGATCACTCGCACAGGCTGACCGATGTCGCCGCAGTCCACGTCGGGCGGGTATGGCGGGACGCAAGCGCCGCTGTAATTCGGGTCACAAGCGGCCCGAGCAGGAGGCGGAGGCGGCGGTGCCGCAGTTGTAGGCGGCGGAGGGGGTGGTGCCGCTGTCGTGGGCGGCGGCGGGGGTGGAGCCGGAGCTGCGGTAGTCGTGGGTGCCGCCGTTGTCGTGGTAGGGCGAGCCGTTGTGGTGGTCGACGCGAACGGCAGGCCGTCCTCGACGGCGGTTGTGGTCGTGTCCGCAGGGTCGTCGTCAACCGCTTCCTCCGTTGGGATGAGCGAACCACCGATCATCACAAGCACGAAGCCGCCGGCCAGCGCTGCCCCCGACGTGCCACGAGTGGTGAGCCGTGCCCATCCGACACCGCCTCGAATGAGGCCCCACACGCCCACCCCCATGGCGATGAGGCCGAGAGTGCCGAGCAGCACGCCCACTGTTTCCACTGTCGAATCGACAGTAATCGGCGCCGCCGCAGGGCCGCCATGCCATCTATATGCCACATGGTGTAAGCGTCCACCATCTATGCTGCCGAGTGTGGCGGCATCGAATGTCCGAGCGTGGGACGAAGCCCGGAAAGTGCTCGACGTACCCGGCCTGCCGGTCGAGCCGAAGCTGCTGCCCCGACCTGACCGGGTGAAGATCGCCGCTGCGCTGGCGAAGGATGGCTGGCCACAACGCCTCATCGGCGACGCCCTGGGGATCGGGCAGGCAAGGGTGAGCCGGTGGCTTCGAGGCGACGAGCAGACTTGGCACCAGGTCGCCGGCCGCGGTGCGTCTACGAAGCCGAAGGCGCCCCGAGCGCCGGCTTCGAGGCCGGCGCCACCGGTCGGGATCGAGCAGTGGGCCGAGGACGAACGTGAGGCCGACGAGTCCTGGTGGCAGGACAAGGACCTCGACGACGACGAGCCCGAGCCTGAGCCGGCGCCCAGGGCCAGGGCTCAACCCGCTCGCCGGCGCAAGTCGCAAGCGTTCGGCTCCCTCACCGGGATCACGGCTGCTCGCCTCGCTGCGGCCGGGTACCCGCTCACACCGCAGGGCAACGTTGACTGGACGGCCTACAAGGCCCAGCAGGCCGCCAGCTCACCGCAGGAGCCCGTGTCAGCGCCTCCGCCGGCGCCGGAGCCCATCCCCTCAGCGCCGGCCATGCGGCCCCCTGTGGCGGCGCCTGAGGCCCGCTCGGGGCCGGCGAGGCCGGCAGGCATCCCTCGTCGAGCAGTGGCCGCCGAGGCCCGCCTGCGCTGCGGCTGCGTGATCTACGTCCCGCTGAACCTGGCCCGAGCTGGGGCGGCAGTGGGCTGCACCGGGAAGCACGGCCGGACGACCGTGGCGGTCCTGACCGGCCGTTACGAGCTGGGCTGAATCAACGCCCAGGCCCCACCCGTCACCGCCAAACCGCCACCACTATCCCCATCCATTACCGCTAATACGCACACCCGACCCCCCGCCATTATCGCTTAGACGGCACCCGCAACGCCTCCCCATTGTCGCCAAACGCCACCGGGTAGGAAGCGGCGCAGCGGCACGGCGGTGCGGCCTCGGGTGTCGCCCGGCG
>DASZDM010000115.1:0-2282 GCA_035942015.1 Acidimicrobiales bacterium | reverse complement strand
ACGCCGGAGTGCTTCGTCGTGCTGCGCGGTCCGACGCAAGGCCGGGCGATGACTGAGGCCGGGCTGCGCAAGGTGTTCCGCACCCACCGGGCACGGTCAGGGGCGGTGAGGGTGCGGCCTCATCGGCTCCGCCACACCTATGGGACCGAGCTGGCCGCCGCCGGCATCGACCTGCTCGTGCTGCGCGAGTTGATGGGACATGCGTCGCCGGAGACCACCGCCCGCTACGTCCATCTGTCGTCGGACACACTGGCCGCCGAGTTCGCCGCCGCCCGAGCGGCCACGGGCCGATGAGCGCCCCAGCGGCGACTTCGACACCGCCGGCCGCCGGCCTGCTGGCAGCCTTCACCGAGGCCAGCGACCTGCTGGGCGGCGCGCCCAGGTATCGACGCGAACGACTGGACGCAGCCCGAGCGTTCCTCGACGCTCACCCCGACCTCGATGCCTGGATGGCGACGCCCCTCGACGTGCGTCTCGTCGAGTTGGGCCGCCGGCAGTTCGCATGGCAGCTGGTGGCCTTCGCCATCGTCTCGGGCCGCTGTCACGCCGACGCTGAGTTCCTGTTCGCCAAGAACTTCGGGCACAACATGGCGCGCTTGGTCCAGGGCCTGTTCCCAGGCGACGTGCAACGTCTCCGTGATGCAGCCCAGCGGCTGGGCGCCAACGCACCGGACGTCGCCGTCCGCGACGTGCTGCCCCTCGCGGTTGCGTTCACGGGGCGGCCGCCGAGTTCATTGACGGTGGAGGACCTCGATGCCCTCTGCCAGGCGATCGACACGACTCCGAGGCTGACCGACGCCATGCGACGCGGCCGGCGGGCCCAGCTGTTCCGCTTGCGCCGCCTGCTGTTCGAGGCCGGGATGGTCGACCTCCCAGCCCAGCATCGCCGTGAGGGCGGCCCGGCCACCCGCCAGGCCCGCCTCGGTGCCGTCGCCGCCCCCGGAGTCCGCCGGACGCTGCTCGCCTATCTCGATGTCCGGGCCACCGTGCTGCGACCCAAGACCATCGACAAGCTCACCAGCGCCCTGGCGATCTTCGGCGAGTTCATCTGCGACCACGACCCCGAGCTGCGCTCGATCGCCGGTCTGGAGCGGCGGCACGTCGAGGCGTTCTTGTCCTGGACCTCGTCCCGCACTGGTCGAGGGAGCCACGATCCGCTCCATCGCGTCGGGCCTCACGTCCACTCCCATGCCGCAATCGCACTGCGCGGCTTCCTCGACGACATCTGGGCGTGGGGCTGGGCCGACGTTCCTCGGCGGCGGCTGGTGTTCGACGCCGACATCCCCCGCCAACCCGACTCATTGCCCCGGGCCCTTCCTCCCGACATTGACACCGCGGTGATGGCCGCCGTCGGCGGTCTCCATGACCGCTTCGCCGGAGTGGCGATCACCGTGCTGCGCCACACCGGGCTGCGCATCGGCGAGCTGCTCGACCTCGAGTTGGAGGACCTCGTCGACTACGGGGCGAAGGGCACGTGGCTGCGTGTGCCGCTCGGGAAGCTCAACAACGAGCGCTCCGTTCCCGTCGACGATGCCGCTCTCGAAGCGTTCGACGAGTGGCTAAGCCACCGCGCCGGCCAGCGGGCCCGTCCCCACCCCCGCGACGGTCACCTTGCGGACTTCATCTTCGTGGAGCGGGGCCGGCGGATCGGCGCCACCCGGATCCAACGGGGCCTCCGGGACGCCGTGGTCGCCGCCGGCCTCACCAGCCCCGACGGCCAGCCGCTCCGAGTCGTCGCCCACCAGCTCCGCCACACCTGGGCCACCGAGCTCGCCAACCACGGCATGTCGATCCAGGCCCTGATGACCCTGCTCGGGCATACCAGTCCGGAGATGACGATCCGCTACGCCCGGCTCACGTCCCCGACGCTCAAGGCCGCGTACGACCAGGCCGCCGGCAAGATCGCCAGGCGCATCCCCATCGCATCCGTCGGCCGGGCCGCCACGCCTGATCGAGTCGAGTGGCTTGCGTCGGAGATGCTCAAGACCCGCGTCGCCCACGGCTACTGCGCACGGGACCTGGCGGCGGAGGCCTGCGCCTACGCCAACATTTGCGAAACCTGTCCCAACTACGTCACCGCTCCTGAGTTCGCGCCTGCGGTCGACGCCCAGCTCGCAGACATCCGTCAGCTTCGCGACGACGCCGATGCGCGCGGTTGGACCTCCGAGACGGCCCGGCATCAGCGGGTCATCACCAGCCTCGAAGCTCACCTCCGCCGGCTCAGAGCCGCACCACCCAGCCGAACTTCTGCTTGACCCGACCCCGAGGGCCGGTTAATTGGC
>DASZDM010000114.1:0-3173 GCA_035942015.1 Acidimicrobiales bacterium | reverse complement strand
CGACAAGGACGTGCGCTGCGGCGGCGGCGTCCACACCGTCCGCGAATTCCTCGACGCCGACCTCATCGACACCCTGCACGTCGCCGTGGCGCCCCTCGACCTCGGCCGCGGCGAGCGCCTCTGGGACTCGCCCGAAGAGCTCCTCGACCGGTACCACCTCGACCGCGTCCCCAGCCCCAGCGGCGTCACCCACCTCCTCTACTGGCGCCGCTGAACCTCCGATCCGCCCATCATGGAGCGGAAGCGGGGTCACGTCCCCGAAGTGCCGGTCAGGGACACGCCATATCAGCCGCTGGATATCGCGGTGGCCCGAGAGCCCGAAGCCGGACCGATCGGCGCCTCGCGAGCGGTACGTGCGCCGCTCGCCGGCATCTCAGCCGTCGCCAGACGACGTGACTCTGGGCGAGGGCAGCGCCACCTACCGGTCCACCAGCGGTGTCCTGGGCGGATCCGCCAACGTGGGGGTCCTCATGGTCGCCATGGTCATGGTCGTCGCCGTGCCCGTCCCTCGCAGTCACCGGTGGGTGACCCACCCCCGCAGGATCCTGCGCAGGATGCGGGGGAAGGCCAGCTGCATCGCCCAGGCGAAGCCCCGGCCGACGATCGTCGGTCGGGGCTGGAACACGAAGTCCATCCCGAACCGGGTCCGGCCCGCACCGGCCGGCTCCACCGACCACCGCCCCCGCATCACCGCCAGCGGATACGGGTAGGCGCTGGTGTCGACGTCCACCGCGTAGGCCCGACCCTCGTCCCAGAGGGTGCAGGTCTCGGACCAGGCCTGCCCCTTGGTGTTGACGCAGCGGCGCGTCAGCCCGGGACCGTCACCGCTGGTGACCTCGACGCTCGACAGGCTCGGAGCCAGCCGCCCGTAAAGGTCGTGGTCGGTGATGATCTCCCACGCCCTCGCCGGCGCCACGTCGGCCTCGGCGGCCACCCGGATCGCCTCCAGTGGAGGGCTCACCTCAGGACCAGGCCCTGCCTCGAGCACCCGACGGGCACCACGGACCTCGAGGAGGGCGAAGGCTCCCACCACCAGTCCGGCGGCACCCACCACGACGCTGCCTGCGAGGCTGAACACGCCTGCCGCGATCAGCCCCGCCGACGCCACCACCCACGTGACGTCCGCGGCGGCGATGGCACGGGTCAGGCCCGGGAGGCGACGGTGACGAACCCCGGCCGCGGCCACCAGACCGGCGGAGAAGGCCACCAGCCCCACCCCGATCCCTCGGACCGCGACCGAAGGGACATCGAGCAGGCCCGCCAGCGGTCCACCGGCGAGCGCGGCCAGCAGGCCGGTGCTGGCGGAGACCACGGCGTTGGTCCGCAGCACGTTGCGCACGGCGCTGGCGGCCAGCAGCGGCTGGAGATGTTCGAAGGTGGTCGCCGGCGGGGAGGACAGCTCATCACGAAGCTCGGTCATGGCATACACCCTGACGAGCCGTGGGAGGCGAAGCGATCACCTGCGAGGTAATGATCGTGGTCGTGGCACGGTGGACATCCCGATGCCCTCCCCCCGCCCGACGAGGTGCTTCGGGTCGTCGCCGAGGCCGCCGGCTAACCAGACGCACCGGCTGAGCTCAGCCCGGTCTCGGTCATCGTTCCTCCTGGATCGGCTCGCAGTGCCCCGACCCTGCCGGGTCCGGGTGCGTCATGCGATTACCTCAGAGGTGGGTGCCCTTGACTGACCTTCGGCGTTACGGTCCGATGGTGTCGCTCGTGGACCACCAAGCGCGCTTCGGGGAACACCTCCGTTGGTGGCGCCGCTACCGGCGGCTGAGCCAACTGGACCTGGGTGGGCTCGCCGGGGTCTCGGCCAAGCACCTCAGCTTCCTCGAGACGGGGCGGTCCAGCCCGAGCCGGGAGATGGTGCTGCACCTCGCTCGCCACCTCGAGGTCCCGGTCCGGTACCAGAACGACTTGCTGGCGGCGGCGGGCTATGCCGCCCGGTTCGCCGAGCGCTCCCTCGACGACCAGGCCATGGCCGAGGTCCGGCGCGTCGTCGACCTGCACCTCGATCACCACGAGCCGTACCCAGCGATCTGCGTGGATCGCCGGTGGGATCTCCTGGCCGCCAACGGGGCCGCGCAGCTGTTCCTCCATGACGTCGCGCCCGAGCTGCTCGAACCCCCGATCAACGTCGTGCGGATCAGCCTGCACCCCGCGGGGCTCGCCCCTCGGGTGCGGAACTTCGACGCCTACGCGGCCCACCTGCTCGGCCGGTTGCGCCTGCAGGCTGCTCGCACGGCCGATCCCGACATCGCGGCCCTCCTTGATGAGGTCAGCACCTACGTCGACGTCGATGCCCACGGAGCCGGCGACGAGCCGCCTGGGCCCATGCTCCCCCTCCGGATCGACCACAACGGCCACGAGCTCGCGCTGATCTCGACGATCGCCACCATCGGCGCCCCGCTCGACATCACCACCGCCGAGCTGGCCATCGAGGCGTTCTATCCCGCCGATCCCGCGACCGCCTCGACCCTCGCGCGGTTGGCGGAAGTCAGCGCTCCCATGTGAGCGATCTCACTGGAGAGGCACCGCTCAGCGGTGCTCAGGGTTGTGGAAGAGAGGGAGGGCGTGATGCGCCAGCTGCTGTTCGAAGGACCCCGCACGGCATGCTTCGGCAACAGGACCCTGACTCGGTTGGCTCGAAACAGCCACGCGACAAATCGACGCCTCGGCTTGACCTCGACGGCACCCGAGTGAGACCAAACGCGCAGGCAGATCTGCATGGGTCATCGCCCCGAGGTGCCGGTCGAGGACGCCAGATATCGCCGCCCCATAATCCCGGCCGGGAGCGTCCTCAAGGTCCGCGCTATCGGCGCGTCGTCGCGGGCTGCTAGTCCCCACGTCGACGTCGCAGCAAAAACCTGGCAGGTAGGTGCGCTGTCCGGTGTCGCGCTGGAGCGCCGTCGATTGTCAGGCAGCGTTCCAATCGGCGGATCCAGCAACAGCCGTCCTCCACCTATCCGCCATGAGCGGCTTCGTACTCGGCCACGATGTGCTGCGGAATGCGACCCCGGTTCCCGAGCTCGGGATAGCCGTTGTCCCTGGCCCACTCACGAATTGCCCTGAGCCGCTCGCGGTCGGAGGTGGGACCGGGCTCAGCCTTCGGCGCTGAAGGAGTGGTCCGGCGGGAGCGACGCCCGACGCCCGTCCGAGTGCGCTCGCTCGAC
>DASZDM010000113.1:0-2726 GCA_035942015.1 Acidimicrobiales bacterium | reverse complement strand
GCGGTCGAGTGGTTCATGCGCCCGGTGAACGACGACCCGATGGTCGTGCTCTCGGCCGAGTCGCTGGGCGACGCCACTCGACGCAGCGCCTTTCTCGATTTGTGGGCGAGTCACCAAGACGACGTCCTCAAGGAGCTGCGGTCGCGCTCGGAAGACATGGCCCTCCGCCGGCAAGCGGCACAGCGAGCGGCCGAGCGGGCCGATCGCCAGCGAGTCGAGATCGCGACCCGCATCGACGAGCTTGAACGGGCCGTCGCCCAGCAACAACAGTTCGCGTCGGCACTGGAACAGCGCCTCGACGCCAAGCTGGCGGAGGCGGCGTCGTTGGCCGCCCTGGACCCTGAGCTGGCCCAGCAGATCGCCGCCGAACAGGCCGGTGTGGCCGGGCAGCTGCAGGGAGCTCGGTTGGAGATCGCATCCGCTCCACATCTGCCTGCGGCGCTGTCCCTGGCGAGGGGTGGGAACTCTATCTTCTCAATCATCTCTGTCCGGGGTATCCGTGTCCACACGCAGTTGGCGGCTCAGCTCGAGGCGCTGCTTGCTGCCGCCGAAACCGACGGCATCCAACTCAGCGGCGCGGGCTACCGGGACCCATCCGCCCAGGTGGCCTTGCGCCGAGCCCACTGCGGCAGCAGTGACATCGCTGTGTACGACCTGCCGCCGTCGCAGTGCTCGCCTCCCACCGCTCGTCCCGGTGCCTCGCTGCACGAACGGGGGCTGGCCGTCGACTTCACCTACAACGATGAGCTCATCACCTCGCGCAGCAGCCCCGGATTCCAGTGGCTGGCCGCCAACGCCCCCCGGTTCGGCTTCTACAACCTGCCCTCTGAGCCGTGGCACTGGAGTACAAGCGGCACTTAGCCCGTGTTGTTGATTGCAGGCGGACCCTGTAGCGATGCGGCGTAGAAGAAGACGGACCCGTGCACGGGACGCCTGACGACTTCCTGGCCCCGTCTCTGCAGACGCCGGCCAGCGCAAGACGCGATGATGACGCCAGATGTACCTGCGGGCGTTCCTCCTAGCTCAAACCACTCCGGCCGGCGGCGGGGTGACTCAGCGGTCATCGTCGCTTCTATCGGTACCGTAGGAGTCGTCCTGGCGGCCTTGATCGCCGTTCTCGGCCAGCGGAACACCGCCCGCCACGCCGCCATCGAAGAGAACCACGAGGCTCCTACGGCGTCTGGTGGCGGTGCCGCTGTTGGGTGCGAGTCAGCCAGAGCACTGAACGAGAACGAATGTGGTTGGCTTGGATCGGAAGGTCGATGGTGACCGTACAGCGACTTCTTTTTGTGGCCGGCATGGTCTACGTCGTGAGTTTTGCAATCCTTCTATTAACCAAGAACTACCGTGACTACTTTATGTTGGCTCATCTCACTTACGGCGCTGTTTTCTTTCCAGCGTATTACTGGTTCGTTGTCCGGGGACCGAAACAGCGCTGATCCTTTGTAAAAGGGTGCGGCCGGGTGCCGGGAGGGCGGGTGCTGCTCCCCCTCACGGCGCTTTCGTCCCTGGACAGAACGAGCGAGCAGCTGATCGAGGCGGGAGCCACCACGGTGGTCGGAGCTCGGCTCCACGAGCCCCCGCAGCGACACCCGCACAGGCAGCCCAGAATGGTGCGACGAGCGGCACCGTCGTCGCCGGGGCTACGTAGCGTGCCAGATCCTGGTTGTGCTGCGCCTCTCGACGCCGCCGCCGTCTGACTGAGCGTCGACTGCCCCGTCTATGCCTTGGAGGTACCTCGGGAGACCCAGCGCCCTGGTCAGAGCACTGTCTTCGCGGCGGCGCGGGCGCCTGCATGGCCGGTCTTCAGACGTTCGGTGGGGCGTCCGACGGGTTCGCCTGGGACGCGGCGATTGTGCTTCGGCTGGCCGACAACGCGGCGACGTCGTGGCGACGAGCGCCCGGGGGATACACCACCCAGTTCGGCGTGTTGCATAGGTTTGTCGGCCATGCCGGCGGGGTGGTCACGGCAAGGTGTGTGGCGGGTCGTGGTGGTCCGCTACGACGCCCCGGTGTCGACCGGTCTGCACCCGACCCTCGACGAGATCGGTGAGCCGTGGCCGGCTGAGACCGAGGTGGGGGTTCCGGAGGGGATGCCGGTGCTCGTGGGACCGGACTTGTCGGTCGATGGCCGACTGTCACGGTTCTTCCTGACCTTCGCGCCATCGAGCTTCGCCACGGCGCGGTCATACGCATCGACGTTGGCGACGTTCTTTGGCTTCTTGGATCGGCGGGGCCAGTGCTGGGATTCGGCGGCGGGGGAAGACGTGGACGCGTACCGGTTCTGGCGGTTGGCGGATCCGGCGAACCCCTGCCGAATCTCGGCGGCGTCGTCCAACCGAGAACTCGCGGCGCTCGGCCGCCTCTACCGTTGTGCGCACGCCCGTGGGATGGTGGCGGAGAACCCTGTCCGGGTCCGCAAGGCAGCGGTGGGCGACGGCCGGTTCGCTGATGTCCCGGAGGACCGGGTGCGCGGCGCCAAGACGTCCGATGTGAAGTGGCTGACCTCACGGGCGTTCGAGCGGTGGAGGGATGTCGGGCTGTGCGGCTACCTGGCCGACGGGCGCCGGGACCCGTCGTGGCGGGGCCGCAACGACACCCGCAACCGGGCCTATGTCAAATGGCTTGTGGGGCACCGGCCTGCGGTCGCAGGAGTGGGCGAGCGTGCTGACCAGCGAGCTGCCGGTCGCGGCCGGACACGAACCGCGCCGCTACTACACAGCCCA
>DASZDM010000112.1:0-2485 GCA_035942015.1 Acidimicrobiales bacterium | reverse complement strand
CGCGATCTGCCCGGCAGGTCCGCCGAAGGTCTGCAACGAGATCCGCCACCACGCTTTCAACGCCACGCCCAGTGGCACCAGGTCAGACGGACGTTGCCAGCCTCGCCGGCCGGTGTCTGTTCCGTCGATCACCGGCGCACGTTAGACCCCGGCGCCCTTCCGCAGCCCGACCGGGCGAGAACCCGGCGCCTACTTCGCTGACGTTCCGGTGCTTGCTGCCAGCTGTCAATTCGCTCCCCGGCAATTGCGGCTACGCAGTCGCAACTCGGCCGTAGGACCACATTGGCGGGGGGGGTCCCTCGCCGTCGCGAGCGGCTAGCCCCGTGGGTGCGAGTGCACCCGGCGCAGGTGGACCGCCCTGGCCCCGCACAGGATGAGACCGAGGGTGACCAGGACCATGCCGACGCCGACGTTAGATGCGGGCGAGTCGCCGGTGGCGGGGAGAGTGCCGGCGGTTCGTGAGGCCGGGGCCGTGGTCCCTACGGTCGCCGTCGTGGGCGTCGTGTCGACCACCTTGATGACCAAGGTCGCTGTCGTGCAGGTGCCCGGGGGTTCGGTGCGGCAGGCCTCGATGCTGGACTCATAGGTCCCTTGCTGGTCGGCCGCTCGCAGAAAGCGCCCGTCGCCCGCCAAGGACAGGCCGGGCGGTAGCTCCCCGCCGACGTGTGTAACCCGGTAGGCCTCGGGAGAGAGCTCGGCCCGCAACGGTGGAGCGAACTCCTCCACCACCACCCTGTCCGGTGCCGCTCCAACCTCGACGGTCCGCTCGATGCGATCGCCATCTCGGAAGAAGAACCCACACTCGGCGGGGGGCAGTGAGGGGTCTCGAGGTCGCACGAACTCGATCGCCGCCTCGTCCGGCACACCCGGCTGGTAGTCGTCCCCGTCCGCGATCCGGAGCCGGAGCTGCACGAGGTCGCTACGCTCCCCGGTCAGCACATCAACGGCCACAGTCGCGGTCGACTCGCCGGCGCCGAAGTCAACGGTGCCGGGTAGGGGCTCGTAATGCTCTCCGGCCAGTGCGGACCCGCTGACCTCGTACGCCACGGCAAGGGCGACGTCTGTCTCTCCCGTTCGCTCGAAAACGAACGACTTTGAACCGTCAAACACCAGAACGACGTCGTTGCACTCAGCGACAAAGTTCGCCTCCGACGTTGGTCCCGGCGTGACCCGCACCGCCGCCTCGTCCACTGTCTGTGCTGCGGCAGTACCCGAAAGAAGGAACAGGGCAGCGACAATCAGGTAGATCCAAAGACGACGCGCCACGCAACGACGGTACACCTTCCTGTATGACCGCGCTCGGGTCGTAGGACCGCCACTCCTGCGTCGCGGATGCGCGCAGTTGTTCACCTCCAAACGTGGACCACCTATCGCCGGCACCGTTGCGCCATGGCATTGACACGCTCAGCGGCGTGCGCTGTCTGCCCAGCCGCGTGAGAGCCGAGCTGCCGGACGGCCGAGCCTGCCGGACGGCCGAGCCTGCGGGACGGCCTCCACTAAGGTTCTGGAGAGCGGCCGTGCACGAACCGATGTGCCGCCCGCGCGGACCGCGAGTGGCGGCGGGCGACGGCTCGGCGGCAAGGGTGACGAGTACCGAGCGTGTCTTCGCGCTGGCCTCGGACGCCAACGACCCACAACAGCCCGCGCCCGCTGGAACCGCGAGACCGGCCCTCAGGTGCCGGGCGGGTACGTTCGAGAGCGTGTCGGACAACGACCAGGAGGAGTGGCGCGGTTGCGGCTTGTGTGGGAGATCGCTGGAGTCCGATGCAGATAGACAGCAGGGGCTCTACGTAGAGATCACGTGGACCGATGCGCAAGGCAACCCCTCGTGGCTCGACGAGGTGTTCTGCTCGCAGTCCCATGCTGCGGAGTCGTTCGCACGGCCTCTCCCCCCGATTGAAGCCACGAAGTCAGCGCCTGCCGAAGGTTGGAAATCCAGGGCCATGGGCGCCCTAGTGGTTCTTTGCTTCGTGTGGGCGTTGGGCCTCATGCTGCTCGGGTCCTACGCCCTCGTGCGGTTGCTCGGCGGCTGGGACTGACGTTCTGGCGCTCCTCAGTCGAGGCGGGGTGCCAGAACTAAGTGCCGTTCACCCGCGGTCCTGCCGGGCGCACGTCGACGAGCGCGAGCACCGCCGATCAACCATTCGGGCTGGCAACGACAGTGAAGTAGCCGGCATTCTTCGGCACGTGGAGGCAGAGACGCAGTGACCCGTCCCGACCCGCGATGAACAAGCAGAAGCCGCCACGGCCCGATCCCGCGGGTGGAGACATGGCAGCGAGCGTGTTGGGACTGGCCCGGCGGCTACGAATTCCGTCGCTGACCGAACGGCACGACTCCACGGGC
Source organism: Acidimicrobiales bacterium (assembly GCA_035942015.1). Taxonomy (GTDB): domain Bacteria; phylum Actinomycetota; class Acidimicrobiia; order Acidimicrobiales; family CADCSY01; genus JADDRA01. Next base: position 141 of record DASZDM010000112.1, on the reverse strand, counting down.
GTGATGGGCGTCTTTGCCTTCGTCAATGGGCTCATCGCCATCGGGGCCATGGCTGCGGTCGCGTTTACGACGGGGGAGCCGTTCGTCTTCCCGTCGCTCGGTCCCACTGCCTTCCTGCTCTTCTACACCCCGCTTCTGCCC
>DASZDM010000111.1:0-2474 GCA_035942015.1 Acidimicrobiales bacterium | reverse complement strand
CGCTACGGTGCTTCACCGTCAGGGGCCTCCTGTTCTGTAGCCGTCGAACAGCCGCAGAATGGCGAGGCCCTTGGCCTTGGTGGTGGATCTATGGCCGGGAGTCCGGCCTCACCCCGCCCCACGCTTCATCGCGTAGAGCCGCCATTCAGGGATGGACGAGCACCGTCGACTCGAAGGCGTCCTTCGCTCTAGCCATTGAATCGGGCGTTGCGGTCGCCGTCATCGGACTCGCGGGCGAGAACCGACGACTTCACGGCATAGTCGGTTCCTGGGAGAACCTCCTATTCCATGCGGGGGTCACATGCCTCGCGATGGCCCTGGTGTGCGTGGCTTGGGTTGTTCGACCGCGCCTCCGGTACCGGAAGCTCAGTGAGGAGGGAAGCAGCAACTTCATCTTCTTCGGACACGCGAAAACGTGGCGTCCGACTGCGCTCGAGGCGCAGATAAAGGAGCACGATGTACTACCGGCGCTGACCCGGCAGATTGTCAATACCGCCCAGGTGGCTTGGCGAAAGCATGTGCTGCTGCAAGTGTCGATGACGCTCAGCCTGATCGCCGTCACACTCATTGTCGTCGTCGCGATGATGGTCGGCTAGACCACTTCGAGCCGCACAGCGCGCCTACGTGCCGATCATGCGGCGTCCGAGAGCGGCGCCGCGTCAAAACTCCGGCGCCGCTCGGCCGCTCGCGATCCCCTGAACGGCGTCACGTTGGGCGCCGCCGAGTCGGCACCCTGAGCCGCTACCGTTGCGCCGTGAGCGGTCGCGACTCCCCGGTGGGGTCGTGCACAGACCTCCGGGCGACCTACGCAAGGCGCTGGTCGTCAACACGACGGCGCTCCATGCCTGGAAGGACATCACGCCTCTGGCGCGCAACGAGTTCATCTGCTGGGTCGGGGACGCCAAGCAGGCTGCGACCCGGGAACGTCGCATCCGACGGACCGTGAGGAGCCGGGAAGGCGAGCGTCGGCCTTGCTGTTGGTCAGGGTGCAAGGACCGCGAGCGGACCCCTGTCGACCCGCCACTGAAGGCCCATCGTTGGTGAAGAAACCGCCTCCCTCCTGGCTGCGCGCACTGCTGGCCCTGGCGTTCTTCCTAGTCTTCGGGCCGGCTGTGCTTCTGTTGTGGGCGGCGGTGATGTTCACCATCACCTATGCGTGGACGGACGCAGAGCCTCCTGGCATGGGGACGGGGGGCAGCTCTCCGACGTCGTGGTGGTACTTCCCGCTGCAGTGGAGCTTGCTCGCCGGACTGCTGGCTCTCATTGTTTCCCTTACCTGGAAAATTTGGAGGCACCGAGCGACATGAACCTCGAATGCGGACTCCGCTCCCGGTAACCCTCGTGACGTGGCGGCAGAGGGTTCGGCTCACCACGAAGTACCTGCTCAGCGGCACGTTCCGGTACACGTCGACATCAGGCGACATGCCCCTTGATTGCATGACGCATAGGGGCCGGTCGCGCGGGCCCTGACTCGAGCGTCAACACGGCCGGAGACGTCGCCTCGGCCGCTCGCGATCACCCGTTCGGCATGGATTCGGCAACTGAACGCAAGGAGGACAGAGTCGACGCTAGCGAGCACCGATCACTCCTTCGTGCTCGTCTCGACGGTGCCAGACCCGGCGATCGCTGGCGCCCGGAAGGCACATCGGGCAGTCGTGGGTCGGTACGGCTACGAGGATGTGGAGTCGAGGTATGTCTCGTAGACCTGACGTGGCCAGTAGCGGACGGGCTTCACTGCGTCAGCCTCCACTAGTTCGGTCCTGACCCTGTCGTAGTCGTAGCAGTTGAGCTCGTACTTGTTGCCCCACGGGTCGTTGAGATCGAAAGCCCAACACATGTCGAAGTCGACTAGATCGGCGACCGTCAGCGGCTCGCCGCCCGGGTTGTCGATCCCGCACGGCAGCGAGCGGGCGAACGACACGAAGCTGTCGGCGTCCACGCTGAACGCAACGCCGGTCTCCTGTGGAACCATCGGGTGGCTCTCACTGGCCTCGAACAACGCCAGCATCGTCCGACCGCCATCGGCCGGGATTTGCAGCGGACCACCCTCGAACCCCGTAGCCCAGAACTCGTACGACTCGACGGGCTCGAAGCCGAGATGTGCTGCGTACCACCGGGCAGCCTCCGCTCTATCCGGCACGCGGATGTGTACATGGTCGAGCCGCCCCATCTTGAACGCCGGTTTTTCTGGTCGCATCTGTGCACCGTAGCTGTCGAATGGCGAACGGTCAGCCAGGATCGTCGGAGTGCTCAGCGCCGCGTCACTCGCCGCGGGATCGACGGCGCGCATACGTGCTCCTCGCGAGGCAGACAGTGGGCGCCGCGGCCGTGACGATGTCCCGCCCGCGATCTCCAACTAGGTGTAGACGGGGCGCTCAGCGCAATCGGATCGCTCACATCAGGTGGCGCTGAATCCTCCATCGACGGCGATCGCCTGCCCCGTGATGAAGGATGCAGCATCAGATGCGAGAAAC
>DASZDM010000110.1:0-7974 GCA_035942015.1 Acidimicrobiales bacterium | reverse complement strand
CCACGACCTTCGGCACACCAGTGTGGCCCTGGCCATCGCCGAGGGCGCCCATCCCAAGGCCATCCAGGCGCGCATGGGCCACTCCTCGATCAACGTGACCCTCGATCGCTACGGCCACCTCTTGCCGGAGCTCGATGAGGCGATCGCGGCCGGGTTCGGCGAACGGCTGGTAGAGGTTCGCCGCCTTCGAGCCGCCGGCTAGGAATCACCGAACGTAGTTACGCCATGGTATATGTCAGAGGGACTTGGCAGCCTGTGCCAACTCCAGGACGACGACACAGCTGACTACAACGACAACGAGGACGAGGTGGAGTTCGGCCCTCCCGGGACGCTCGGGCGGGCCCGTCATGTCAGCGAGGACGGCCGGCAGCTCGCCGTTGACTCTCGGCCACCGAGGGCTTGTGGGCCGAGATGACCAGGTCCATCCCGGGTCCTCAGCCGACGCCCCAGCCCCAACCGTCCCGCTCCCGCCGGATCGCGCCCTCCTCTGGGATTTGCCGGCGGTGGCGATGCGTCGGGTATCACTCATCGTCGGTTGCCATCCTGAACTGCGCGAACGTCCAGCTTGCGCCGGGCGAATCGCCCGAGACACCCGGCATCCGCCAGATGGCGGGCGGAGACACGGTGATCGTTGCGCCTTTGTCAATCTCGAACACCCCGAAAGGATCGAGCCACGTCAGGACAATGGTGCCGTCTTGGCGGAAGAGGACCACGGTTCCGTCGGGGTCGATTCCCCCCGTGAGCTCCATCCCGGCCCGGCGATCCGCTGCCGGGTTCCGCCAGGTGGCCTTGTTGAACAGCACGTCGTAGGCAGCGAGCTCGATCCGTGCAAGATGTGGCTCCACGTCCGGTCCACGGGCGTACTCCTCACGACGGTCTGCATGGGTGACAATGGGGCGGAGGCGCTGGAACCAGTCCGTCACCTCCGCCTCCGAGTACCGCAGCGGGCGGGACGCAGTCGAGAGGAACTGCGTCAGCGGTGGCGCGCATCCTGAGGGGCCACGGGCGAAGGCGCGCTCGAACAGTCTGAACAGGTCGTGGACGCGTCCCACCGCTCCATCCTCTGCGAGAGAGTCTGCAAGAAGGGCAAGCCCGTCCAAGCGGTCGCGAAGGAGATCCCTGTAGGGACTGTCCGGACGGAGCTCGGGGAGCACGATGGTTCGGGGACGTGTGACGATTGGCGTTTGGAGACCCGAAGACTCATCGAGGCGCCTCGCGTCGTCGGGGTCTGCGGAGTACACCGCTACGCAAGGGTCTGGCGACAAGATCGACCGCTTGCACTGGTAGACGACGCCTAGGAGGTCGGCGTACTCCACAATCGCCTGTTCGGCTCGCCTTCGTGCTTCCTCCGGAAGAGATACCAGTCCTGCGTCGTCGATTGTAGGCACCCCGGCTGCGGTGTGGACCTCCACCAAAAGCACAGCCTTGTGGCGGGATTGCGCGAAGACCATCGTTGGCCCACCCAAGTGGTCCGGCGCTTCTTCCTCCTCCGTAACATCCTGTTCGACCTTAGGAAGGGCTACGACGCTGACGGTCTCGCCGTTTTGCGCTGGATAAGTCCACCTACCTAGACGAGCAGGTGCGGGGCGAGACAGGACTATGACCGCGAATCGGATGAGGACCACCGCACTGTCGTACTCCGCGTACGCCTCGGCTGCACGCCATTTGCGCAGTCACCAAATCGACGCCACGCACAACGCAACACCCAGAACACTCGCATTCGAGCTCGCCTGACCGACCCGACGAGGGCCGCTACCACCGACCCTCCAGAATCACTGTCCCTCGTCTTTCAGGTGCGCTCGGCCAAAGGCCGACCGTCTTCGGCGAGCAGCGGGCTCGATCGGAGTCCGGGGCTAACGCTCTGTGCCTCCGGTGCGACCAACCCCGCGACTACCCAGAAAGTACTCGCTACGGCCGCTGGGGATAGAGCGGTGGCCATCGTCGGGCCCACGAGCAGTACTTGTCTCATCCGGAGCCGTCGCCTCGTCCTGGCGGGGCTCTGGCTCCTGCACGTGCTCACTCATCGTTCGTCCTTGGTTTCACGATCGCCCGGACTGCCACGGTCTTCGTACTCGATACGGCCGCTTGGGATTGGCCTAGGTTCCTGTGTGGCGTCATCGTCGGGGGGTTCCGGCGTCGTCTCCGGCGGGTCTGGTGTATCCGTCACCTCTGCTCCTTACTGTGCTCCGAGCAACGCGGAGAGGACCGCGATAGTAAGGCCGGCAACGGCGCCGGCGACGGACCAAGCGGCTCGACCGAGCCACCGGCCCTTCCTCTCCGCCAAGTTCTTGAGGGTATGGAGGATGGGCTCGGAAAGAAGGCTGTCGGTAAACGTTCCGTCTACATCCCCAGCGGTCAACGTCCGCTGCTTCAAGAACTCGGCCCACTGCTCCTGCAACTGCGCCGTCTCAGGTGCGGCGCTTGCATTCTTCCGTGGCCGCACCACCTGCAGGCAGCAGATCGCTCCGACGGCTAGCGCGAAGGCGCCAAATCCGGTCGCCAAGCGCACGACATGCCGTGCCCACACAGCAAGACCACCCAGGTCGTTGACGGCGAAGGGCACCACCGCCAAGGCCAAGCCACTAAGGCCTAGGAGGTTGGCCGCCTTGTGCTCAAAGCCCTCGGTGCGCGTGAGGTGCCACCGCGCCATCTCAAGGGCGCTCTCTCGGAACGCCTTGATTGCAGCCAGCTGCTCATGCGGGTAGTCGTCCCTATGGTCGGTCACGGTTCAATCCTGTCGCAGGATGGCCCCGCCCGAACAGGCGGCGGGGTCATCCTGCGTCGCAATAATGCTCAGAAGTACGACACCAGGAGACTCGTTGCCCGCAAGAAGTAGCCGTAGCGGTCGGCGGGCGCTTCGCCAAACAGGTAGGCGCTCGCCGGCTGCTGGGCGTTGAGCCCTGCCCGTGGTCCCTCCGCGGAAGGCCCGTTATCTCCGTAGGGTGGTGAGGTGCTCGCGCAGGTCGAATGGGGCAACGCTGCCGAGTGGGTCGCCGCTGTGGGGACTGTGGGTGCGCTGCTGCTCACGTACTCCCTACTCAGGAAGGAGCTCCGGGAGTTCCGCAACGCGCAAGAGGATCGAACGATGGCACAAGCGACCAGCGTTGCCGGCTGGGCAGAGCCCAGACGTGAGCCGCACGGCATGGAAGAGGATCAGCGTTGGGTCGTCCTTGTCCATAACGCGAGTCCCGCCCCGGTCTATGACTGCGTAGCCACCTTCATCGACCACAGCAGCGTCGACCCCAAACGAGAGCTAGTCTTTGGGACCGTTCCTCCGGGTCGTGTCGCGGACTTCAGCACGGGCGAGTTTGTTGACGGCTGCTCCGCTGTGGCTTGGGCCGAAGTCGAACTCCACTTCACCGACACGCGGGGTGTTCACTGGCGTCGGGATGGAAACGGACGGCTGCAGCGCGTCGAGGAGCCTGCGAGCGGCTACCGCTGAGCAGCCCTAGCCGAAGGCGGTCAAGGCCGGCCGCTAGGCCGCCCGGAGGGGAAGCCTTGACGGCATGGCGCACCGCGTTACCCACACTCGATCTCCAGGAAGGACGCCCCGCGCCTCCGCCACCAAGGTCGGGGGCCCGCGCTGAGGCCGACCACCGAGGGGACGTCCTTCGATGTCCAGCCGTCTTTAGTTCTGTTTGACGGGAGGCTCTGAATTTGGTCCCGCCGACTACCTAGTCGTCTCGTACGTGAGTGGCGGTCAGGTCTGGGTGGCGGCGACGACCATGGCGATGGCGCTGGGGAGATAGAAAATCCCGATCGAGATTATGCCGACGACAACGAAGACGAGAAGGAGTCCGGCCGAGGCGATGCGAAATGGCCGGGGACGGGTCAACCATCCAGCGACTACCCCGAGCGCAGCGAGGGCCACTGGGATCAACAACGGCACCAGCACACTGGCGCCCTCGTGCTCGAGCAGGCTTACCCGTTCGACCTCTCGTTCCTGTTCCAGCTGCGCTCCCGTAGGAGCACCCGGGGACACTTCGACGGACTCGACCTGGCTGCCGAGCGGGACCACCAGCAGCACGGCGGTGGCGAGCGCGGCCAGCGCCAGGGATACCGCCGCGGCGACCCCGCCAGCTCCTGGTTTGCCCATCAATGCCTGACGGTAGCTGGGCTCCGTAGTGAGGCGCCGACGCGGGGTTGCGGAGGCGTTGCTGGCCGGCGCGCCAGTGCAGCGTGCGCCCCGTTCTGGGTCGACCTGAAAGTGATGCCCGTTTAGCATGGTCGCTACGACGGGAGCGAGCGCCCGAGCGGTGGCGACGGACAGGAGCGGCTCCTGAATACAGCAGAGGATGATGGGTTCCGCTGACGGATCCTGGGCTGCTCGGACTAACGAGCGGTACCAGCGGGACGTAGCCAAACGGCGACAGTCGTTCGAGCAGCGACAGCGCTGGTTGTACGACCATCGCGACCGGGAGGTCCGACACGGCGGGCGCCGTTACGTGATCCGGATCCGGCGCCGGTACCGGTCGTTCCAGGACCCACTCCCCTTCTGGTTGCCGTTGCTTGTGCACGGGCTGCGGAACGTACTCGGAGATGTGGCTCGGGTGCTGTTGCGCCTGGGCTCTCACTGGACCATCGGCATCTACGAGCCAGACCACCTGCTCGGGCCGCGGCGCCTGATCCACGTCAGCCGCTGCCAGAGCGAGCGTGAGGCGGTCCGCGAGGCGGACCGCTTGTCGGAGGAGGTCGCAAGGTCGGGTCCGCCGTGAGGCGTGGCCGTGCGGGCCGATGGCGTGAGGACCGAGAGCGTGTTACCGACAGCCGGTGGAACCGCCGTCACCTCCTCCAGCTTCTCAGCCCACGACTCGCGTACGGGATCAAGCCGACTCGAAGCTGCAGCGGGCGCCAGGGGCGTTGGTGAGGCGAGCGTCGGCGGTGAGGAGCGTGCAGTCGAGGGCCTCGGCCAAGGCGACGTAGCAGGCGTCGTAGGCGGTGAGGTTCTCTCGGAGCTGCCATACCCGCCGCAGCAACGGGCCGGTCGGGAACACCGAAAGGGGGAGGTCGAGGAGGTCGTCTAGTGCGGCTGACGCCTGCGCAGGTGTGATCAGGGACGCAGCGACCTGGCGGCGCAGGACGGAGACCACCTCGACGCCCAACAGATCCGGCACAGCGATCATCTCGCCTCGGAGTCGCTGCCGGAAAGCAGCGCCGTCGGCGCCGGCGTCGGCGACCGCCGGTGCGATCACCGACGCGTCAACGACGAGCACGGTCGACGGTCAGCGCGTCGATCACGTCGCCACGCGAGAGCCGGCCCTTGGGGCGAGCCTCGATGCGGTCGAGGACCTCCTCCAGGGTGGGGGCGCTCGCGATCTCTGCCAGCCGGGCGGCCAGGTACTGCTGCAGGGACTGTCCGGCACGCTCGGCCCGGCGGACCAAGGCGGCGTGGACGTCGTCGGGGACGTCTCGGATCTGCACGTTCGGCATGCATGCATGGTACATGCAAAGTTGGCGAAGGGATGGGCCTTCGGTTCCCTCTAGCGACCGCCGGCGACCCGGATTTCGCTCCCCGGCTGCTCCCTTTTCGCTCCCCGGTCTGCTAAAAAGGATCTCTGACCAAGGGACTCCTTGGTGTCCTCAGTGGTACTGCAAACCACTGATCTCCTCGAGCTTCTGGCAGCACCACTTTCAGCCGGCGCTGCGGGCCGGGGGTGTGGCCTGCCGGTTCCACGACCTTCGGCACACCAGTGTGGCCCTGGCTATCGCCGAGGACGCCCATCCCAAGGCCATCCAGGCGCGCATGGGCCACTCCTCGATTAACGTGACCCTCGATCGCTACGGCCACCTCTTGCCGGAGCTCGATGAGGCCATTGCCATCGGCTTCGGCGAACGGCTCGCTGAAGCACGGCGCTCACAGCGAGCGCGTTCCGAGGTGCTCCACGCGACGTTCGGCGACAGTGCGTCCGGGTAAGGACCGCGGCGACGCGCCGATTACCGGGTACCCACGGTGGGCGTTAGTCCGTACTGGACGATCGGTCCTGTGACCGGCCGGGTCGCCGGCGGGAGGACCTGCCCCGCCGGAGCGTGAAGCGCGACGAAACGGGAAATGGGTGTCGGTCCGAACCGCGACCGCCGCGACCGCCGCGACCCGCCGCGACCGCCGCGACCCGCCGCGACCGCCAAGTCGGCGAGCGGGTGCGGAACCTTGCCACCACGGGTCGCGAGGTCGTGCTTCGGGCCGGAAACAGTCGCGACGTGGTCGCGACCGTCCTCCTGATGGTCGCGCCGCGGTCGCGACCGTCCTCCTGATGGTCGCGCCGCGGTCGCGAGCGGCGTCCTGGTAGGTCGCGACGTCGCGGATCGGTAGCCAAACCGGTCGCGGAAGAATTCCTGCCCGAGGGCGCCAGCGCCCCCAACGGCTGGGCAGTCACCCCCGACGGTGTCGATCTGCTGGGGCCGGCAAGCCGTTGCCCAGAGGGGACGAGTGAGGAGGTGCCAGACGGCCCTCCCGGTCGGCTCTGGGGCATCTCTTGCATGGGTGGGAACGATGACGTTCGAACGCTGTCCCCCCAGGAGGGCCGGGAAGTGACCGCGTCCTTCACGTGGAACGACTTAGGGGTGGACGGTGACCTGCAGAGCGCTGCTCTGGGCCAGCCGATGGCGTTCGCCGCCCCCGCCGGCAGCACCGAGTTCCAGGCGGTCGACCTGGGACTCGACGGTCTCGGTGGGTTCGGGCTCTCGCTCCATGCCGACGACGAGGGCTTTCTGCTGGTGAGCCCAAGCGTCCTCAGCGAGAATGAAGAGGCCACCGTGCTGTCTTCGAGTGATGGACGCTCGTGGTCTGCGCCCGCTGACCTCCCCGGAGGCTTGGACTCGATCAGGTCGGCGGGTCGGGTGGGCAACACCTTCGTGGTGCTCGGTCAGAGTGCCCAGGACGGGGCCATGGTGGTGACGGACAATGGGAGCGGCTGGCAGGCGGTCTCCGTCGCCGATCTCCTCGGTACAGAGGATGACGGGACCCGGGTCGGCCTCTCCATGGCCACCATCGAGGCTCAGGGGGCTATCGCCGCCGTCTCCACCCACCGAGAAGGGGCGGAAGGCGTTGACCATCTGTTGCTCACCACTAGCGACGCTGTCACCTGGTCGGCCCAATCGGTGAGCGAGCTCGTCGACGAGCCGGTTTCGACCATCGGCCAGCCGGTGATCAGCGGCGCCCAAGTCGTGGTCCCCGTGGCGCCGATACGACCTCGCGGCCCCAACGGCCACCTGGAGCAGGTCGCACTGGTCGCCACCCTTCCCTGACCGCTGCGCCCCCCGAGCCCTGTTCGCTGTCGAGTTGGGCTACATCAGGTGTCGCCAGATCGGGATCGGGGTGACGGCCGGTGGCGGAACGTGAACGCAGCCGTAACCGTGTGCCTCCGTACAAACGGGGAGAAATGCATCGCAGGAATATGCGTCGATCCGCCTCAGTGCTGCTTATGACCGACGGCGAGACATCGTCAGACGTAGTCGCGAAGGAGCAGGCGAAGGTGGCGGGCCCTTTGCTCGACACTGTCGTGGTCGCCCTCGTCGCTTGCGGCAACGATGGCGCTGGCTCGAGTCGCGAACTCGCTCCATGTGCCCGGCGCGATCCCGAAGGGCGGAATGGAACTCCTGAGCAGGACGCCGAGCTCCCGCAACCGCCTCACGGCGGTGCTGTCCCACGGGCCATGCACGAGCTGGTCCGCACATACGAACAGGTCCCCCATCGCTGACTCCACGCCGTCGTCCTCGTCATCGGCGTCGTCGTCGGATTCGTCGCCGGGGCCGTCGCTGCCCGTGCCCGACGCTTCGAGGAACGCGTCCACCACCGCTCGATCCTCTTGCCGCACAACGACGAGGGGGCCGGGGTCCCAGCGGAACGGCACGTCGTGAAGGGCAAGCCCCAAGGCCAGTCGCCGGCCGGGGCTCCAGTCGTGGAGCCCGTAGCGGATCTCGCCCTGCGCGTGGAACGACGGCTGCCAGGCACCCCCGTCGGCCGACGCCAGGCCG
>DASZDM010000109.1:0-1789 GCA_035942015.1 Acidimicrobiales bacterium | reverse complement strand
GTGGACCGAATCGGTCTCGATCGACGGGGACACAGCAACGGTTCGCAGCTGCGAGGTCGACGACGGGCTGCTCCTCCGCGCAGAGAACGGGGAGGTCATCAACGACGACGTGGTGACGTACCTGCTCGGGGCCACGCTCGTGCGCGAGGAGAGCCGGTGGAAGGTCTCAAAGGTGGTCACCGAGAGCAAGTGGGAGGGAGTGGCGGGATGTGCCCTCGAGCATCGTCGCTAGTTCTTGCCGTGGCGATGCTCGTACTGCTGGCGGCGGAGCCGGCTGTGGCCGAACGCGTGGTAGGAGAAGGCGCGGCAACAGGACAGGGCCTCCAAGCGCAGCTCGGCGTGATCCCTGATGGTCCTCCTCCCAGCTCCGACCGTGCGAGCTCTAGCTCCGGCGCCAGCGGCGCTACTCAGCGCGTGTCTCGTGGGGGCGGGGCCGGGCGGAGCACGGCGGTACGCGACCCGGCCAGGGATGCGCTTGGCGACGCGGTCGTCGACGCCCGCTGCGACAGCTCCACCATCGTCACCGGTCCGGGAAGCACCTGTCCGACGCCGGACCCCGTCTCGCCGAGCCCGAGAGGCGCTGCACCGAGACCAGCCGGCGCCGCTCCGGGGCCGGCTCCCGTGGACGTGGCCCGCAGCGTGCTCCAGGAGGCGCCCCTGCCCCTGCCCGCCGTGCGCACCAGCCCACCGCCGGAGATCGACCAGCTGGTGAATCTGCCTCTCTGGATGTGGCTTGACAACTGGGCGCCGGTGTCGGTGACTGCCGCCCTGCCTGAGGCGGGAGCGTCGGTGACCGTCACCGCCACCCCCAGGAGCGTGACGTGGGACATGGGCAACGGGGACCGGGTGGTGTGCACCGGGCCAGGCACTCCCTACATCCCCGGCGCCGGCAACCAGGAGTCCCCCGACTGCGGCTACACCTACCGCCGATCCTCAGCCGCCCAGCCCAATCTGCAGTACCAGGTCAGCGCCACCATGACCTGGGACGCCTCTTGGACCGCCGCCGGCGTCGACGGCGGTGGCTCGCTCGGCCAGGTGTCGAGGACGACCACCTTCGGGGTGCGGGTGGCCGAGATCCAGACCATCAACACGCCCGTGTCGGGCTGAGGGAGAGGCGCACCATGGCGACGAGACAGGCGGCCAGGCCCCAGCAGCGCAACGGAACCGGTGGCGCCCAGAACGGGTTGCGGGCCGGAACCGTGCAGCGCCAGCGCAACGTCCCGTGGATGGTGCTCGGTGTGATCCTGGTCGTCGGGGGAGCGCTGGTCTTCGCGGCGCTGGCGTCGTCCATCGGGGGTCGCCAGTCGGTGTTGGCCATGGCCCGGGCGGTGCCCGCCGGCCAGGTGGTCGGGGCCAGTGACCTGGTGGAAGTGGAGCTGGCCAGCGACGGCGGGAACCTTCGGGCCATCGCTGCGGGCGACATCGACACCGTGGTGGGCCAGACCGCAGCCCTGGACCTCATCCAGGGGACCCTGGTGACCCGGGACCACCTCGGCGCCGGGTCGGGTCCGGGGCAGGGCAAGGCGATCATCGGGCTGGCCCTCGAGCCCGGCCAGGTCCCCTCCTCGGAGCTGGCCCCCGGTGACCGCGTCGAGGTGCTCGACACCGGGGCGAACCCCGTCGCCGGCGAGCGCAACCAGCCGAGGGTCCTAGCGGCAGCGAAGGTGTCGGAGGTGGAGAAGGTCGAGACCGGCTCGGCCACGGGTGACGTCGCAGTGTCGCTGGTGGTGGACAAAGCCGAGGCCCCCCCGATCGCCGCCGCCGCCGCCCAGGACCGGGTGACCCTGGT
>DASZDM010000108.1:0-17567 GCA_035942015.1 Acidimicrobiales bacterium | reverse complement strand
TCCGCCATCGCTTGAGGGTCCGGGCGACACCACGGACCTCGGCGGCCCGGGCCTCCCGGCAGTCCTCGATGAGCCCGTCGATCCATCGCCCGGCGAGCTCGGGCTGGCCGTAGAGGGTGTACAGATCTCGAAGGCATTCTTTGGCTGTCCACGCCTCGTGCACGTGGCCGATGGGATCCCCGGCGGCGAGCAGTCCGCGCAGCTTGGCGGTGCCGTTGTCCTCCAGGCGCTCCTCGGCCATGGCCAAGAGCTTGCGGCACCGGTAGAGGGGATCGTGCTTGCGGCCACGATGTCCGAGGGTGTCGTTCTGCACGCGTCGACGGGTGGCATCCACACAGCGGGTGCCGACCGCGACGACGTGAAAAGGGTCAGCAACGGCGATTGCATCAGGAAGGTGACGGTGCAGCGCTGCTCGGAACGGTTCGTGCAGATCGCACACCGTGATGGCCACCGCCGCCTTCCAGTCCTCCGCCTGGTCGACGAGCCATCGGTCCAGGTCAGCGGCCTGGCGGCCCTCGATCACGTCGATGACGCTGCGGCCCTCGACATCGCAGATGCTCGAGACCCACCGCGTTCCTTCGGTGGCGGTGGCGGCCAGGAACGACGTCTCGTCGACCCCGATGGCCGTAGTCGCACCGACCCGGTCGGGGTGCTCGACAAGCAGCTCTCCCCAGAGGGTGACGGCGTCCATGACCGTGTGCCAGGTGACGCCCAGCTCCTTGGCCGCCCAGGACACCGAGTGCACGTGGCGACCGACCTGGGTGGTGGCCCACACGCCGGCACGCCGTGTCATCGTCGAGCGGGCCGGGGCGATGTCGGGGCGGTCCTCGGTCCAGGTTCCTTCGCCGCAGTCCGCCTCACCGCAGCGCCACCGGCGCTTGAGCCACACCAGGGTGACCGGGCATCCGAAGGCAGGGAGATCGGCCAGTTCGACTCGGTCCCGATCCTTGACCGAAGCCCGGGTTCCACAGGCCCCACAACCCACCAGGCGGTCGGTCGACTCGACGGTGACCAGGAGACGATCGAGTTGGCGGACGACGTCGAGCACCTCGACTCGCTCAAGGCCGACCAACAGCTCGCACCAGCGCGTACGGTCAAGGGTCATCGGGGGTCTCCTCGCAGTGTCCAGGCTTCGACACCCGGAACACTGGTCGAGACCCCCGACCTTCGCGTGGAGCCTCAGGCGGTCAGACCCCGCTCAAACGCGAAGGTCCGTAAAAGTCCCCGTGTATGGCCAGCGAAGATCGTGGTCGGGCGTGGCCGAGGCGGAGCGGCCGAGCAAGGGGTCCGGGCTCCCAATGCCGCACGGCCGACCCCACTCAAAGCGGCAGGAACAGCCGCCACGCGGGTGAGTGCAGCCGCCTTCGTGGGTACGCCCCCGGAGGTGGGACGTCTCGGTACGAACGGTCGGGCGCGGCAGGCGGCAGGGCAGACAGCAGGAAACCAGTGGGCGAGACGCGCCGTACTGGTGGGCTGGGCGGCGAAGGGCGTGGTGTACGTGGCACTTGCCTGGATAGTCCTCCAGATGGCGTTGGGCACAGCGCCGCAACAGGCGACCGCCACTGGAGCCCTCGAGTACATCGCCGGCACCGCGCCCGGGAAGGTTGCCATGGTGGTCCTCGGGTTGGGCCTCCTGGCCTACGCCCTCGGCCGCATTCTCGAGGTGACCATCCTGGCCCAGCCTTCGGTGGAGGCCTCGGACAAGGTCATCGGCGTCGTGCTCGCTGTCGTCTACGCCGGTCTGGCGGTCACCGCCTTCAGCATCGTGGGCCTGGCGGGTGGCTCCTCCGGTGGAGCCTCGAGCCAGCAGCAGGGGACGGCGTACCTTTTCGGGTTGCCCGGTGGCCGGTGGATCGTGGGTCTGATCGGCCTCGCGGTGGCTGCCCTCGGTCTCTACACCATCTACAAGGGCGTGGAGAAGAAGTTCCTGGGCACGCTGCGCACCGGTGAGATGTCATCCGAGGTGCACACGTGGGTGGTACGGATCGGCGCCGCCGCCTACGCCGCGAAGGGAGTGATCTTCCTGCTCTTCGCCTGGTTCCTCGTCCAGGCGGCGATCACGTACAACGCCGACCAGGCTGCCAAGGGCCTGGATGATGCGCTACGGCGGGTCGCCGACGCCCCGTGGGGAACAGCTCTCCTCGTGGCCATTGCCGTCGGCCTCTTGTCCTACGGGATCTTCTGTGAGCTCGAGGCGCGCTACCGGCGAGTCGGGGTGAGCGCTACCGGCACCACCTGAGACGAAGGTCGGCCGCGTGGTACAAGCCGACCGCGTGCTGCTGCTCGTCGGCATTGCCGTGGTCGTGTTGGGCCTCTCGTCGCGCATCGTCAAGCGACACTCCCTGAGTCCGGTGCTGCTGGCGCTGGTTGCCGGTGTGCTGGTGGGTCCTCACGCACTCGGCCTGATCGACCCGACAGCGGTCGTGCCCCGGGGCGAGCTGTTGGAGCAGCTGTCCCGCCTGGCGCTCGCCTTCGCCGTCTTCGACATCTCCTTGCGTGCCCATCCCGGCGACCTGCGGGCCAACGCCCGCCGCGTTGCGGCTCTGCTGCTGATCCTCATGCCGGCCATGTGGTTGTGCACCTCGCTCGGCGCCACGCTGTTGCTGGGGCTTCCCCTTGCCGCCGCGCTCCTGATCGGGGCCGTCCTCACGCCCACCGATCCCGGCGTGGCGGCCGCGCTGGTCACCGGGGTCCTTCCCGATCAGTCGCTGCCGCGGCGCGTGCGCATGAGCCTGCAGCTGGAGGCGGCGGCGAATGACGGCCTGGCGCTGCCCTTCGTCCTCTTCGCCGGCCTGCTGGCCACAGCGACCGGCGGTGAGGTGCTGGGCGAGTGGGCGCTCGAGGCGGGTCGCCAGCTTGCCGTCGCCATCGTCGTCGGCGCGCTGGTCGGGGCCACGCTGCGGTGGCTGACCGACATCGCCGGCGTCGACCGCCTCGCCGAGGAGGACTGGTACCCGCTGGCCAGCAGCGGCGTGGCCGTCACCGTGCTGGCTCTCGCCCACCTCCTCGGCGGCACCGGCATCTTCGCCGCCTTCGTCGCCGGCCTTTTCTTCAGCGAGGGGCTTCCCGAGGCGCTCCGCCGGCCGATCCACGAGGTGCACCGATCGATCACCAAGATTGCACTGACCATTGTGTTCCTCGCCTTCGGCATGGTGCTCCCGGTCGGCCTCTGGTGGCCTCAGCTGGGCGCCGGCGGGGTCGTATTCGGCCTCTGGGTGCTCGTCGCCCGGCGGGCGCCGATCGGCATGCCGTTGATGCTCCTGACCTCGTCCGGCCCTGTCTCTTCCGCGTACATCGGGTGGTCGGGGCCGCTCGGTGTGGCCGGGATCTACTATCTCCCGTACATCGAGCGCTACGGTCTGGTCGAGTACGAGCGGCTCTTCCTCGCTGGCACCCTGGCCATCACCGTCTCCGTCCTCGGCCATGGGCTGACGTCGGCGGGAGTGGTCCGCACCTATCGGAGATTCGCAGGCCGGGAGGCGCCCGAAGGTGAGGAGCTGGAAATCGGCGGCCGGCTGCCCTAGGAGCTGGCCAGGCCTGGCGCAGTGTCGCCCTCCCACTGATCCCACGGAGTGGGGTCGGCACCTTCGATCTGGGCGACGAACTGACCCAGATACCACCGTCGCAAAGCCAACGGCCCAGGGGGAGTGGCGAGGGTGAGCAGATGAGTGCCCCTTCGGCAGAAGTCGTCGGCCTCATCGAGGAGGGCACCCAAGGCCACGACGGCCTCCCTCGCCTCCGGCGGCACCCGGTATTCGACATCGATGCTGTTCTCCCCTCTGTCGAGGGCGGTGGCGAGGGCGGACCGGGGTCCTGCACTGAAGTCACCGAAGCGGTCGTTCAGCTCTTCGATGAGAAGACGGAGTCGGCGGGGAACGCTCGCCTCGTCCTCTGACGACGGGTGCTGGAGAAGGGCGAACTCGCGGTGGAGCTCGTCTTGGTGCTCGGACGCCTGGCGGTACAACTCCAGCGGGAACTGGAGGAGCCTGACGGTGATCAGGTCCACCGATCCCGTCATGAGCAGCCCACCGTCGCGGGCTCGGCTCGGGCCCGAGTCGGGGTGGCTCCGCCGTCTTGGTTGTTCGCCGACAGGTCGCCCGCGGGAGACGGCCCCGGCTCGAAGTCGGACAGCACCTCCCAGTCGTCCAGCTCGAACTGGCCGGTGAGCGACTGATCGACCGAAAGTCCGCCCTCGTCGAACTCGAACCAGACGAACTTTCCTTCGGCCGTCACCTCGGCTCCCCAATCCCGGGCCAGGTCATCCACCAGGGCGAGGCCGCGTCCGGTGGTGGACGTGATCGAGTAGTGCTTCCGGGCTGGAAGGCAGTGGTTGCGGTCGTGCACCTCGACCCTGATACCTGCGTCAGGTCGTCGCAGGACCACATCGAGGTCCGTGCCGGCATGCAGCAGCACATTGGAGACCAGCTCGCTCACCAGCAGGATGGCCACGTAGTCGAACGCGTCACAGCCCCAGGACGCCAGGGTCGCCGACACGAAGCGTCGCGCCGCTCCGGCGCTCTCCCAGTCGGCCCCGAAGTGGGCGACCTCGATCAGCTGGTGGTTGCCGCTCATGCTTGCCTCTGCTTCCTCACTGCGTTCGCCGCGGATCCGGCAGACGCGCACCACCGCCCAAAGTACCCGCTTGGAGCGACAGACCCGCGTGCCGCGGTTGGCTGGCCATGTCACGGGGCAGGTAGGCGCCCATGCGCGTGAGCCTCAAACCGATCGATGAGCAGGTAATGGTGGTCTTCGGCGCCTCGAGCGGCATCGGGCGTGCCACCGCCCTGTTGGCGGCCGAGCGGGGTGCCCGGGTGGTGGCGGCCGGCCGTGACCGTGAAGCGCTCACCACGCTGGCTGCCGACGCCGCACCGGGCGATGTCACCATCGGCGTAGCCGACGCTGCCGACCACGCGGAGGTGGAGGCCATCGCCGAGCTGGCGGTGTCGACCCATGGCCGTATCGATACGTGGGCCCACGTAGCGGGCGTGGCCGAGTACGCCCGCTTCGAGGACATGACGCCGGAAGAGTTCCGTCGGGTCATCGACGTCGACCTGCTCGGTCCGGTGAACGGAGCACGGGCCGCGCTACCGCAGCTGCGCCGCAACGGCGGGGCGTACGTCGTGGTGTCCTCCGAGGTCGCCAAGCGGGGCCTTCCGCTGTTGTCGTCGTACAGCGCGGCCAAGCACGGCGTGGACGGCTTCGTCGAGGCGCTGCGGGTAGAACTCCAACACGCCGGCGCACCGGTGTCCGTAGTGCAGATCCTGCCCGGCCCCGTCGCCACTCCGTTCTTCGAGAATGCCCGCAGCCGCCTCGGTGTGCGAGCCTCGGGACCACCACCGGTGTACGGCCCCGAGAAGGTGGCCGAGGCGATCCTGACCTCGGCCCAAGAGCTGCGTCGAGACGTCGTGGTGGGCCGGGCGACGAAGGCAAGGTTGGTGATCCAGCGCATCTCACCTCGGCTGTTGGATGCAGTGACCCGGGTGGCGGCGTTCCCGCTGCTGCGCTCCAAGGACCAGCGGGCACCGGGGGAGGATGCCGTGTTCGAGCGGCCTCATCGGGAAGACCGGGTGCGAGGGGTGGTGTCGAACACGCACCGCTGATCCAGTCGCTCGTTGCCGACGGAAACGGGACTGGTTATTATTACAGGCTAGTTCCCGAGCTGGAGACCGGATGCGTCG
This sequence comes from Acidimicrobiales bacterium, assembly GCA_035942015.1. GTDB lineage: Bacteria > Actinomycetota > Acidimicrobiia > Acidimicrobiales > CADCSY01 > JADDRA01. The sequence goes on along the minus strand of DASZDM010000108.1, from coordinate 11,889 downwards.
TCTGCCTACCGCAGTTCTTTGCGTGTCGCTCCTGACGACCGCCTGCGGCGACGGCGACAGCTCTCCGTCGGGCGCAGACGAGATCTCTGCTGTTGCCTCGGTGTACCCGCTGGCCTGGGTGGCGGAGCAGGTAGCGCCGTACGCCGATGTGATGCTCCTCAGCGCCGGTGGTGTCGAGGCGCACGACCTCGAGCTCACCCCCGACCAGCGGGAGGCCATCCAGGTCTCCGACGTGGTGCTTTTCGTGGGGAAGATCGGCTACCAACCTCAAGTGGAGCAAGCAGTGACCTCGGCTGAGGGGACGGTGGTCTCCCTCAGCGACGTCGCCGGACCGGCGCGGTTACGCGAGCCGGGCGACGATGCTCATGGCGCCGGCCCAGCGCAGGGCGGCGACGCAGTGGTGGATCCCCACATCTGGTTCGACTCAAAGGTGATGGCCGACGCCGCTGTGCACGCCGGCGAGGCGTTCGCCGCCGCCGACCCCGGCAACGCCGCCACGTATCTGGGCCGCGCCGAGGCGCTCGTCGCCGACTTCGCCGATCTCGGGAGGGAGCTTGACGCAAACCTCGGAGGAGAGTGCACCCATGGGGAGGCGATCGTGAGCCACCAGGCCTACGGCTACCTGCTCGAGCCCCATGGGATCGAACAGCACGGCGTGACCGGGATCAACCCGGAGGCGGGGGCGGCCAGTGGAGAGCTGGCCGACCTGGTCGAGGAGATCGAGGGCAGGGGCTTCACCCACGTCCTGAGCGAGCCGGTGGAGGGACGGGAGGGGGCTGAGACGGTGGCCAGGGAAGCGGGGGTGGAGCTTCTGGAAATCTTGCCCCTCGACGCCGTCACCGACGACCAGGCCGAGCTCGGTTTCATCCGTCTCGTTCGTGACCAGGCTGGCCGGTTCGCCGTGGCCCTGGGGTGTTGAACCGGTGAGCGTCGAGGCCGTGCCGCCGGCGCTCGAGCTCGACGAGGTCAGCTTCGCCTACGGCGGCACTCCGGTCCTTCGCCACGCGTCGCTGCGCGTGTCCGAGGGGGAGTTCGTGGCTGTCGTCGGCGGCAATGGTTCCGGCAAGACGACCCTCATGAAGATCGCCCTCGGCTTGCTTCCGCCCGGAACGGGTCATGTCAAGCTGTTCGGCGACGACATCAAGTCGTTCCGCGACTGGCACAAGGTGGGCTATGTCCCGCAACGGGCGGTGGCCGGGTCCGCCCTCCCGGTCAGCGTGGACGAGGTGCTGCGCAGCGGGCTTGCCGCGCGGGCCGGGTGGCTCGGACGTAGGCGGCCGGAGGACCACGAGCGCATCGAGCACGTAGTCGACCTGCTCGGTCTCGTGGCCGTCCGCCGATCCCGGATGTCGGAACTGTCAGGAGGTCAACAGCAACGGGCGCTGATCGCTCGGGCACTGGCGACCGCCCCCCGACTACTGGTCATGGACGAACCCACGACGGGCGTCGACTCCCATGCACGCCAGATCCTGCGGGCGTCCCTCGAGCACCTGGTCGACGTGGAGGGAATGGCCGTCGTCTACGTCAGCCACGACCCTGAGGGGTTCTCCGGCCTGGCCCAGCGGGTCGTGGAGGTCGCCGACGGAAGAGCCGGGAACCCCCACGAGGTGCCGGCGTCTCCCCATCCGGTCGTCACCCGCCGATGAACCCGCTCGAGTTCGAGTTCATGCAGCGGGCCTTCGTGGCCTGCGTGGCCATTGCCGCCGTCGCCCCCCTGGTGGGCAGTTTCATCGTGCAACGGGGCCAGTCCCTGGTGGGTGACGGAATGGGCCACGTGGCCTTCGCCGGCGTCGGACTCGCGTTCCTGGTGGGCGCTGACCCGGTGCTGGGAGCACTGGCGTTCACCGTCCTGGCCGGGATGCTGCTGGTGCGCATGGGCCGTGCCGGTCTGGCCGGCGACCTGGCCATCGCGCTGATCTTCTACGGAGGGATCGCCGTGGGCTACCTGTTCGCCTCGCAGGCCAACGCCGGGCAGACGCGGCTGGTCGGCTTGCTCTTCGGGAGCCCCTTGAACCTCACGTGGGCCCAGGTCTGGGTCATTGTCGGGCTGGCCGCGACGGTGGTGGTCGGTATTGCAGTGCTGTACCCGCGCCTGGTGGCGCTCGCCTTCGACGAGCAGGCGGCCCGGGTCGCGGGAGTACGCACCGAGCGTCTGGTCATGGCCCTGACCTTGATGGTGGCGCTGGTGGTCGTGGGCGGGATGTCGTCGATCGGCTTGCTGTTGATCTCGGCCATGATGGTCGTGCCCGTGGCCGCCGCCGCCCAGCTCGCCTCGAGTTACCGGGCGACGCTGTGGGTCGGAGCCGGGGTGGGGGCATCCAGCGCCGTGGTCGGCCTGCTGGTGTCCCACTATCGTGACTATGCACCGGCGTCGGCGATCGTGCTCGTCGCCATCGTCTGGTACCTGGCGGCCAGCGGGTGGCGTACGGTCACCCGGAAGGCGTCGAGGAGGTCGGCTGCGGCCGGCCTCGCCGCTTGAAGAGGATCTCGGACCGAGCACCGGAGGAAGGGGTCAACCGATGGGGTATCTCGACAAGATCAAGGACAAGGCAGCCGAGGTGGCTCGTACCCGGGGCGAAACGATCGGTGCCACGGTGGACAAGACCGCGGCCGTGATCAATCGTCGCACCGGTGGCAAGCACGCCGACAAGGTGTCCAAGTTCGCCGAACAGGCCAAGCGCAAGGTGGACGAGCTCGGTGACGAGCCTCCTCCCGACAGCGCCGGCCACGCCGAAGGCCCTCCTCCCGGGCCACCGTCGACGCCGACACTGTGACGCCGACATTGTAAGGCCGACCCGGTGCGACCGACCGACCTGATCCAGACCTAGCGGTCGAGTCCGAGGACTGCTTTGTCGAAGTCCTTTCGCTGGCGCGCCCTGTTGGTGGTGGCGGCGCTGGCCGGGGCGGTGGTGCTGGTGGCGTCACGCCCCGTACGCCTGGGCCTCGACCTGCGCGGCGGCACCCAGATCGTCCTGGAGGCGCAGGACACGCCCCGTCGGCACGTCGATGACGATACGGCGTCGCGAACGCTCGAGGTACTGCGCCGGCGTGTGGACGCCCTGGGGGTGAGCGAACCGACCCTGCAACGCTCCGGCGATCGCCGCATCATCGTCGAGCTCCCGGGAGTGGCCGACCCGGAGGAGGCATTGCAGGTCATCGGGCGCACGGCCCAGCTCAGCTTCCATCCTGTGCTCGCGGTCGAGCCATCACCCACTCCGCCCACCGACGTCACAACATCCACCACCTCGCCCGGGGAAGTGGTGGTGCTGCCGGCCGAGGACGGATCGACTCTTCGCCTGGGGCCGGCTGCGTTCACCGGGGAGGCGGTCAGCGATGCCCGGGCGACGTTCGGCAGTACCGGAGCCAGTGAGTGGGCGGTGGAAATTGACTTCCAGGGCCAGGGCGGGGCCCAGTTCGCTGCCCTCACCGGTCAGGCCGCTTGTCTGATGCCCGGCGACCCCGGGCGGCGGGTGGCCATCGTCCTGGACGATGAGGTCGTCTCCAGCCCCGAGGTGGCGGCGTCGGTGCAATGTGGCGTGGGTATCACCGGGGGGACCACCGTGATCAGCGGCCAGGACGACGAGGCGGAGGCGAGGGACCTGGCGCTCGTCATCCGGGCCGGCGCCCTTCCTGTTCCTGTCGAGGTGGTCGAGCAGCGAACCGTCGGACCGACGCTCGGAGAATCCGCCATCGAAGCGAGCGTCCAGGCCGCCGTCATAGGAGCCCTGCTGACCGCGCTGTACATGATCGCGGTCTATCGCCTCCTCGGTCTCCTCGCCACCGTGGGACTGGCAGTGTACGGCCTCCTCTCCTTCGCCGTGATGCTGGCACTCGACGCCACGCTCACCCTGCCGGGGATCGCCGGATTCGTCCTCGCCATCGGGATGGCGGTCGATGCCAACGTCCTGGTGTTCGAGCGAGCCAAGGAGGAACATGCAGCCGGCCGTAGCCCCCGCCTGGCCGGCACCCGGGGATTCTCCCGGGCATGGAGCGCCATCGCCGACTCCAACGCCACCACCCTGCTGGCCGCCGTGCTTTTGTTCTTCTTCGCTTCCGGCGCCGTTCGAGGCTTCGGCATCACGCTCAGCGTCGGCGTGGTGGTCTCGATGTTTTCCGCCCTGGTCGTCACCCGGGTGCTGGTCGAACTGGCGCTGCGCAACCGGTCTCTCGCCTCCAGACCCGGGCTGCTCGGCATGGAGACGGGTGGGCGGGTGAGAGCCTGGCTGGCGGTACGAGGACCGGTGCTCTTGGCCCGGTCCCGGCTCTGGCTGGGCCTCTCCGCCCTGGCCGTCGTCCTGGCCGTCGTCGGCATCGTCCTGCGGGGCTTGTCCTTCGGCGTCGAGTTCTCCGGCGGGCGGCTGGTGGAGTACTCCACCGAGCGGTCGGTCGACCTGGAGCGGATGCGGAGCGAATTGGCCGCGGCCGGACTGCCCCGTGCCGTCGTCCAGGTCTCCGACGACGACAACGTCTCGATTCGCACCGCCGATCTGGACCAGGACGACGAGCGTCGCGTGGAGGGGGTGGTGGAGCGCCTCGGCAACGGGGCCGAGCTCGTGCGCGAGGAGTTCGTCGGGCCGACCATCGGTGACGAGCTCCGGAACAAGGCGCTTCTCGCCCTCGGTGTCGCCCTGCTGGCCCAGCTGGCCTACCTGGCCGCTCGCTTTCGGTGGACCTATGGAGCGGCTGCGGTCATTGCCATGGTGCACGATGTCTCCATCCTCCTCGGCGTCTTCGCCTGGCTGGGAAAGGAGCTCGACGGGGTCTTCCTTGCCGCGCTGCTGACGGTGATCGGCTATTCCATCAACGACACCGTGGTGGTGTTCGACCGGGTCCGGGAGCAGTACCGCCGTCGGGCGGGTGAGGAGTTGGCGGTGGTGGCCAACGACGCCTGTCTCCAGACGGTCCCCCGCACCATCAACACCGGTCTGGGAGCGCTGTTCATCCTCGTCGCGCTGTACCTCCTGGGTGGTGACACCCTCGCCGACTTCGCCTTGGCGCTGATCGTCGGCATCCTCGTCGGTACCTACTCGTCGATCTTCACCGCCACCCCGGTGATGGTGGCCTTCGAACGGCGTCGCCACCAGCCCGATCGGCCACCTTTGACCACCTCCGAGGAAGCCGTTCGCGTCTGAGGCCTGGAACCTGCAGGCTCAGTGCGGCGCGTAGACGAGGAGTGGCTCGGTGCACTTGGTGATGGCGAACTCGGCCGAGCCATCGAAGGTCTCGCCGTCGCGGGCCAGGCGACGGTCCCCGTCGAGACGTCGCACCCGTACCTGCGTGACCTGTGACTCCTCGTACATCCGGCATCGGCCGAGACGCCCGGTGAGCACGGCCGCGATGAGCCGTACCCGCCCCCGTGGCGTCGAGGCATCGACCAGGCGGACGTCGAGGCGGCCACCGTCGAGGCGGGTACGCCAGCTCGGGGCGAAGCCGTGGGGACGGTAGGTGCAGTTGCCCACGAAGATCATCCACAGCTTTCGCTCGCGGCCGTCGATCTCGACCTCCATGGGTCGGGAGCGGCGCAGCACCTGCACCAGCGCGACGATCATGGCGGGCCACTTCCCGAGTCGGTGTTCCAGGCGCTCCCGGGCATCGACCAGCTCGACGTAGGCCCCGAAGCTGGCGGTGTTGAGAAAGGGCCGCCCGTCGATCTGGGCCAGGTCGACCGCCACCACCTCCCCGGCCGTCAGGGCGGTGACGGCGTCATCCACCGACTCGATGCCGACGGCGTGGGTGAAGTGGTTGAGTGTGCCACCCGGGACGGCGAACAGCGGTATGCCTTTTCCATGCGCGATGCTGGCCGCGGCGTTGATGGAACCGTCACCTCCCACCACACCGAGGGTCTGCCCTTCGGTCGCAGCGAGCTCCAGTGCTTCTGTGAGGTCGTCGCCTTCCTCCAGCTCCACCAGGCGGGCTTCGGGCAGTGCCTCGGACAGGCGCTGCAACGGTCCGGCCCCGACGTTGGACCCTGCGCCCGGGTTGACCACCATGGTGAGACCCGCACCGTGGGGCGCTGGCTGATGGTGGTGCCGGGCGCCCGCCGGACGCCGGTCGGTGGGGGAATGGGGGGCAAGAGGCCAGAGCTGGCGGCTGCCCAGAGCGACCCCGGCGCCACCGACGGCCGCCACGAGCGAGCCCAGTCTCGGACGTCCTGACAGGAGGTCCGGACCGAGGAACGCAGCCGCGGCGGCCGCCAGGGGAACACCGGCTCGGGGAAGCTCGAGCGTTGCGCCGACGGCGAAGGCGAGGCTGCCCGCCGTCGCTGACGGGACGGCTCGCCGCAGGCCGGTGACCGCCCCGAAGGCGGCGGTGACGCCCGCCGTGGCCAGGGCGGCGGCCGAGCCCCGGAGGGCGGCGCGTCTGCCGAACCGGCCACCGGTGGCAAGGGCGAGGACGCTGGCCGTCCAACCGAGAGCGATTGTGGAAGCCTCGCTCGGTGCGTCCGACCGTGTCGCCATCGGCCCATGTCTAGTGCAGCGCTCCGACCGCCCCGGTCGTCGGCCGGGACTACCCTCGGTGCTCGTGGCCGGAAAGGAGCGAACGGCGGACCCACTGGACGGCGAGGCCCGCGGCGTGCTGCCCAGCCAGATGTTGAGCGAGGCCATCGATGCCGGCTGGATCGACGGTGGCGAGTTCAAGATTCCACAGTCCAGTATCCAACCCGCCAGCGTGGATCTGCGGTTGGGTGAAGTTGCCTACCGCATCCGATGCAGCTTCCTTTCGGATCGCGACAGTGTCGAGGACAAGGTCAAGGACTACATCATCGACGAGCTCGATCTGCGGCGGGACGGGGCGGTTCTCGAGACCAACCGGCCCTATCTGATCCCGCTCATCGAGGAGCTCAGTCTGCCGGCGGAACTGCGTGGACGGACCAATCCCAAGAGCTCCACGGGCCGCCTCGACGTCTTCACCCGTGTCATCACCGATCAGAGCTACCGCTTCGACGAGATCGCTGCGGGCTATCAGGGCAAGTTGTACCTGGAGGTCTTCCCGTTGTCGTTCACGGTTCGGGTCCGCCAGGGCCTGGCATTGAACCAACTGCGGCTGGTACGGGGAAGGGCCGCCCTCGGTGATGACGAGCTACGGGCCCGGCACCGTGACCAGCCGTTGCTGTTCCGGAACGGAGCGCCGGTGACTGACCGCGATCTCGCCACCGCCGACGGACTCTTCCTCAGCCTCGACCTCCGCGGTGACCGCGAGGGACGGGTGGGTCACCGGGCCAGGGGCTATGCCCCCCTCCTCGAGCTGGGGCTGGTGGATGCCTTCGATGTGGACGACTTCTGGGAACCGGTCCATCGTGAAGCACGTGATCGGATCGTGCTGGCACCCGAGCGGTTCTACCTGCTCCTCTCCGACGAGAGTGTCCGGGTCCCGCCCGACCTGGCCGCCGAGATGACCGCGTACGATCCCACCAGCGGGGAGCTGCGCACGCATTACGCCGGGTTCTTCGACCCCGGATTCGGCTACAGCCAGGACGGCGACCTGAAGGGTTCTCGAGCAGCCCTGGAGGTACGCGCCCACGACGTACCGTTCATGGTCGAGCACCGTCAGCCGGTGTGCAAGCTCACCTTCGAGCACATGATGACACCTCCCGACAAGCTCTACGGAAGCCAGATCGGGTCCAGCTACCAGGGTCAGGAGGAGACGCTGAGCAAGCACTTCCGTCGACGACCCCGGCCGACGGCGACCGAAATATCCTCGCCGTCGGGGCAACCCCGGCCCGACCAGGACCCCCTCTTCCCTTGATCAACGGCGCCGCCGAGGTCGTCGTGGTCGGAGGAGGCCACAACGGCCTCATCGCCGCCTGCTACCTCGCTCGTGCCGGGCGCCAGGTGGTGGTCTTCGAGCAGTTGGACCGGCCCGGGGGGGGATCGCGCACCGAGGAGACCGTTCCCGGCTATCGCTTCGACATGCACTCGGTCGCCCACAACATCTTGAACATGACCGACATCCCAGGCGAGCTCGACCTGGCCGGAGCGGGCCTCGTGTATCAGGAGATGGACCCTTTCTCCGTCGCCGTGCACGCCGACGGGCGCCGCGTCCGGTTCTTCCGCTCGATCGATGCAACCGTCGAGTCCATAGCCGAATCGAGCCCGTCCGAGGCCCGGGCGTACCGGGAGTTCATGGACAAGGCCCTGCCTGTCGTCGGTGCGGTCATCCCCGCTGTGCGGGGTGACGTCTCGGTGCGGGAGCTGCCGGGCCGGTTGGCCAACGTGGGCCGGGTGCTGCGCCACCACCCCCTGGCCACGGTGCGGGACCTTCTCGGTCCGTATCAGTCGTTGCTGGTCCGTTGGCTGGCGTCCGATCTCACCCGCGGACCGGTGGCCGCCTTCGCCGCCCATGCCGGGGTCGGTCCGTCCACCCCCGGAGGTGCCCTCTATGCGTTCTGGCAGGCGGCGTACCATCGGTACGGGCAGTGGCATGCCCGCGGGGGGGCTCAGGGTCTCACGGACGCCTTGGTGCGACGGGCAACGTCCCTCGGCGTGGAGATTCGGTGTGGGACGCCTGTGACACGAATCGAGGCACGTGGCGGCCAGGTGCGGTCGGTGGTGACCGAGGACGGGGAACGGGTCGCATCGTCGGCGGTCATCACGGCGACGGACCCCAAGTACGCGCTCCTGGAGCTGTTGGACCCGCCTCTGGACGGCAACGCCGGCGCAGATCTGGCTGCCGCCCGGAGGAGCAACGTGGTGCAGGCCGTGGTCCATGTCGCCACCTCCACGCTTCCCCCCTATCCCGACGCCCGTCCAGGCGACTGGAACGGCCTTCAGAGCTTCGTGGACCATCTGGACGATCTGACCACCGCCTGGCACCGCTCCGAGGCGGGCCGGCTGCCCGACCCTCTCCCGCTGTACGCCTTCACCACCTCGGCGATGGACGACACGCTGGCCCCGGTCGGACACCACACCGTGTACCTGGCCTGCCCTGCCGCTCCTGCAGTCGTCGAGGGTGGTTGGCCGGCGCGAGGCGACGAATTCGTGGCCGGATGCCTCGCCACAATGGAGGAGCGTGCTCCCGGCTTCAGTGCGACCGTACGGGGGCTGGCCACGCACACACCGGACATCATGCAGGCGGTGGGCCGCTGGCCCGGCGCCCATCCCATGCACCTCGACATCGCTCTCGACCAGCTGGGCCCCTTGCGGCCCACCAGGGCCCTGGGTGACCATCGGACCCCGGTGGGCGGCTTGTACGTCTCAGGGGCAGGAACCAATCCTGCCGGGGGGATCGCCGGCACACCCGGACGAGCCGCGGCCCGGGCGCTGCTCCGGGACCGCCCCTAGCGCCGGAAACGGGTATCGAGCCGATCCTCAGATCGGCGTGCTCTTGCCCGCGCTTCGACTTCCTCCCTCGCCCATCTCAGGACTGGCGTCCTGGCCGAGCACGTGGTCGGGGTCGCGGGCGTCCTCCAGAGCGTCGTCCGTGGAGGGGCCGGTGCCCTCGCTCAAGTGGCCGCTCTCGTCATCGGTGAAGACGTGCTTGATCGGGTTGCCGGCTCCGTCCCACGTGGTCATCTCAGTGGGTTCCTGGTCCTGGTTCTGGCGGCCGGCGCCGGGTGCAGCTCTCATTCCTTCGGGTCCGAGCTCATCGGGGTGGCGGTCTTGATCGGGCATCTCGAGTTCCTCCTTGCTCAGGGTCCTTGTTCTCTACCCCCATCCCCATCTAGCCATACGACATATAGCCGGTCGCAGCTCAGCCGGGGAGGTCGCTGCTGTCATCGTGGCGGACAACCAGGCAGTAGGAGCCGAGGGCGTGGAGGCGACCCGCCTCCAACCTGCCCTCGGTGGTGTGCACGACCTCGAGCTGGCCGCTGGACTCGTCGAGCTCGAGATCGACCACGTTGCCCATCTCGTTGCCTCGGTCGGAGACCACCAGCTTGCCCTTCCAGTCGAAGTCGCCGGACAGCGCCCGCTCCTCCCGGGCATCGGCGGCCGTGCGGACGCTTTCCTCGCTCGACACCACCACGGCGTCGTGACCCACGCCGCTGACATCGGCCCAGTCGACCAGCTCATCGCGAGCCACCTGCAGGGCGGTGACCCGGCGTGGCGGCACGTCGACGAGAATGCGCTCGATCTTGCCCATCTTCTGTGCGCTGGCCTTGCTCATCACCTTGGTCCCGGCCACTTCGCTCAGGCGCCTCACGGCCGGTGCTCCGGCGGGGTCGTGCGCAGGTGCTCGCGAAAGCGTTCCACCGAGGCACCGAAGCCGGCCAGGTCGTCACTGACGAAATCGCGGACGGCGGCAGGGACCATGAGGGCCTCCCCCGACACGGCCAGGGTCTCCGGCAGGGGAATGAACACGTGCCCGCCCGAGTGTGGCGTGAGAACTTCGCTTCCTCCGATCTCGTAGCCGACCACCTCAGGCTCGGCGTCGACCAGCAGTACGACGTCGGTCACTTCTCCCAGCCGTTCGCCGGCGTCGGTGATGACCTCGCTGCTGATGACGTTGCGGTGCCGGGACCCTTTGAGATCCTCGACCAGGACGTCGTCCCGTTCGTCGAGATCTCCTGCGGTGGCGATCATCACCGCGTGGCGGCCCAGGGCGGCCACGCGGGCCCACGCCAGCACCTGCTTCATGGGTCCGCCCAGAAATCCACGGTGATTCAAGGTGAAGCCCAACAGCGCCGCTTCGGTGGTGCCGTAGACCACGTCCTTGACCTCGGCCACGGCCTCGCCGGCATCGATGGTGACGACAGGGTGGCCGATGAGGTCAGTGGCGCGCAGCAGTAGCGATGTGGATGAGCTCATCGGTTCCGTCCCTTGCGGCCCCGGCCGGTCCCCTTGGTGTCGGCGGCGATGACGCCACCGGCACGCCGCTTGCGCTGCACCACGATGGCGAGCAGGGCCAGCAACACCAGGACCACAGCCACTGCGATAGCGATCTCCATCAACCCTCTTTCGTAGGCGGGTGCGCCGGGGGAAGCGTACCGGGGGCTGCGGCTCAGCCCAGTTCTCGCGCCGCCAGGGGAATATAAGGCCGTTGGCCGGGGCCGATGTAGCGCTGACGGGGTCGGGCGATGCGCTGGTCGGCGTCGCCCAGCAACTCCACCCAATGGGCCAGCCATCCCGCGGTACGGGGAATGGCGAAGAGCACGGTGAACATCTCGAGCGGGAAGCCCATCGCCTGGTAGATGAGGCCGGAGTAGAAGTCGACGTTGGGGTAGAGCTTTCGTTCCGCGAAGTAGTCGTCGGACAGCGCCGCCTCCTCGAGGGCGAGGGCGACATCCAGGAGAGGATTGCCTCCCACCACGGCGAACACCTCGTCGGCAGTGCGCTTGATGATCCGTGCCCGGGGGTCGTAGTTCTTGTACACGCGGTGCCCGAAGCCCATCAGCCGGCCCTCACCACTCTTGACTCGGGCGATGAACCCCGGGACGGCGCTGACCGACCCGATGCGCTCGAGCATGCGGATCACCGCCTCGTTGGCACCGCCGTGGCGGGGGCCGTACAGAGCGGCGGCGGCGGCAGCCGTCGCCGAGTACGGGTCGGCGTGGGCCGAACCCACCGTACGCATCGCCGTGGTCGAGCAGTTCTGCTCGTGGTCGGCATGGAGGATGAACAACACGTCGAGGGCCCGGGCGAGAACCGGGTGGGCGGCGTAGCGCGGCTCGGCCACCTTCCACATCATGGACAGGAAGTTGTTGGTGTATGCCAGGTCGTTGTCGGGATAGACGAACGGCATGCCGACGCTGAATCGGTGGGCGAAGGCGGCCAGGGTGGGCATCTTGGCGATCAGCCGCACGATCTGCTTCCGCCGGATGTCCTCGTCGAAGATCTGCTTCGCCTCCGGGTAGAACGTCGAGAGGGCAGCCACGGTGGAGACCAGCATCCCCATGGGATGCGCATCGTGATGGAACTGCTGCATGAAGTGCTTCACGTTCTCGTGGACGTA
>DASZDM010000107.1:0-3679 GCA_035942015.1 Acidimicrobiales bacterium | reverse complement strand
CAGCGTGGCCGGCTCGCATCCTGAACGCCGGCTCTTCGGACCAGTCACACCCGGGCCAGCAACAACCGTACGCCCCTCGACCCCGGGTCTGCTTCGACGCGCCCGAAACCGGGCTCTTGACAGAAAGAGGCTTCGTTCTTCAGCACCGTGGCAGGCGGCCACCCGACGAGCACCGGAACGCGGACCCCCCTCCCGATCACCTGATCGGCGTGGCGGCCAGCGGCGTGAGCCGGCAAGTATCAGGTCGTACATAGGCGGCCAGCAAGGTCACCCATAAGCTAACCGGCCAGCTATATGTGGTAGGCAGCTATTGACCGTGTCGCCCACTCTGTCTACGTTCGCCTGGCAGTACAGACATGAGGGCGAGCAACCACCAATTTGGGCCCGAACACGGTGGTGGTCTTCTGCCATCCCTCACCCAGTCGACAGGGGACAGGTGATGCTCGAGACGGTCCGTTGCGCGAGCGACAAAGAACGGCGGTTGCGGACAACCACGAGACGACGAGCCCTGGGGGGCGTCTCCGTCTTGGCGCTTGTGTGGTCGATGACCGGCTTGGCCAATCCGGCGGCAGCAGAGCACGTCGCGTGCGGAGACGTCATCACCCACAGCACCACCCTGGACCGCGACATCGGGCCGTGCCCGGGTTTCGGCCTCATCGTCGCTGCGAACAACCTCGTCCTCGACCTGAACGGACACACCATCACCGGTGATCCCGAGGTCCGCCAGTCACCGGACAAGGCCGGCGTGCTGCTACGCCAAGTCAGCGCAGTGACCGTACGCAACGGCACCGTCCAGCGCTTCGACGCCGGCGTGGCCATCATGGGTGGTGGCGACAACGTCGTCACGAGGGTCACCGCCCAGGACAACGTGAATTACCGGGTGGTGACCGGCCGCGACGCTCGGCCTGGCGACGTCGACCGCGAGCAGGGACCCTTCTGCGACTTCGGCGACGGGATCACCGTGTTCAACTCCACGGGCAACGTCATTGAGAAGAACGTCCTGTCCGGCAACGGGCCGTTCTCCGGCGTGTCGCTGGTCTACGACTCCGACGACAACGTCGTCGCCAAGAACGATTTCCGCGACAATGACCTCCTCAACCTGACGCCCGCGGGCGAGAACACGATTTGCGGCGGGCTGGGGACACCCCAGCAGCCCATGGAGGAGGGCCGAGTCTCACAGGACGCCGGAGTGCGCATCGAAGGCCCAGGTGCTGACCGGAACCTGATCGAGGCGAACAGCATCAAGAGAAGCGGGCTTTCCGGCGTCTTCGTGAGCGGCTACCAGATGGGAGTCGGGTCCAACAACGGTGACAATGTGATCCGCAAGAACCGCATCTCGGAGACGGGCCTGAGGACCCACGACAGCGGGGGCGACGGCACCGAGTCCTACCGCTCGTCGGGCATCACGCTGCATCACGCGGGAACGAGCCGTGTCCACGTGTCCCACGGCAACATCATCGAAAAGAACAACTCCTCGCGGAACTTCGGAGCCGGCATCGAGGTCACCGGACCGACACCGGGCAGCGGTCGGGTAGGCCACGCCGGCAACACGATCCGTAACAACGTGGCCAACCACAACTTCCTCGACGGCATCCACCTGTCGGAAGGGACCGTCCAGACCATCGTCACCGGAAACCGGGCCCACAACAACGGCCGGGACAAGGAACGCGTCGCCGAGATCAGCGAGGCCGACCGGTACTCGAACTGGGACGGCGTGGACGGCGGCGACTACAACCCCGAGTGCGGCAGCAATGTCTGGTCGCGGAACCGCTTCGGCACCGTGAACCAGCCCTGTGTGGCGGCCAACGGCACCGGATGGGTCGGTGGCCCCGGCCGGTCCGGTAGCTCCCAAGGCGGCCGCGGCGGCCCCCTGACCAAGAAAGGCTGAGCCTTCGACCGATACGCGCGCTCCCTCTTGAGTCATGATCGTGGCGACGGCGAGCGTGCGTAAATCTTCCTAGCTCATCTGGACAGGCGCCTCCCGGCGGGTGGTAGCCCAGGGGAGTGAGTCGCACTAAGCGACCGTACCGGTTGTGCTCTGGGCGCCACTGGGTGGTCTTCCGCTGCCAGACGTGTAGCAAGCGGCGTCGTAGCCCCATCCAGGCGTGACGATGCGCCACTACCGGGCTCGTCAGACCCTCGACCGCACGCCTCGCAGGTCGTCGCTGCCTTCCTGGCACTGGTTCAGCGGCGGCGATGACCGACTGGCCCGCTGATCGACAGGGGGACGGAGCCCTCCCACGCCAGCGGCGCTCCGTAATCCCAAATCTGGCGGTCGCCGCGGGGTCGAAGCCCTTGGCGGCGGCCGCTGGAGATCCGGCATTATCGCGGCTCCTTCGGACCAGGATCGGGTGCGGGACGCGCCGATCGGCGCGCTGCGAGGAGAGCGCGGGAACGGATTTTTGAACGCGTGTTTATCGGACCTTGGTCCGGCGCATCCCGCCGGTTCCTGAGCAGCGTGACGGACGGTCGAACGGCTGGCGCTGACCGAGGCGAAGCCTCGGCCCTATGTGCGGCGCAGCTGGTGGGGGCTATTCCTCCGCTCCGCCGGGGGTCGCGAGGTCGGTCTGTTGTCTGGCCACGAGAGAGACGCTTCCGTCGCGGCGTGCTGTGGGGTCCATGACCATCCGTCTGGCGTGTTGCTCCCAGGTAGGCGTCTGGATGTTCCGCTTGACTATCGAGAGTCGATATATCATAATTCGAGCATGGCACGTCCGCCCAAGCCCCTTCCGTCGTCCTCGCTCCACATCGTGCTCGCCTTGCTCGACGGGGAACTCCACGGCTACGCGTTGATGGGCCGCGTGGCGGAACTCAGCGACGGGGCGGTCCGCATGGGCCCCGGCACGCTCTACGGCACGCTCAATCGTCTCGTCGACGACAAACTCATCGAGGAGACCACCGACCGGGTCTCCCGGGACGACAACGAGCGGCGTCGCTACTACCAGCTCACTGCCAGCGGACGAGCGGTTGCTGTCGACGAGCTCGTCCGTCTCCAAGGCCTGGTTCACCGCATCGCCGGGCATCTCCCGGGTCCGGCGACCGCATGAGCGCCCCACCGGCGATCGGCGCCTACCGAGCGCTGCTCCGGCTGTACCCACGGAATTTTCGGGATGAGTACGGGCCCGACATGGCTCTGCTGTTCGCCGACCAGCTGCGTGACGAACCTGCCGCCCGGGTGTGGGTCCGCGGCATGGTCGACCTCGCCATCACCGTGCCCACCCGACATCTGGAGGCCCACATGAACCGACCCCCGACCCCCGTCGTCCCGCTGCTCTTCGTCGTCGTCAGCCTGACCGGCGTGTGCGTCGCGCTCATCGGCGGCTCCAGCCTCGGGATGCTCGCCGTCGGACTGTCGGTCGCCGCCGTGGCCGCGGGCCTCGCCGCCGTCGCCTGGCGTCACACCGGACCCGTGGCGGTCGCCCGACCGGCGACTGCGCACTGGTGGAAGTTCCTCACTGGGGGCGCCGGCGTTCTCGTGGCGGTGGTCCTCCTCACCACGGTCACCGGCGAGGTCGACGACTCGATGTGGTGGCCGATGGTGATCACCGTGGTCGGCGCCCTCCTGCTGCTGGCCACCGGTCTCGTACTCGGGGTCGCCCGCCTCACTGGCAATCACTCCCACAACGCACGGAGCTGACCCACTCGTTGGGTCGTCATCACGACGGCGGCCCACGACAGC
>DASZDM010000106.1:0-2165 GCA_035942015.1 Acidimicrobiales bacterium | reverse complement strand
CCAGTCTGTCGACCGGCGCAGCATGTGTTACGGCGTATCGCCACACCACTGGCGTGGCTCACGCGTACGTCCGCGACCCCGACGGCTATGTCATGAAGATCTGATCCGAACTGGGTCCCGGCAGGTGTGGTGACAACCCCCACCCGCGGAGTGTTGTTCTTGGACGAGTTGGCCGAGTTTCCCCGCTCGGTCCTCGACGCCCTGCGCCAGCCGCTCGAGGAAGGGGTGGTGCGGGTGTGCCGGGCCCGGGCGGCGGTCACCTATCCGGCCCGCTTCCTGCTGGTCGCCGCCATGAACCCGTGCCCGTGTGGAGAGGGGGGTCCACCCGGTGCCTGTCGCTGCAGCGACGCCACCCGTACCCGCTACGGTCGGCGAGTCTCGGGTCCGCTGCTCGACCGTTTCGATCTCCGCATCGAGGTCGGGCGGCCCCGTCCGGAGCAGCTGTTGGCGGGTACGTCAGGGGAGCCGAGTGCGGCCGTAGCCGCTCGCGTGCTCGCCGCCCGGAGCCGGGCGGCAGCACGGGGCGTGAGTTGCAACGCCGAGCTCAGTGAGCGCCGCTTGGAGGAGTTGGGAGCGCTCAGCGCTGCTGCTGCCGCCATGCTCGAGAGCGGCCTGCGGTCGGGAACCCTCAGCGCCCGGGGTCTGCAGCGGGTGCGGCGGGTGGCCCGTACGATCGCCGATCTGGCTGATCGGGACGGCCCTCTCGGCGAAGAGGAGGTCTGCCTGGCACTCCAGCTGCGCGCCGAGCCCGAGCGGCTGGGAACGGCAGCATGATCGCAGGCGAGCGTGAGCGCCAGGAGACGCATGACCTGCCGGCGGCGGCATGGGTGGTGGCGCTGGCCGGGCTCTCAGGCATGGGCCCTGCCCGCCTCCGGGCAGTGCTCGGCCGTTGGCAACCGCAGGACGCCTGGCGACGGGTGGTGGAGGGGCGGGTTCACCTCGAGGCCGAGGTCGTGCTCGCCGCCCGCCGGCTCGACGCTGCCCTGTCCGCCCGCTGGCGCCAAGAGGCGGCGGCAATCGACGTGGCCGGGCGTTGGGCCACCCATGTCGACACCGGTGTCGGAGTGGTCGTGCGGGGAGACAGGGCGTTCCCACGGGCCCTCCAGCACGACCAGGAACCTCCGGCCGTGATCTTCTCGCTTGGGTCCCTCGAAGTGCTGGATCGGCCGCGGGTGGCGGTGGTGGGCACTCGACGCTGCACGTCGGCGGGACGGACCACTGCACGGGAGTTGGGTCACGACCTTGCTGCCGCCGGCGTCTGCGTCGTCTCCGGGTTGGCGCAGGGCATCGACGGGGAAGCCCACCGCGGCGCACTGGAAGCCGAGCGAGGTGCACCACCGGTCGGGGTGGTGGGGACCGGTCTCGACGTCCTGTATCCGCGTCGGAACGCCGAGCTGTGGGTCCGGGTTGCTGCAGCGGGCTGCATGATCTCCGAGTACCCCCTCGGGACGACTCCGACCGCGTGGCGCTTCCCGGCTCGCAATCGGATCATCGCCGCACTGGCCGATGTCGTCGTCGTGGTCGAGAGCCACGCCCACGGAGGCTCGATGCACACCGTCGATGCGGCGCTCGAGCGCGATCGACCAGTGATGGTTGTCCCGGGTCCCGTCCGCAGTCCGGCGTCGGCGGGTACGAATGACCTCCTGGCCGCGGGCAGCGCTCCAGTGCGCGACGCCGGGGACGTGCTGGCGGTGCTGGGCCTCGACGCCGCTGTCGTCGGCAGAGGTCGTGTCGATCGCAGGCCGGTTCCTGATCGGGCGGCGGGTGCGGTGCTGGACGCGCTCGGGTGGGAGCCGGCCACGATCGACACGTTGGCCGTTCGGCTCGGCCAATCTCTCGGCGTGGTGGCGGTCGAGTTGTCGCGCCTGGAGCGAGACGGCTGGCTGTCGCGCCAAGGTGGCTGGTTCGAGCGCATCGGTTGCTAGCGGGATGTCGGCCTGATCCTGGGCGGCCCGAATCACGCGCGCTATGTTCGGGCCGGCGATTCGCTATCAGGGGGGAAAATGGTGCGCACGCACAAGCACGTCAAAGTGGCATTTCTCATCACCGTCGCGGTGGCGCTCGGCGCCTGCGGAGGCGACGATGAGCCGAGACTGACCAAGGCCCGATTCATCGAACAGGGCAGCGCCATCTGTGGGGAGAGCAGTGCGCGCATCGATTCGGCC
>DASZDM010000105.1:0-12434 GCA_035942015.1 Acidimicrobiales bacterium | reverse complement strand
CTCCAGGTCCGCCGGCTTCTTGGGAGCCTGGTCATCGGTCGCACTGTTCGTAGCCTCATTGGCTCGTCGTGCCCCTCGGGGTGGACCGGTGTTGCGACCTTCGTGCTGTGTCATCTCAGTCCACCCCTCCGCCAGTCCTCGCCCATTTCCGACACTGTTTTCTCCCTTCAGCTTCCGACTCGATCAGATGCAGCGATGAGTCACAGAGGTCGGCGCCGCGCAAGCATGCCGGATGAAGCCGGGTGAACTCTAAGGCACCGATCACTCTTGCTTACCCTGTACCGCTTTCGTGATGAGTCGGGAGAAGCGGTCCCGGCCGACCGCAGCGGCGATCACGGGCCATGTGACGTCGGCTGCGCAAGCGCTGACACGTTGCCTGCGTGTCCGCGGAGGTTCCCGCTGCGCGTAACCAGGAGGAGGCCGAACACGGGGCCCTGGTTCCTCGGCCGATGCGACCGACCGCCGATAATCCTCGTTATGTAGAGTAGCCCCTTCGTTGCCGTTAGACGGGGCGCCTCTTGTAGAATGACACGTTTGTTGTCATGCGCAGCCGGAATGTCAGCGGACACGCAGGCAACGTGTCAGCGGGTTTGCGCAGTGCGATGTCAGCACCCGTGCGCAACGCGATGTAAGCGCCTCGGCCCTGAACGCCGGCTTACTTGGAGCGTGTTGTCGTCAGCTGCGCGCGCCACCGCAGCCTCTCCCAACGCCGCCCCGTGCAAATCGCTTGCAGGTCTCCGTCAAGCAGTTTGCAGCCTCTTGACGCGGGAGGCCAGCACATCGTCGCCGGTCGGGCTGGTCCCCTACCCCGTTCCACGCCCAATCGGCATGGCATATTTGCGCTCCCGCTCCTCGCAGGCGCTAGAAAGGCTGGAATGACATACGTGTAGTTCGACCGGAGAGCAGCCTGGTTGCACGAGCACGTGGCGCAGCGGGTCGCCGGCCAAGGGTTGCCCTCACCGGCCCTGGGTAGACCGGGAAAATGCTGCGTAGGCCGGTCCTCGTGACCGGCGCCAACTCTGGCGTGGGGCTCGAGACGGCCCTCCACCTCGCTGAGTTGGGGTTCCGGGCCGTGGTCACCGCCCGCCCGGAGGAGAGGGCAGAGTCTCTGGCCAAGGCGGCGACGGAGGCTGGGGTGGAGGTCGAGACGGCAGTGCTGGACGTCGCTGGCGCGCAGGCGTGCGAGGAGCTGGTTCCCCGCCTGGACCTTTGGGGGCTGGTCAACAACGCCGGGTACATGAACGTCGGCCGGTTGGACGACGTGCCCATCGAGGACGCTCAGCGTCAGCTCGAGGTGATGGTCGTGGCCCCGATTCGGCTCGTGAAGTTGACCTTGCCCTCGATGCGCCGCCGGGGAGAGGGTCGCGTCGTCAACGTGTCGTCGGTCACCGCCCACGCGACCGCGGCGATGACCGGCTGGTACGAGGCGTGCAAGCACGCCCTGTCGGCGGTGACCGACGTCCTTCGTCGCGAGGTGGCCGACGACGGGATCGACGTGGTGCTCATCGAGCCCGGTGGGCTGAACACGGGCGTCGCGGACAAGGCCAAGGACGATCTGCGCCGCCGCCGTCCCGGTTCGGTCGCACCCTCGGCGTACGACCGGGCGCTGACGGCCGTGGACACCGTCCGACCGTTCGTGGGCGAGCCCGTCGCCGCCGCCCGGGTCATCGGGGAGGCGCTGACCGCTGGGCGTCCGCGTGCTCGCTACCGGGTGGGCGCGGACGCACCGGTCGTGCAGCTCATCCAGGCGCTCGTTCCCGAGCGGGTCAGGGACCGCCTCGCCCGCGTCGGCGTCTCCGAGTGACCGGTGGCGCGTAACCGGAGCGTCGTCGAGGCACCCGTCGCCACCGTGTTCGCCGTGCTCTCCGACGCCCGCACCTACGACGTGTTTGTGCCCGGCACGAACCGCATCCGGCGGTTCGAGCCGACCTGGCCCGACGCGGGCTCGACATTCCACCACACCCTCGGCGTCGGACCCTTCATCCTGCGCGACCTCACGCGCGTGGAGGAGGTGCACGCCGAGCGCCGCCTCGTGCTGCGCGCGCAGATGCGGCCCTTCTCCGTCAACCGCGTGTCCTGGACCCTTCGCCCCGACGGAGAACGCACCGAGGTCGAGGTCGAGGAGTACGCCATCGAGGGACCGGCCGCTCTGGTGTGGAACCCGGCGCTCGACGGGCTCATGTGGCTGCGCAACCACGAGATGCTCCGGCGTTTCAAGAAGGTGGCGGCGCGACGGCGCGCGCAGCAGGCCGGGGCCGAGCGCGCGTGAGCGACCAAGGGGCCTCGGTCATCGTCGTCGGCGGCGGTCTGGCCGGGCTCAGCGCCGCCTTCGAGCTGAGCGAGCGTGACGTGGAAGTGCTGCTGATCGAGGCAGGCGACGTGGTCGGCGGACGGACCGCGTCGTGGACCGAGGACGGCATGCCCGTCGAGTCGGGGCTCCACCGCTTCCTCGGCTTCTCTCGGCGCTGCCGCGCCTGTTGGAGCGCGCCGGCGTGGACCTGGGCGAGATGGTGTGCTGGGAGGACGAGTTCGAGATCCGCCTGCCCGACGGCGGCGCGCAGGGGATCTTGGGCATGTCCCCGCTCCACAAGCCCCTGCGGACCCTCGGCGGCTTCGTGGCCAACAACGACCTCCTCAGCCCGCGGGACAAGCTCACGCTGACCCGGTTCTTCGCCGCCGGCCTCTACGACTACATCCGCAAGCCCGAGGAGCTCGACCGCTCCACCGTCGCCGGCTACGCCAAGGCCCACGGCGTCAGCGACCGGGCCATCCACAACCTGCTGATCCCACTGACCGCCGGGCTGTTCTTCCTCCCACCCGAGCGGTTCTCGGCCGCCATCTTCTTCGGCCTGCTCGCCCCCGGCGTCCCTCGGCTCCACCAGATGCGCCTCGGCGCCTACATGGGAGGGATGAGCGAGGTGATGTGCGCGCCCCTCGCCCAAGGCATCGTCGATCGGGGCGGGCAGGTCCGCACCGGTCGAGCGGTGGACGGACTCGTCGTGCGGGACGGCCGGGTCAGCGGCGTGACGGTGGACGGGATCGAGATCGAGGCTGACCACGTCGTGCTAGCCACGTCGATCGAATGTGCCCAGCGTCTCCTCCGGCCAGCGTTCGGCCACCACCGCTGGTTCACCCCGTGGGTGTCGATGCCCACCACGCCCTCGGTGACGGTGCAACTGGAGCTGGGCCGCCCCGCCATGGACGTCGACCGGACGGTGTTCGGACCGGGCACCTCACTGGCGTGCTTCGCCGAGCAGTGCCGTACCACCTTCCGCCATGCCGCCGGGCGGCTGTCGATCATCCTCACCCCGCCCGAGCCGTTCCTCGACATGGCGCCCGACGAGGTGTTGGCGGTCGTCGTCGCCGACGCCGCCCGCCTCGGCCTCGACATCGAGGGCCACGTGCGGGCCTTCCGGGTGGTCTCCCACCCTCACGACTTCCACTCGCTCGAGCCCGGCCACCTGGCGCTCCGCCCCAACCAGGAGACGCCCGTTCCGGGACTCAGCCTCGCGGGTGACTACACGCGGCAGAAGTTCATGGCCAGCATGGAAGGGGCGGTCATCTCCGGGCAGCGGGCCGCCCAGGCGGCCCTCAAGGAGGTTGCGGCTCAATGAGCACCACCCCCCAGGACCGAATAGCGGGCGCGCAAGCACAGCCTGCGAGGTGAGAGACCCCGAGAAAAAACCTGGTACCTGAGGAGGGGGAGCGAGCGCAGCCAGCGTGGGGGAGACCGGCGGCGGCCGCACCCGTGGGCCCGCCAGGGCCCACCAGCGATCACTGGCTGCTGTGCCAACTCCCCTCCTTTGGTCAGCGAGGAGGGGGTTGCACCTAGTGGAGGCTCTTTGGGTACCGCCCGGCGGCCAGGGCGGTGCGGCTGCGCCGTCGATGGCGGCGGTCGAAACAGCTCGGCCGAGAAGTGTCGAGCCCGCGGTCCCGAAGCAAGGCAGGCAGGCCCTTGACGCCGGCGGTAGGCGTGACAACGGCTACCGGCGAGGCGGTGACCGCCGATTGGGCGGTGCTGGCCAACGTGATGGCCCCCACACTGTTCCTGGAGCTGGTCGGTGCCGAACACCTGCCTCCTCGGTTCGTTGACGACGTGGGCCGCTTCCAGTTCGACCACGGACTGTGAAGGTCGACTGGGCGCTCGACGTCCCCATCCCGTGGGCCGCCCGGGGGGCGGCCGGAGCGGGGACCGTGCACCTCGCCGACAGCATGGACCCCTAGGTCGCGAAGGGCTCCTAGCGAGTGAGTTGGGTCGGGCCACCGTTGTCGGGTGCGGGACCGCCTCAGCATGGCGCCCCTTGTCGGGTAAGACTCACGGAATGGTCCGTTCGGTCCTCGTGACGGGTGCAAATTCCGGCGTCGGCTTGGAAGTCGCCCTCCATCTTGCCGAGCTCGGGTTCCGTGTCATCGGTACCGCCCGGACGGAGGAGAAGGCCACGTCGCTGGCCAAGGCCGCGGACGACGCCGGAGTCGACGTGGAGGTTGCCGTGCTCGATGTCACGGACGCCGACGGGTGCGAGCGCCTGGTCGGACGCCTCCAGCCCTGGGGCCTGGTGAACAACGCCGCCTACATGAACGTGGGACAAGTCCTAGACGTGCCCGCCGAGGATGCGTTGCGCCAATTCGAGACCTTGGTGGTAGCTCCCATGCGACTGGCCACCTTGGCCTTTCCGGCAATGAGGCATCAGGGCGAGGGCCGGATCGTGAATGTGTCTTCCGTAGCGGCCCACGCCACCGCCGCTATGACCGGCTGGTACCAGGCGTGCAAGCACGCCCTGTCGGCGGTCACCGACGCCCTTCGGCGTGAGGTGGCGGACTACGGCATCGACGTCGTGCTCATCGAGCCGGGTGGACTGGACACCGGGATCTGGGACAAGGCCCGCGACGATCTCCTGCGCCGCCGTAGGAGGTCCGCCAATCGCACCGCCTACGACCGCTCGCTGTGGGTCCTGCGCAGCGCACGACCGTTCATGGGCCACCCCCGGCAAGCGGCGGAGGTCATCGGGCAGGCCCTCACCGCCGGTCGCCCGCGTGCCCACTACCGCGTCGGCGCCGACGCACCGGTCATCCAGTTCCTCGAGTTCGTGCTCCCTGACCGGCTCAAGGACCGCATGGCCCGCACTGCGCTCGGCGGACCCAAGCGGCCGTCGGCCGGCTGACCCCGGCGAACGCCACCGTGGCGCCGACCCGTGGGGGAGGCCCGGCTCTCACCGTGCTGGCTGTGTCACCGAGCCGGTTGGGCCTCTCCGTTCACGGAGTTTCGGTTACCTC
Source organism: Acidimicrobiales bacterium (assembly GCA_035942015.1). GTDB lineage: Bacteria > Actinomycetota > Acidimicrobiia > Acidimicrobiales > CADCSY01 > JADDRA01. Next base: position 7,160 of record DASZDM010000105.1, on the reverse strand, counting down.
CAACCAACTTTGGGATAGTCGCCCGCCGACTCGCCGAGAAACGTGTCGATGTCGTCGGCGCTGACCGGCGCCGGGATGGGATGGCGGAACGGCAGGGCCCGAAACGCCGGCGAGAACCGCATGGTGCCGCCGGTGTCCACGGGATAGGCGTCCTCGTCGACGCCGACGACCTCGGCGTGCTCCCGCGCCTTGGACTCGATGAGCTGGCGCCACTTGTCGACCGGAACGAACCCCGGAGAGGCCAGCCCCGGAGAGAACAGGTTGAGGTAGATGCGGGCGTAGGGCTCGGCCCGCTCCAGGTAGGCGCGAAGCTCCTCGTAGGAGGGCTCCATGTTGAAGCGAAGCCAGAACGGCACGACGCCGAGGCGCAACACCCAGTAGGGGTCCCACTGGACGTAGCACTCCACCAAGAGCCGGTCTGCGGGAACGTCCAGGCGCCGATACCACCACCGGTGAAAATCGGCTACGAAGGGGCTGAGGTCCTGGGGCTCGTCGAAGACCAGGTGCCGCAGCCCGTAGCCACAGCGATCCGCCAGGGCCTGGACGTCCTCACCGAGGGCGGGCTCCCAGCCCCATTCCGCGTCAGGGCGGCGGGTGTTGGTCTGGGGCGGCTCCCAGGAGCGCCTGGGCGAGTCTTCAGCGGCGAGGAACTTGGCGATGCGCTCGCCGGAGTCGTGGTACTCCTCCTCGGAGACCCCGCCGAGGCAGCCGAACTGGAAATAGGCACGCTCGCCGATGGTGCGGACTCGCCACGTACGTTCGCACTCGAACTGCACGATGGTGGCGCCGGGAGCCAGCCGTTGTTCGAGGAAGTCGCGGTAGGCCCGGCTCAGCCGGAGGCGCTTGAAGCGCATGTAGGCCATGGCCTGCATCGACGCTCGGTCCTGAGCCGGATCGTGCATGTGGTAAACGGCCACCCCGGGGTTGTGGCGGGCCACCAGCCGAGCGGTGGGCGCCAGTGCCTCCATGGCCCCCACCGGGTCGTCGGGATGGGTAGCCAGGTCCCGCACCGCCACCAGCGTCGTCTGGGGCAGGAAGGGGGCGCCCAGGGCTGCCGCCAGGTGCACCCCGGCGCCACTGGCGGCGCCGATGACCACGGTGTCGAATGGACCTGCGCCGTACTGGCGGGTGACCCACTCGTCGATCTCTTCCACGTCGATGAGCCGGGCCCGGTCCAGCGGCACCGCCTGGCCCAAGCTCCCAGCGATGAATCCGAGGCGGCGCAAGGCCGGCGGCGGCGACGAGGCCAGCTTGGCCAGGCGGCGTGAGCCGGGGCCCACGGACAGGCCGCTGTGGTCCTTGCCCTTGAAGAACCGCCCCAGCGCCCGCACCATGTTGACCGAGGAGTCCAGATCGGCGACGAAGCGGGCGGCACGCAGTCGACTCATGATGGGCCTCTCTTGCTCAGCAGAGCCTTTTTCTCAGCGAGATGGCTCGTGCGGTGATCGATAGTGGTGGTCCAGGCGGTCACCGGCGCCTGCGCCGTAGGGCCGCCACGGTGCCACCCACGGCCGCCGTCGCCGGCAGGCCCCGGCGGAGGGCGGTCTGCCGCCTGCGCCGTACGGCCGCCACGGTGCCACCCACGGCCGCCGCCGCCGACAGGCCCCGACGGAGGGCGGTCCGCCGCCTCCCGTTCCACTCACCGTGGAGCGACCCCGCCCCCGGTGCCGGCACGTAGAGGTTGCCCTCGGTGGCCGGCGCCGGCTTGGTCCGGGACAGGTGCGCCTTGTCCACCTGGATGGCCATGGCGCGACCGGCCAGGCCGGGGGTCAGCTTGGCCTGCAACACCAGGTTGCGCCCCATGGGGCCCACCACCACCTCCCGGCGCGGCACCCGCACGAGGTTGACGATGGCCCGAGCGACCCGCTCGGGGGTGTAGACCGGGGGCATGGCCTTAACCTCGCGGCCGGTGTAGTTGGCGGCGTGGTTGAAGAACGGGGTGTCGATGGTGGCCGGCAGCACGCTCGCCACCTTGATGTTGCGCGAGCGCGAACCCTCGAGCATCAACTCCTGGCGCAGGCTCTCGCTCAGCACCTTCACGGCCGCTTTCGTCATGGAATAGGCGTGGGTGTAGGGCTGGGGGACGACGCCGACGACCGACGACACGTTGACGATCACGCCCTTCCCCTGGTCTTTCATGTAGGGCAGGGCCGCCTTGGCCCCGTGGACATAGCCCATGACGTTGACCTCGAGCACTCGACGGAAGTCCTCCAGGGGGGCCTCGAGGAAGGGCGAGAACAGCGTGACCGCCGCGTCGTTCACCCACACGTCGATGCGCCCGAAGCGTTCCACCGCTCGGCGGGCCAGCTCGTCCACCGCCTTGAACTCGGACACGTCGGTGGCAACGGCCAACGCCCGCCCCCCGGCCGACTCACACTGGCGGGCCACCTCGTCCAGGGCTTGTTGTCGCCGGGCGGCGACCACGACGGCACTTCCCCGCTTGGCGAAGGCCAGCGCGGTCGCTCGACCGATGCCACTGGATGCCCCGGTGACGACGACGACCGAGTCCTTCACTCGCATGGGGGACCCTCCTCCGGCGGTGCGCGGGTATGGCGCGTTCCCGCTTGCAATTGAGTGCAAACCTTGGCGTCGCCCCGACGCTCACTGCTGCGACTCGCCGGCCGTCACGTCCACCTCCGAGGTGTGCCAGGCGGGGTGGTCACCGGAGGTCTCGACGTTGAACCGGTACTCGTGACGAGCGCGCCGCATGGCGCCGTAGGAAGCCAGGGTCCGATGAGGATCATGACCACGAGGGGCCCCGGTGGCGTGGAGCCGGCATCCAGTCACCCAGGCGCACGACGATGTCGACGATCACCAGCACGGTGACGCTGACCATGACCGCCATGTGCCTCTCTCCGTCGGCCGGCCGACAGGCGCCCCGAGGTGGCGCTATCCGGGGCCCGCCCCGGGGGTCCCGCGTGGGGGGCACCCGCCGGCGGTCGCGCACCGATTACCCAGTCGCGCTGGCTGACCCGCCGACGACCCGGGTTGCCGCGCCACTGCTGCGGCTCGCTTTTCGCTAGTACGGTGACCGGGTGACGTCCCCTACCGGCGCCGGACGGTCAAGTGGGCGACGGCACATTCACGTCCGCTGCGGGGCTCAGGTTCCCCGGACTCCTCGTCGGCCACATCTGCGGAGTGGATGACGACGAACAAGGGCCCGGCCACGACCCTGCCGCGTACGCCTGCGAAGGCGGCAGCGAGCGGCTGAGAGGGCTGTACCTCAAAAGACGTGCCGGTGACGGCGGCCCCGAGGTCAAGGAGCGGTTGCAGCCAGTCCTTGCCTTGTGGGCAGTCGTCGCCTCGCACCAGGTGGCCCAGGGCATGCCGGTGGGCGGGATCGTCCAGCCGGACGACCAGCTCGGACGCCAGGCGCTGTGGACGGGCGCGCAGACGCGCTCGCTCTCGGATCCGTAGGCGACCGTCGGCGTCGGCGCTCACCTGCAGGCCACAACCCTCGAGGCGACGATCGAGTTCCGCCACCGCCGTGGTCGTGCGCTCAAGCGTCCATCCCATCCAGGCCGCCACCCCGGTCATGGTGGCAGCAGCGCCGAGGCGCACGATCAGGGCACCACACCGGCGGACGTCCCCGGGCTCGGCGTCGGCGGAGGGCTCGTCTACGGCGGCCGGGGCCTCGAGCAACGCAGCCGTGCGCTGCCGCACGGCATCGGTGTCCAACGCCGGGCGTGCGCCGACGCGCCGGCGCACCTCTTCGGGGCCGAGATCAGCCCGTCGAAGCGCTTCGTGGGCGTCCATTGCGCCGTCGGCTGGGCCGGGGGTGGCCTGGTCCAGCTCATGGGGGGCTCGGCGATGCGACGGAACGGCCGGCAGTCGATGGGCTCGCACCTGGGCCGGACATGGGTGGGAGGCGGCGTTCGCCAGAGCTGGCGGCTCCGCTCATCGGTCGGCCTCGGCGGCGCCCCCCACGGCCGTGACCGGGACTCACCTTGTGTCCGCAACCACGCTCGCAACAGGGGCCTGCCTTGGGCGGGAACAACTTGGTGGGTGCCGGCCGACTTGACCCAGCAGCGCAGGTAGGCGTCGAACTCTCGTTGGGCCCGCTTCCCCGCTCGCAGCCCGGCTCGCTGCCCGGGAGTGAGCGCGGCGGCGATGCCCTCCTGGAACGTGCGCAGCGACGGGACGGGCGCTCCGTCGCAGCAACGCTCCCGCCACGCCGCCGAGGCATTGGCGCACCAGCGGGCGTAGACGACGAGGTCGTCCTGCGACGGGCGCCACGGCGCCTTCGGCGCGGCGGCCTCGGATCGGGCCAGCCACCGCCACAACGTCCGCTCCGACACGCCGACCTGGGCGGCCACGGCCCGTACCGCCGCTCGCAGGGTGAGGCCTCGGGCGGCCGCGTGGCGCACGCCGGCAACCGCCAGGTCCCAGTCGCATCGCCCCTCTCCCCCATCACCGCCCGGTACGCTCAATCTGGCCTCGGATTCGACACGAAACACGACTCGGTTACGTTTCGTACCACTCCTGGGACGTGACGTCCAATGATTCGACTACGCCAAGGTGACCCGCTGGAGCTTCTCGACCGTCGCTGGTCGCCCCAGGTCCTGGTTCGCCTTCTCGACGGCCCTCAGCGTTTCGCCCAGCTGGCGGCAAACATCCCTGGCGTTTCGCGGAGGATGCTGACCGAGCGGCTCCGGGAGTTGGAAGCAGCGGGCATCATCGTGCGCCACGTCGACGCCGGCCCACCGATCTCAGTCAGCTACGCCCTTGCCGAACAAGCCGACGAGCTGGAGGCCGCCCTCCGTGCCTTGAAGGCGTGGGCGGCGACCACGGCCAGCTGAGCAGCTGCCCGTTCCTGCTTGCTGACAGTTGGCTGCACATGGGTGCTGACATGGCGCTGCGCATGGGTGCTGTCATTTAGACCGCGGCACGATACGAGGTCACGCAGCGCCGCTCTGAGCTCAAGGCGGTCAAGGTCCGCGGCGCTTGTGGTTCTGTGTCTCTGCCGGGGCCGCCGCAGGCGGTAGGAGGAAAAGCCGGCTCGCCCACTCGTTCCGTAAACCACCCGTGGGTCGACCGAAGTGGTACGCCATCGGCGAGGCGGTGCCGGGCAGGTGGCTCCCTACCGCAGCCGCCGTCACTGGAACTGCGGCTGTCGGCGCCTACGTCACCAAGGTAGTGCAGTACCGGCGGGAAGCCCGGCACACCTTCCACCTGAGCGACCCCCCCGCGCCGGGGAACCCCGAGTTCGCCCGCCTGGTGGAGATGTGGTGTGGCGGTCCGCTACGGCCCGGGAACCGGGTCGATGTCCTGCGCAACGGAGCCGAGATCTTCCCGAGCATGCTCGACGCCATCGCCTCGGCGTCGCGCACCATCGACTTCTCGACCTACATCTTCTGGAAGGGCGAGACGGCGACCAGGTTCGGTGAGGCCTTCATCGAGCGGGCCCGAGCCGGGGTCGAGGTCAACGTGATGGTGGACGGGTGGGGCTCGGCGCCGATGGACCGGGCGTTGGTGGCCCGTATGCAGGACGCCGGAGTCAACTTCGTGTGGTTCCGCACGCCGCACTGGTACACCACACAGAAGCTGAACAACCGCACCCACCGCCGCATCATGGTCGTCGACGGCTCGATCGGCTTCACGGGGGGGCTCGGCGTGGCCGACGAGTGGTCGGGCGACGCCGAGGGCCCGAAAAGCTGGCGGGAGACGCACCTGCGCATCGAAGGACCGGCGGTGCGCGACCTGCTGGGGGCGTTCGCCGACAACTGGATGGAGGAGACCGGCACGGTGCTCTCGGGGCCTCACCTCCCGCCCATCGCCGCTCTCGACGACGGCGTCGAGATTCAGCTGAGCAAGAGCTCAGCCAGCCAGGGCCGGGCCGCGGCCGAGTCACTGTTCTTGGCTGCCATCGCCGGCGCCCGGGAGCGGCTGTGGTTCACCACCGCGTACTTCTCGCCCCGCCAGGCCTTGGTCGATGAGCTGGCGGCGGCGGCCGGGCGGGGGGTCGACCTGCGCATCCTGGTCAACGGGCCCCACATCGACAAGCAGGTGGTGCGCCGGGCCGGTCACCGCTCATACGGGCAGCTGCTCGAGGCCGGGGTGCGGCTGTTCGAGTACCAGAGGACGATGATGCACGCCAAGGTCGTGGTGGCCGACGACAGTTGGGCCAACGTGGGTACGTCCAACTTCGACAACCGCTCGCTGGCCTTGCAGGACGAGATGAACTGCTCGGTCAGCGATCAAGGCGTGGTGGCCGAGCTCGAGAAGCACTTCGTCGAGGACTTCGACGACAGTGAGGAGATCGACTTCGACCGGTGGCGGCGGCGCCCGTTGCGCTCGCGAGCCTATGAGTCGGTCAGCGGCGCGGTGCGACCCTCCTTGTAGGGCGCTGGTTTACGCCGCCACCGTCCGCTCGAGCGAAGACGGCACTCCCGATTGGGCCCGTACTCAGCCTTGGGGGTGGGGGCGGCGGCGGTCGCACCTGGCGGGCGACGATGTGGCCCTGGCCACTCCCACCGGAAGGGCCGCTGGCCTTGGAGATGGAGTGGCCCTCGAGGGAGGTGTCCGAGACGCGGGTGGCCCCTGTCAGCCGATCGACTCAGGGCGGCCGCAGCGAAGGCCACCGTGCTGTGGCCTGACGACCGGCCTGAGGTGATCGCCCACATGAGGCGCCGCCCGACGGCCCTGCCTGCTTCGCGCGGTGACCATGACCACGAAACCATGTGAGGTCGGGGGGATGCGACGGTCAACCCGGGCGCCGAGCAAATCGGCTTGATCGGACCAGGGCCTTGGAACCTTCCCGCCTCCTGACAGCGAATTGCGCACGGGTGCTGACATAGCGCTGCGCACGCCTGCTGTCATTTGGACCGCGCCATGACACTCGTCCTGGTCGTCCACCTCGGCGAGCTGCCATTTGAGCTGGAACTCGACCTCTTCTTCGTCGTCGTCCCGCTCGTGCTCCACGCTGATGGAGGCGCTCTTCGGCACACAGGTGCGCTCGCCGGCGACCTGGGTGACGGAATAGTTGCGTTCGACGTCACGAGAAGCCACGGCTCACTCCTCGCAGCCCGGGCTCAGACGTGTGCCCGGCAGCGACGCCCGCCCGCCCATGCGCGCCCTCCTCCCCCTCGTGATGGCACCCGGCAACCGGAGTTCATGCCGTTCGGCGGCGATGGTGCCGGCATCGTCACCCAGCGAACGCG
>DASZDM010000104.1:0-1554 GCA_035942015.1 Acidimicrobiales bacterium | reverse complement strand
CGAGGGCGAGTTCGTCCGCCGCCTTCGCTCCGACGGTGTGCTGTGCCGCCCCCGCTACGCCAAGAACACCCAGCGCCTGGTAGTGGGTTACTCGGTGGCTGCCGGCGGGACCACCAACCCGGTGTGGTTCGGCGGCGGGCGGCTGGCCAAGGACCTGACGCTGCCGGCGCTGCGAGCAGGGTGGCGCTCGATCGACGACCAGGGCGCGGCCTGGCGTGATGACCCCGCAGCCGGCGGGCGCGAGAAGGTGGTCATCAGTTCGGAGGCGTGGGAGGACGGGGCCAAACGGGCACGGGCGGTGACCGACCGCCTGGCCAAGATCCCCATCGAGGACCGGGCAGCGTGGGCCAGCGCTGCCCGGGACGGGGCAGGCGTGTTTGCTGCCCTGTCCCATCGTTTCGAGGGCGAGCGTCCGGGAGCGCTGGCGGCGGCGGCGGACATGCTGGCCCGCTCGGCGCAAAAGGCTGACCATCGCCAGCCCCGGCGCACGGACATGGCCGGTCTGGCCACCGTGGCCGCTCAGGCGGCGCTCGTACATCGAGGCGCCCGGGCCGGCACGGCCGGCTGGCTTTTGGTGGCCGCCGAGCTGTTGCGCCTCGCCCAGGCGGTCGAGCGCGCCCACCTCGCCCGAGGGGAGCTGGCCAGAGCCCGCGAGCTTCACCGCCGAAGCGAGGCGGTGGTGGGGCATGATTGGCCACGAGGTCGAGAAGATGCCGGGGTGGCACCACCGAAGGAGGCACCGCCTCCCCGGCGGCACGGTCCCGAGCGAGGCGACTTCGGTCGCTAGACGAGGAGGCGGCATGGTGGACGACGATCCGGTGAAGGACGCAGCTCGGGAGCTCGCCGCCGCAGCACGTGCGGTAGCCACCGGCGTGGCCGTGGCGGCGAGGGCCAAGGCCGAGCGCCAAGCGAGCCGGGCGTCCCAGGAAGCTCGGCGCCTGGAGGTTCGCAGCCGGGCCAACGGGGCCTGGCGTGGTGTCGAGAAGCGTGACCGGCCCGAGGAAGGCCCGGCTCAGGCGGTGGAGCCGCCGCTGGCGGAGCAACACCGGCAGGCGGTGTCGTTCGAGCGTTGGGTGGAGCTGGACCGCTCCTGAAACGGCTGCCAGGAGCAGTCTGAGCGGGGACTTCGCCGCTGGGCCGTGATTCGGCCGGAGGTGTTAGCCGAGGTTCACAACGACGCCACCAGAAAACGCTGAGTCGTGGAGTTCGGCCCGAGTGATCTGAGCCCCTTGGGGGACGTCGAAGACGATCGTGCCTTCAACGGCGTTGCCGGGGTTGATGTCTTCAAACAAGGTGCTGCCCTCTGGGTCCAGGGCGAAGGTCGCCTCCGACGAGGGGCTGTACTGGGTGCCCTGGGCATCGAGGAGCTTTTGGTCATCAGCTGACAAGAACTGCCTCCGGTCACCGATGTTCTGGACGCGGACGTCGAGGAGGCAGAACTGACCCTGTGCTTCCTCCTGGAAGAACTCCTCGCCAACGGTTGTCTCACCGCAGCGGAAGCCGTTCACAGTGAACTCGAACTTGCCATCCCGCGCCGCTGTGCCAATGCCTGTC
>DASZDM010000103.1:0-11942 GCA_035942015.1 Acidimicrobiales bacterium | reverse complement strand
CCCGCCGATGATGCCCGCTCGCCGCACCGATTTGGAAATACGGGCTACGCCATCGGACCCGGGACAGGACTCCGTCGCATACTTTGCTTCGCTTCTCTCGAGCTCCATCTCCCGTGCCCCCGTCTGGCCGGTCTGTCCGCTGTTGCATCCGCCCGGTGTCGAGGCGGGGTCAAGGCCGCCGGCGGAGCCGGCGCCCGCAGGGCTCTGGCCTGGCGCCGCCGGCGGCCCGACTTGACCATTGGCGAATCGCCCGGGCGCCGAGGCGCTTGGCCTGAGCGACGAACTCACAGGCTGAGGTCGATGCTCAGCTCAGGTCGGCCGACAGCCCGTTCCATGCTGCAGGAACCATGACAGTCCCTGTCAGTCCCTCACCGACCCTCATTCCGCTCCCCGGGCGCTCCCATTCTGCTCCCCGGCGTGCTAAAAAGGGGCTCTCACCAGGGACTTCTTCGGGTCCCCAGTAGTACTGCAAAGCCCTGTACCCGGGTTCGATTCCCGGCGCCGCCTCCAGCTCTTTGATCTACATCCTGCCCAGGTTCGGTGGCCTCGGATCGGCCGGCTGCTCGCCGGCGAGATCGAGCCGAGGCGCGGTGGGGGAGCGATACCGGGCCCTCATCTACCTCGCTGTCGACAGCGGGCTGCGTTGAGCGAGCTCGTGGGGCTGCGCCGCTCCTGGACGCCTTCGAGGGCACCGGGCAGGTTCTCTTCGGGCGCGTCAGGCCGGAACGTCGGACTCTACGATGGCGGTTACCGTCTTACGGTTCAGTCCGGACACGCGGCGAGTTGTCGGAGCGAGGCGCCGGCACGGTGAGCGATGCCGATCATGTCGTCTCGGACCTTGCCTGGCGTGCCGCCCGTTCTGCGCTGAGGCCGACCACGGCGAGGGCGGCTCCGACATGTCGGGTCCGTGACCTTGGCCGACAGATAGCTCGTTGGCACAGCTATAACTCTTGCGTCATGCGGGTAACCACCCGCAACGTCCACCATGGCGGCCGGCACGGTCGCACGAAAGGCAGGTCCACCATGAGAAGAGTCGTCGTCACGTTCAGCCTGACCGCGATGATGGTCCTCGGCCCGGCGTCGGTCGCCGGCGCCGAGCACACCGGGTGCGAGCACGCCAGGACGACCCGGGCCCACGCCGCCGTGCCGCACTTCGAAAACCACGGCACCCACCAGGCCCACATGAGCATCCCCTACTGCCCGCCCCACGATGCACCCCGGCACCAGCACCGCATGTGACGTATCCCTGAGCCGGTCACCAGCCCGTTCACCTGCGGGCTGGTACCGGCCGGGCCGCCGGCCCGCGCTTCACCTCAAAAGAGTCCGAGGGCGGTGTCGAGTGACCACACCTGCCACGCCGCGGTGCCGAGGACGACCACCTGGATCAGCGCCATCATCGAGTTCTGACCCTGCTCGGCCCAGTCCTTCACCATGAGGATGAAGTAGGCGACGTTCAGGGCCAGTCCGGCGGCGGCCGCCAACGGGGTCAGCAGGCCCAGCGTCAGCCCGAGCCCGATGGCCAGTTCTCCGTAGACCACGAGATACGACGCCGTCCGCTTGCGGGGTAGGACCAAACGGTCGAAGGACGATCGGACCACCGGCCACGGGTGCTTCTGCGCCACCGAGGCGGCCCAGTCGATCCCGGCACCGCGTTCCAGCCACGCTCGCTTGTCCTTGTGGCGCCAACTCTGGACCCACCACAGACCGATGCCGATGCGCAGGAGCGCAAGCCAGTGCTCGGTGGCAAGGACGTTGCTCTCCACCGGCGCGACACTACGTCGCGGCAGCCGCCAGAGGGCCGGGAGTACCGTGGCCGGCATGGCGCTGGACGAGGACCTGCTGGCGGAGCTGAAGAGAACCAAGGCGGAGATCAATCGCTTGCTGGCACGCTGCGATGGGGCGTGACCTCGGCCAGGAAAGCGAACAGCTGTAGCGCGGAAGCGCCGGCGGTGGCGGTCATCGGCGGCGGGGGACCGATCATCCGAGTCGAGGTCGCCGCAGCACGCCGTCGCCCCGGTCGACGCCGGCCTCGCCACCGTGGGCGTCTAGGAAGCGCCGGCCTGGGGAAGGAATCCCGCCCATGAGCGCCCACATCATCGGTCGACCCAACGACGACCTCCTCGACATCATCCTCGGCCACGGCGCTGATCCCGAGCAGGGCTTCATCCGTGGCTCGGAGCAGGGCCGGCAGGAGGGCGACGGCTTCGATGGCGGCATACAGCGAGGTATGTCCCGTGGCGAAGGCCCGATAGGCATGGGCGGTCGCTCGTAGGGCATCGACGCCTTGTCGCCCCCTAGTGGTAGTGGCAAGCGCCGATCCGAGGCGACGGGCAGCCTCCAGGGCCATCGCGGCGAAGCCCGGACAGGCCGTCCACATGGCTGTACAGCGACGGCGAATGCACGCCCGGGGCGGCTGCGACTGCCGCCATCCTCAGCCCGTCGAGGCCAACGGCGTCAGCGACCTCCGCACCTGCGTCGACGACCTGATTCAGGTCCAGCACCCCGGTGAAGCTCCGAGAAGCTTTGGACGCCGAGGCACGCCGCGGGCGACCCGGGTAGGCAGGTGCGGGGCACCGGACGAACCCACAGTCCAAGCGTCGACGAGGAGGGCCGCTCCTCGTCAGAGACGTCTCCGTGCTACCTCGAGCGCGGCCTCGGCCGTCTCGAGTTCCTGATGGGCCCGCCTGACGCGGGCCTCCGCCGCTTCGATGGCGGCCCGCTTCTCAGCGGCATGCCGCTCCGCCGCCGCATCCGGTCGTTGTGCCCGTCCCTTCTTCGGACGGTCGGGAAGCTCGAGATCGTCGCGGATGCCGAAGCTGCCTGACCCGACCTCAGCGGTGACACCCGATTCGATGGCCCGCAGCACTTCGTCGCGATGTTGCTTCGGCCGCCCGTTTCGGGCGAGGACCTGCTCGACCGCTCTCGCCACCGCCCTCAATGCGTCTCGACGCTGTTCCGTTGCCGCTCGCAGCGCATCCCGATCACCGCCGGTGATGACGGCCTCCTGGGCCGCGGCCACGTTGAGCGACGCCACCCGGAGCGCGTTGATGACGTCGGGGTCGTGCCGTCGCACCTGATCGGCGATCCATTCCGACAGCGTCGGCTTCCGGCGTCTGCTGACCTCAGCGGCCAGATCGGCGTTTCCTTCGCGCTTCAGCCGCTTGGCCAGATCGTTGCGAGCGGAAACGAACTCCTCCGGAGGCAGGTCAGTGAGATCGTCGAGCTCGTCCGGCATGTGGTCCTGAGGCTCCCACAGGGGAGCGATGTGGTCGTGATGGGTGCAGGGGTCGCTTTAGCTGCCCTCGGCATGCCAGTCGACGGGGGTCAGCGTGGATAGGCATCCTCGTCGTCACCTATGACATGGGATTGTTCGATGGCGTCGGCTTCGGGTACCTCGGGGTCGAGATGGGGCTCGGTGTCCTCCGCACTTGGGCCCACGGGAATCTGCTGTTCGATGGCGTCAGCTTCGGGGATGTCGGACATGGCTCAGCCGTACCCACGGCGGCGCCCGTCGTCACGCCTGGGGCAAGCTCTCAGGCTTCCCCGGTTGCCAGGCAGGCGGCGCAGCGGCCGGCCAGCGCGAAGTGGGTGGCGTCCAGGCGGAAGCCGTAGGTCTGTTGGATCTGGTGCTGGAACGAGCCCAGCATCTGAGGAGGGACCACCACCACGTGGCCGCACGATTCGCATACCAGGTGATGGTGCACGTCGTCGGCCAGGTGGTAGACGGCTGCCCCGTGACCGAGATGCACATGGGTCACCACGCCCAGGTGGGCCAAGGTGTCGAGGCAGCGGTAGACGGTCGAATTGTGGATATCCGGATGATGAGCTCGAACCGTGGCCGCCAGCTCTTCGGCGGTGACGTGCTCAGGGGCATCGAGGAGGGCACCCACGATGGCTCGCCGGGACGGCGTCACCCGGCCACCGCGCGCCCGGAGCAGACACAGGATGCGTTCGAGCCGGGACTGGGCCATGGCGCCGTAACCTATCGCCAGATGCGTCCCGGTCGAGGTGGAAAGAGACTGGTGCCCCTTGCTGGCGTTATAACTGGCAAGTGACCGATGAGAGGCCCGCTGACGCCCTGGCGGCCATCGACATCGGGACCAACTCCTTCCACCTGGTCGTAGCCCGCACCACGTCGGCGGTCGCGTTCGAGATCATTGCCCGGGAGAAGGAGGTGGTACGCCTCGGGTCGGGATCGGGTGACATGAAAGTCCTCGCCCCCGACGCCATCGACCGGGGAATCGAGGCGCTCGGCCGCTTTCGCCAGATCGCCGAGATCGCCGACGCACCGATCCGGGCCATCGCCACCAGTGCCGTGCGTGAAGCGGACAACCGGAACGACTTCCTGCGGCGGGCACGCGAAGAAGCCGGCATCGACGTCGAGGTGGTATCGGGCATCGAGGAGGCGCGTCTCATCCACCTCGGTGTCCTCCAGGACGTCCCGGTCGTCGACAAGCGCCTCCTGCTGATCGACATCGGTGGCGGCAGTACCGAGTTCGTCGTAGGGGAAGGGACGGAAATGCTCGAGGCTCGCAGCCTCAAACTCGGCGCCATCCGCCTGACTGATCGATTCTTTGACGAGGAGCCGCTGACGTCGGGCCAGGTGAAGCGCTGCCGGACCCATATCAGGTCCTATCTCGGCCCGGTCGTACGCGAGGTGCAACGGCACGGCTTCGATGTCGCCATCGGCAGTTCGGGAACGATCTTGAACGTCGCCGAGATGGTGCGTCAACGCCGGGGCGAGTCCGGTCGCATGGTGAGCAACGCCACGTTCACGCGCAAGGAGCTGGGCAAGGTGGTCCACAGCCTTTTGGACGCCACCACCACCAAGCAGCGCCTGAAGGTCGCAGGCCTCGACGCCGGCCGAGCGGACATCATCGTGGGTGGGGCGGTCCTGTTGGAGGAAGCGTTCGATGCCCTGGGCATCGAGGAGATGACGGTGTCGGATTTCGCTCTGCGCGAGGGTCTGGTGCTCGACACGCTCCAGCGGACGAGTCGATCGTCGACCGTCATCGGCGAGGGCACCGCCGACATCCGCTCCCGCAGCGTGCGTCGGTTGAGCACGCTCTGCCCCGAGGAGCGTGCCCACTCCGAGCATGCCTACCGTCTTGCTCTCGAGCTCTTCGACGGGACGGCGGACCTCCATGGCCTCGACCAGGAGGCCAGGGAGATCCTTGGTGCGGCCGCCCTGCTGGCCAACGTCGGCATCGCCATCTCCCACGACCGCCACCACCTGCACTCCTACTACGTCATCCGCAACGCCGAACACCTTCGTGGCTTCACCGAGCGGGAGGTGGAGCTGATCGCCCAGGTGGCGCGCTATCACCGAAAGAGCGTGCCCAAGGCGAAGCATCAGGGGTTCTCGGCCCTCTCCTCAGCCGATCAGCGCCTGGTCCGAACGCTCGCCGGCATGTTGCGTGTCGCCATCGCGCTGGACCGGACCCACAACAGCGTCGTCACCGGGCTCACCCTCGAATCTTCCCCCGCTGAGATCGTCGTGGGGCTGCTCGTGGAGGCCGATCCCTCCCTGGAGCTCTATACCGCCGAGGAGCGCAAGGCGCTGCTCGAGGCAGCACTCGGCACCAGTGTGCGCTTCAAGGTGGCCCGCCAGCGGTAGGCCGCTGCATCGACGACGTCAGGACCGACGCAGAACTACTTGGGCAGTCCTAGGTCCTTCGACCCCCCCCTTCGTCACTCGAACGCGCAAGTAGTTCTGCGCCGGGCCCTCAGGAGCCGGAGGCCGAGAAGTGCATGGTGTCGGTGCTGGAGCGCCAGTTTCCGCCCCATCCCCAGCCGATGTCGGAAAACGACGTGGTCACTACGTCATCGTCGAGAATCATGCCCGGTCGCTGGTTCAGGCGGTCGGTGTACGCCGAAGCCAGCTCGGGCAGCACTACCTCCCCCTTGACGTAGGGGTTGTGGAAGGGGTTGATGTCGACAGCCCGTCCGTAGGCGTGATCCGACCATGCGGTGGTCCCCCTCGACGGGCGACAGACGAAGGAACCGGTGTTGTTGCCGTCGCCGGTGGGGTGGGCGTCGAGCTCGTCGACACGGGTGATCCTCATCTCCTCGATGGGGAACCGGGCGTCGTGCAGGCGACGGAACACCTGGACCAGATCCTCGGCGGCGTCGGCGTTGACCAGCAGTTCCCCGGTGTGGGGACGATCGTCGAATCCCCAGAAGGCGACCGTGACGTACCGCAGATCGTCCAACCCCACCGGGCAGTCGGGGTGCCAGGTGGAGCGCTCGGCCACTGACTCGGGCACGGCCACGATGGTCGAGGCGAAGGTGTCGTCGACGGGTGGCGGCAGGATGTCGACGGTGGCCAGCTGGCGGTCACGCAGCTCCCGTGGCGTCGGCTGGATCTCGCCGTAGCCGTCAGGTCGCAGGGGAAGAGGGCGCGTGCCGAGCCACGACGGGGAGGCGGGGAGGGCATCGAGGGCGGTGTCAGTCGCCGCCGGCGCCTCGGTCGCGACCTCGGCCGGCAGTATGGAGTCCGTCACCTCGTCGGGCCCGTCAACCGATGCCCGCTGCGTGGAGTCGGCACCGTCGCCACAGCCGCCGAGCGCCAACGCTGCCACCAGGAGCGCTCCCGCGACCCGCTTCACCCTCCGCCTTTCGCTTGGCACCGGTCGAGGCTATCGAGGCGGCGGGACACCGGGGGAGGCAGCCGTTAGGGTGCTCCGGCCCCGCCGCCGTCGACAGAGGAGTGGCCTTCGATGAGCGCCGTCCGCTCCCGTACCCGCCAGGCCGTGGTGGCCTTTCTCGCCCGGGAGCTCGACGAGGAGGGTCTTCGGGCCGTGGGGTGGGTGCCTACCGTGGCCCACACCCACTGGTACGCCACCTATCGCGGTGGCAACCGGAACCAGCCGTACCGGATGCCCGGACCGGCCGGCCCCTTCACCCGGTACCGGGGCGACCACCCTGAGGCCCTCTACCGCTTGGACCACTCCGGCGGATGGACCCTCGATCCGGCCACCGGGGATTGGCGCCCCTCCGACGCCCCGGTGCGGCTCTACGAGCTCGGGGAGCTCAGCCAGCCCGAGGTCGAGGCCCTCTTCGAGCTCGACGACTGGGGCTCATGGTACTTCGACTACGACGGCGGCAATTGGGAGCGGACCGACGTGCCGCGCATCTCCCACTACCTGGCCGATCTCGAGCTCCACGAAATCAACGAGACCGAGGCCCGTCGGGTGGCGACCGCCCTAGGGGCGGCCGACGTGGTCTGAAACGACGCCGCGAGGCTCGCCCGCGGGGAGTGCCTCAGACGGGGGTGACGTTCTGGGCCTGGTCGCCCTTGGGGCCCTGCGTCACCTCGAACTCGACGGCCTGGCCCTCCTCGAGGGACTTGTAGCCCGAACCGCTGATGGCGGTGTAGTGGACGAACAAGTCGGATCCGCCCTCGCGCTGGATGAAGCCGTATCCCTTTTCAGCGTTGAACCACTTGACAGTACCGGTTGCCACAACCGATCCCCCTTGGTGCTCGATGGGGTCGGCCTGGCGCCCGTACCCACTTGACGGGGGAACGGTAGCACCGGCTGGGACCGATGTCATCGGGCAGTGCCAGCTGATCCGGGCCGTTTGGCTTTCAACGAGGTTCGCTAGCGTGTCTTGTCATGATCCTGGCTCCGGGCACGATCGCGCCCACCTTCGACCTCCCCGCCAGCGACGGTGACCGGGTACGCCTCTCTCTGGCCGACCTCAACTCCGAGGGCCCGGCGCTGCTGGCGTTCTTCAAGTCGAGTTGTCCGGTGTGCCGGCTCTCCTTCCCGATCTGGGGTGAGCTGGCCCGGCGCTACGGGACGGCCGTGGCCGTGGTGGCGGTGAGCCAGGACCCTCTGGCCAAGGGTCGGTCGTGGCTCGACGACACGTACTTCTTCGCCCCCGTGGTCGACGACAGCCACGGCTTCGCCGCGTCGAGGGCCTACGGCGTCGAAACCGTGCCCACCCTCGTGCTCATCGGGGCCGACGGCCGGATCGTCGACGCCAGCCAGGGATGGGACCGGAAGCGGGCCAACGACTGGGACGTGACCCTGGCGGAACTGACCGGCCTCCCCAGCGCCGGGCCGGTCAGCACCTCTTCGGACGGGCTGCCCGCCTACCGCCCTGGTTGAGCGAGCCGCTCCCGCCGCTGAGTTCAGCGGCCCGCCCCGTCGGCAAGACTCGGCGGTGATGCAGCGACGACGGCTCCACCCCCTGGCGCGCATGCGCAGCCTGCTCGGCCCCGATGCCGCCGGAACCCGCCAGACGGTCACCGCCCTGAGCCTCAGCACGCTCACCAGCCTGGCCGCCGGCGCCACCCTCGGCGCCATCACCGGCACGCTGGAGCGGCTGCCCGGACTGCTGGTGCTCGTCCCTGCCGCCATCGGCATGCGGGGCAACATCTTCGGTGCCCTCGGCAGCCGGCTGAGCACCAGCATCCACACCGGGACCTTCGCGCTGTCGCGGCGACCCGACACGGTGGTGGGCCAGAACGTCGTCGCCGCCGTGGTCCTCACCACGGTGACCGCCGTCATCCTCGCCGTGATCTCCAAGGTGGTGGCCGTGGCCCTGGGGCTTTCGCAAACCATCCCGGTCCTCGACCTGGTGGTCATCTCGGTGGTCGGCGCCCTGCTGTCGTCGGTGGTCGTGCTGGCGTTCACGCTTGGCCTGGCCGCCGGTTCGGTCCGCCACGGCTGGGACCTCGACAACGTCAACGCACCGCTGGTGGCGTCGGTGGGTGACGTGATCGGGCTCCCTTCATTGTGGGCGGCCACGCTGGTGATCGGCTTCGGGGTGGTCACCGACCTCATCGGCATTGTCCTGGTGGTGGGTTCGGTAGCAGCCCTGGTGGTGGCCTTGCGGTCATCGCTCGCCCTGTTGGCGCGCATCGTGCGTGAGTCGGTCCCGATCCTGTCCCTGGCCGGGCTCATCAGTGTCGTGGCCGGCATCGCCATCGAAGGGCGCCTGGCTGCCTTCACCGCCCTGCCCGCGCTGCTCGTGCTCCTGCCCGGCCACCTGAGCAGTGCCGGCGCCCTGGGCGGCGTGCTGGCCAACCGCCTGTCCAGCAAGATCCATCTCGGCGTGGTGCAGATGGTGGCGGTACCCGGACGAGAGGCCCGGGCCGACATCGGCTTCGTGATCCTGCTCGCCGTCCCCGTCTTCGCCGCCAACGCTGCTGTAGCGCAAGTAGCCGCTCGACTGATTGGGGTCGCCAGCCCCGGATTGGGTCTGCTCGTGGCTGCCTCGCTCATCGGAGGGCTGCTGGCGGTCAGTTTTGCCGTGCTCATCGCGTACTACGGGACGTTGGTCGCCGTGCGCCTCGGCGTCGACCCCGACACCTACGGCGTGCCCATGGTGACCTCGTCGATCGACCTCGTGGGCGCTTTCGGCCTGATCCTGGCCATCGTCGCCCTGGGCATCGGCACCTCTTGAGCCACCGCGGTAGCCTGGGGAGCCTCGTGGAGGATCGACCACGCAACCTGCGGACCATGATCTCGGAGGCCAAGGACTCCTGCGAGCTCATGATCGACTTGGCGTACGCCGCCGTGTACTTCGGTGACCCCCAGATGGCGGATGAGGTCGACGAGCTCGAAAACCGCCTCAACGACCTGGTCCACGACATGCGGGCGGTCTGCGTGCTCGCCGCCCGTTCCCCTCGCGACGCCGACTCCATGGCCTCGGTGCTCAGGGTCATCTCCGCCGTCGAACGCATGGGCCACGCCGCCGTCGATATCGCCGGCATCGTCACCCACCGGGTGGGCATCCCCCGAGAGCTGGTCGTCGACCTTTCCGGCGCCGAGGAGGTGAGTCACCGGGTCTCTCTGCGGGAAGGCTCCCACTTCGCGCACCGGCCGTTGTCGGACTTCGAGTTGCCGGTGGCGGTGGGGATGCGCGTGGTGGCCATTCATCGGGAACGGGTGTGGATCACCGACGTGGGTGGCGACGAGGTGCTCTTGCCGGGCGACGTGCTGTTCCTCCACGGCTCCCCGGCCGGCATTCCCCGGCTCCACCACCTTGCCGGTGCTCCTTCCTGGACGCCTCCGGAGCCGCCCGAAAACCCGACCACGACCGACCTCGACCGGGCCGTCGACGTCCTGGTCGAGATGAAGAACATCTCGACCACCTGCGTGGGCCTGGCATGGTCTGCTCTGGTGCTGCGCGATGTCGGCCTGGCCGCCGAAGTCAACCACCTGGAGGACCGTCTCGACGAGATGAAGGAGCGTCTGGAAACGTGGGTGTTGCGGTCGTCGCCGGCGGCCGCCGACCCCTCCTCGCTGCGGGGCCTGCTGCACCTGGCCCAGGCGGCGGAGGACCTGGGCGACGCCGCCCAACAGATGGTATGGCTCATCGAGAAGCAGGAGGAGGTGCACCCGATCCTGTCGCTGGCCCTTGGAGATGCCGACGAGGTCCTCGTCCGCCTCCCGGTGCGCGATGGCTCACGGGTCCAGGGCCACAGTTTGGCCCAGCTCAGCCTGGACATCGACCCGGGCTTCCACATCCTGGCCGTGCGCCGCGGCGGGCGCTACGTCTACCGGCCCGGGGGCGCGGAGGTCCTGCGGGCCGAGGACGAGCTCATCGCCAGTGGCCCCGGCGAGGGAGAGCGCACCTTGGCCGAACTGTGCGGCTGGGTGCTCGTCGACGACGACGAGACCGGCGAGGACATCCTCGTCCCGGCCGGCGAGGCCTCCGGCCCCTGAAGCGCCATGAGGTTGAGCGGCGTCACAACCAGTCGTGTTTCGAGAAGAAGCGGTAGGCGGTGACGGTGATGACAACCATCAGGCCGAGGGCGAAGGGGTACCCGAATCGCCAGTGCAACTCAGGCATGTGCTCGAAGTTCATCCCGTAGATGCCCGCCACCAGGGTCGAGCCCAAGAGGATGGCTCCCCACGACGTCATTCGCTTCATCACTTTGTTCATGCGGTTGGACGCGAGGGCGAGGTGGGCGTCGACGGCATTGCCCACCAGCTCCCGCTGGCTGTCCAGGCTCTCGACCGCTCGCATCACGTGGTCGAAGACGTCCTGGAGGTGCAAACGGGTGGCGCTGTCGACCCAGGGCAGGTCGTCGCGCATCAGCATCACCAGTACGTCGCGCAGGGGCACCAGCACCCGACGGAACTCGACCAGGCGCCGGCGTAGCGTCAGCAACTCGGCCTGTATGTCGCCCTCGCCCCCGACCTCCTCGGTGAGCACCTGCTCCTCGAAGGCCTCGACGGTGTCCTCGAAGGTGTCGATCGCCTCGAAGTAGCCGTCGACCAGCTCGTCGAGGATGGAGTAGACGAGGAAGCCGACGTCGGGCCCCCTCCCGCCCCGTGCGACCCGGAGCCGCACGGCGTCGAGCGACCAGTGCTCGCCGACCTTGTTGCGCTCACGCACGCTCACCACCCAGTTGCAGCCCACGAAAAGGTCGACCTCGGCCAACTCCTTGGAGTAGGCAACGAGGAAGGCGTGGCTCGGGTAGTGCTCCAGCTTGGGCCGCTGCCCGTGCTTGCGGGCGTCCTCCATGGCCAGAGGGTGCAGCCGGAACTCCTCAGCGACCCGGGCGAAGTCCTCGTCGTCCGGGTCGACGAGGTCGACCCACAGCACGCAGCCGTCACGCTTGACGACCTCTGAGATCTCCGTCGGGTCGGGGAGATCGGCGGAGCCGTTGCCGTCGTAGACCTGGACGGCGATGGTCACGCGTGGGAGGAACCGTTGCCGTCGCTGGGGGCATCCCGGACGAGCTCCACCACCCCGGCCAAGGCACCCAACAGCCCGGCACCGTCGGTCGGTAGGAAGATCTTCGTGGCCTGACCGTCAGCCACGTGGCGCAGCGCCTCGAAGTACCGCAGCGCCAAGACATCGGGGGTGGCCCGACCTTCGTGGATGGCGGCGAAGACACTGCGGATGGCGTCGGCCTCGCCCTCGGCCACGGTCACCTGGCGGAAGCTCTCGGCGGCGGCGACCGCCCGGGTGGCCTCGGC
>DASZDM010000102.1:0-7528 GCA_035942015.1 Acidimicrobiales bacterium | reverse complement strand
GGTAATCCGCGATGAGCACCATGAGCTCGACGCCGAGATCCTGGAGGCGCACACGGTTGGCTAACGTGCCGAAGAGGTGCCCTACGTGCAGCGGTCCCGTAGGCCGGTCGCCCGTCAAGATCCGGAACCGCTCGGGTGTCTGCTCGATGGCGGCTTCGAGTTGGAGGCTGCGTGTCATGGCGGCGAGCAGGGAGTCGCCGGCCGAAGCATCGGACATGGGAAGTACCTCCTGGATCAGGCCTCCAGACGGCACCTCTCCGACCACGCGAAGCGGACCGCCCAGAGGCGGCCCGTTGCACACGAAGTGGCACACGGCCGCCCTACCGCGGCCACCACCAAGAAGTGCACGTGCGTCGAGTCATCATTGATGATGATACTCGCCGGTCAACCGCCTGACCGCTCTGAAGTGACCCGTCCATCTACCGGGGTCTGTGGGCGCGGAGGCGCACGAGGGAAGCCTAACTCGGCGACGTCCAAGGACTGGTATGAGCCCATATTCGAGTGCCCGAGTGCGCATCCGTCCGGCCCCGGGAAGCTCCTGGGCTGTGGCCTGCCTCAGACAGGAACTTCCAGTAGCGTCACCGCGTGGTTCGCAGCGCAGCCTGGCAAGGGAGTACGTGAAGCACACGGCCGGCTCGAGACCCACAAGCGGAAGGCCACCGGATCGTGGTTCGCCAGCCGGGCGCGTCCAACGGACGGAGATCAGCGCATGAGGGGATCCTGCGCTCCGGGCTTCCAGGGACTGGAGCAAAGGCCATTCTGGCGGACGTGATGGAAGAAGACAAGGAAGAAGGAAGGCATATGAGTTTCTGGGCTGCCTTCTTCGCGTTTGGGGGGATGTTCTTCTTCGTAGCAGCCGGGGGCGTAGTGGACAGTACCCCGGGCTTCTTCCTTGTCATGGGGATATCGCCGCTTGTCGGGCTCCTTGCAGGCCTACTCGCTCTTCAGTTTCGAAGACAAGACGAACGCCGCCGTTGAGCGCGGCCACCCGGCTGGCTTATGCCGACTCCGTCCGGCGCCGCCACCCCCAGAAGGTCCCGGGGGTGTGGCGGGTCAAGCACTCTCGGCCCGACGATGGGCTGGGAGTCGGTCATCGATCGCCGACGAACGTGCGCTTGCCGGGTCCGTCGTTGTCGGTCGGGCGTTCGTAGGCGGTCAAGGCCCAGCGCCAGTCTCATGGGCACGCATGACAGCATAAGAAATCCAGGGCGAGCCGGCCCGCCGGACGTGGAGGTCCATGGCTTGGTAGCTGTAGCCCCGGGCGTCCGCAACGACGGTCGGTGGGCATTCGAGGACAAGCTGTCGAAGCGCTCCGCTTCTCGCGCCCATGAGGTCGATGCCCATCTGGATCACGGCAAGCCGCAAGCTCGATGGACGCAGGTGGTGGCCAGCGGTCCTCCCCGGGAACAGGAAGGGGCTCGTCGGGTTGGTGGCAGTGTTGAGGTTCGGGCGCCGGGCCATGAGTTCGGTGACCATGGTCGCAAGGGTGGGGGAACAGGCACGACGCCCTCGGCCAGACGAACGTTCACAGCGTCACCATCGACCACCACGTCGGAGAGCGTGAGCGCGGCGATGCGAGTGAACGGCTGGCCGAGCAGCACGAGCAGCATGACAGCGACCCTGTGGTGGAGGTAGCCGGTCCACGGATCGAGCAGCCGCAGGTGGTTTCGTCCGGGCCACCACGTTGGATGGTGCCGCTCAAGGCAGGACGTTGGACCACTTGCGCATCCCATCCCCTATTCTCAAGCCCGGACGACGTGCGTCCAGTCCCGCGAGAAGCCGGCCACGGCCTCGACGAAGCGGTACCGGCCCTGCTCGTCGACCACCGCGGTCGCGCCCTGCGCGCTGCCCTGCGCGTAGAAGAGCACCCCGCCGGTCCCCGACCCGGCGATGTGCGTCCAGTCCCGCGAGAAGCCGTCGAGCGCGCTGACGAAGCGGTACCTCCCTGCGCCGTCCAGCAGGGCCGTCGCGCCCTTGCCGGTGCGCTGTTCGTATAGCAGCAGCCGCCCACCGCCCACCCCGACGATGTGGGTCCACCTCGGCGAGAACCCCGGCACGGCCTCGACGAAGCGGTACCGGCCCTGGCCGTCAACCACCGCTGTCGCTCCCTTCCCGGTGCCCTGGGCGTAGAACAGCACCCCGCCGCGGCCCACCTTGCCGACGGCCCGGATGGGCGGACGCTCCTGCCGGCAGCTCACCTGCCCGCTCACGACGCAGCGGCCCTGGTAGCGCGCCGAATTGGGAAGGCGGCTGAGATCGCCAGCGGGGTAGGGCAGGGAAAAGCGGACCGCGCCCTCGGGACTGCAGCTCACCGGCTGCATCCGCAGGGCCGTGAGGTCCTGCGGTGGTGCGCCGGCGTGCATCTGCACCGCGTCGCCCGGCAGCGTTGCCGTGATGACCACGTTGACCCCGCCGACGTCGTCGGGGTCGGCGGCCGAAGCGAGCGCCCGGACAACGCCGCCAATGTCCCAACGGCGCACCGCTTTTGTCATGTCGGTGACGATCTTCGTGATGACGGTACGGGTCACCGATCCGACGTCGGGCAGCGACAGCGTCTCGATGGCGCGGCGCACCGCCTCGTGCGCGGCCTCGCGGAACGCGGCCGCGGTCGAGCCCGCCCAGCCGTCCTCCTCCATGAACAGCACCACCGTGCCGACCACCCAGCCCGCCTCGCCATCGGGCAGCTCGGCCCGGTAGGCGATGCCGTCGAAGCCGTACGTCGAGCCCTCCCGCGCCCAGTTGTCCCCTGAGCGGCCCAGGTTGTGGTGTGGCCCGCCACCCACCGGGCTCGTCGACAGCGACCCCGGCGCGACCGCCGCCCGCCCCGATGCGTCGGCCACGATCCGGAAGCGGAAGCCGACGACGACGAGGTAGGGCTCGTCCTTGCTGAGGGGGTCGTCTTCGTCCTGGTAGGTCAGCGTGTCGCAGGTGATCGTGAGGGTGCGCATGTTCATGTCCTTATCTCAGGCGCGTCCCCGGGGGCGTGTCCCCGGTGACGTCATCATCCAACGCCGGTATTACGCTCTTTGTTGGCCTCGGTACGAAGCGGCGCCACAAGGTCCACGTGCTGTGGTGCGCCCACCACCTCCATAGGCTGGGATGGCTGGTATCCATCGAGCGCGGCCTCCAGCAGGCGACGCTGCGCTGCGACTTGGTCCTTTAGGTCAAACGGTCGAGAACTCCAGTCTGGGCGAGCATGGCGAAGCGGTCGGGTACGCCCCAGTGCTCCACAATGCGACCGTCAACGACTCGGGCGACGCCGAGCACGGTGATGTCAACGGGCTGACCGCTCGGTGGCCCGAAAAAGGGCCCGCTCGCCGTGCCCCTTGCGCGCACCCGCACCCAGATGGTGTCTCCCTGCTCGACGGAGTCCTCGATGAGAAAGGAGATGTCCGGTACGGCTTCGTGCAACGCGCGAATGGCCTGCTTCACGTGCCGCAGGGCGTCAGCGCCCGTGCCGGCCAGCCCGAACTGGTGCTCCACCAGGTCAGGCGAGCAGAGCTCGTCGACGACAGAGTCGTCACCGGTGGCGAAGCCCTCCTCGAAAATCCGTTGCATGGTGGTGTAGGCCTCCGAAGGGCCGCGGTCGTTCATGGTTGGATTTCCCATGTCCTCATCGCCTTTCTGGTCGGGATGGGACGCCGATCGCCCGTGCGTTCCCCGGTTATCAAGCCGAGGCGAGCTCGGGTCGATACGGTATCCTTGATTTGATACAGGATACTAGGACGAAAGGAGCCGGATGGTCAAGCACCGACGCGCCTACCACTCGCCGCTGCGCGAGACGCAGGCTCGGGAGACGCGTCGACGGGTCATGGCCAGTGCTCGTGAGCTCTTCCTGGAGCAGGGCTATCCGGCGACGACCATCGCGTCTGTGGCACGCCGGGCGAATGTGTCCCCCGACACCGTCTACGGCATCTTCGGCTCCAAGGGGGCGCTCCTCAAGGAAGTCTTCGATGTGGTCATCGGAGGGGACGACGAGGACGTCGCCCTGCTCGATCGGGCCGGTCCTCAGGCCGTCCGAGACGAGCCGGACCAGCGGCGGCAGCTTGCGATGTTCGCAGACGGCATAACCGAACAGCTCGAGCGGTACCGCCCCATGGACGACGTCCTGCGCAGTGCCGCAGCTGTCGATGCGGTGGCGGCGGACCTTCGCGCCGACCTGCAGCTCCGGCAACGTCGGGAAGCAATGCGCACCGTCGTCACCTGGATCGCCGCCCACGGACCGTTGCGCCAAGGCCTGTCGCACGAGGAGGCAGCCGCCGTTGTCTGGACACTGACCTCGTCGGAGGTTCATCAGATGCTTCGGGAGACGTGGGGCTGGCCGCGCGAGCGGTTCCGGGAGTGGCTGTGCGACACCCTGACCGCGAGCCTTCTCGGCCCGACGTCCTGACACATGTGCGGGCCCTCCCTCGCCACCGCCGGGAAGTCCCCATCAGTGGCGGCATGGAGGGCGGAAACGAGGCGATCCGCGCCGTGGTCGACGTGGCGCGGGACCCGCGTGGGTTTCTTCAACTCTTCCGTGAGCCGCGCCGTCGGTCGGCATGATGGCGGGCTTCGTCCGCTGGGCTCTGTGGCTGACAGTTGCTGGGTTAGCAGCCTGCGGGGCCAATTGGCGCTGCCGCTGCATGGCTACGCCCCAACCCGGAAGCGTGCCTCGACGTCTTCACCGGCAATGCCGCTTGTGCTGCGCCCGAAGCGTCGATGGTTGTCGTCGGCGGCGCAGGGGTTCTGGCAGCGACGGCGGTCCTTCTCTTGGCGGTGGTCGTTGGGCGGAGGCAGTAGGCGCTCCCTGCCTTAAGGCTTGCGAGGCGACCAAGACCAGCTGATCGCAGGGCGCCCAGAGGTGCTCAAGCACGTCAGCACCTCTGCGAGGCCGCCTCACGGATGCTTCGCGGGGTGAGATGCTCAAGGACATGGGATTCTTCGATGAGATGCCGCCGCCTCCGCCAGCCCAGGAACCCGAGGAATACCGACCGCCGGAGTGGATCGCAGCGCCGGAGAACGTGGTAGGCCGCTTCGCTGACGTGGGAGCCGTGTTGGTGCGGGGAGCCGATGTCGCCGTCACCGCCGACGGGTTCATCGCCTACCCCACGGGGGTGGAGTTCCACATGACCGTGCGCACCCGGCAGCCGGACTACGAGCTGGATCCGTTCTTCCGCCGCCCCTTGTCCCGCCATGGCGACGCCCCGTCGGACGTGCTGCGGCTCGGCTTCCAGTTCTCCGACGGGTCCAAGGCCACGTACGGAGGGTTCCGGTCTTTCCGCTCGGGCGACGACGGCACTTCCGATGCGCCCGTACTCAACCTCGGCGGCGGTGGCGGCGGCGGTCGCACCTGGCGAGCGACGATGTGGCTCTGGCCGCTCCCGCCGGAAGGGCCGCTGGCCCTCGTGGTGGAGTGGCCCTCGAGGGAGGTGCCCGAGACGCGGGTGGTCCTGTCAGCCGATCCACTCAGGGCGGCCGCAGCGAAGGCCACCGTGTTGTGGCCTGACGAGCGGCCTGAGGCGCCGCCCGACGGCCCCGCCTGCTTCGCGCGGTGACCATGGCCACAAACGAAACCGTGTGAGGTCGGGCGGATGGCGACGGTCAACCCGGGCGCCGACGAAGGCGCTTGAACGGGCCACGGCCTTAGAACCCTCCCTGCTGACAGTGATTTGCGCACGGGTGCCGACATCGCGCTGCGCACGGCGTGCTGTCATTTCGACCGCGTCGTGACAGCGGAGCGGACGCTGGACCGCCGGACGTATGGGCGAGAAGTACCTGTGGAGGATCTAGGCGGGCGTTGAGCGCACGCGCCGTCAACGACGTCAACGGCACCGATTACTTGCTCCGGCTCGCCCTCTCCCTAGGCCCGTTGTGCGGCGTGACGCACGCCACACCACCGCCCCGAGGTGCCGGTCGGCGTGGGGCGGACCGCGGGAGCGGAGGACGGCGCCGGCGGGACCGAGGAGTACCGAACGTTTCTTCCCGGTGGCCTCGGCCGCCGCCGAGCTGCCAAATCGGCGCCAGTTTCAATGCACACGTGTATCTATTCTTTGCTCGACACATAGAGGTAGGCACCGGCGCCAAACAGAGAGGCACCAGTGAGGGCTACAGCAATAGCGATGTAGAAGCCAGCAGCACCGTTCGGATACTGCAACCAGCGCGTGAACCACAGGAATTGGGCAAGGCCTACGGCTAGAGGCGCCAACCCGATCACCGTGGCGATCAGGAGCCGCTTTCCAAGACTTCGGCGCTTCGGTGACCGGTCCATCCCTTCCATGTCTCCTTGCCGGTGCACCGTTCAACCGAATTGTCCAACCCGTGGTCTACCTTACCCATCGAGCCGGCATCCGGCCGGCTGCAGCGAAGCTCGATGTGGGGAATGACTCGCCCAGGAGCTGCGGACGAACACTGGACCCAGTCTGCTCTCTTCGCGGCCTCCGGTGGCTCAGGAGACCGCTCCTACGTGCCGATCACGCAAGCTCCGAGCGGCGGCCGACGCGGGCCCCAGGACAACCGCCGCGCCGATCATCCGTTCGCGCTGCGCCTCGGCGACCCGCGAGCCGGCATCATTCGGGGCGGACCACTGAGGGATGATGCCATCATGATCCCATGGCCTCACCTGCTGCGTGCCGCCACGAACTGGCGCCCTCATGGCGGCGTCTTTGTCCTAGGCGTCAGCGCTGCTCTTAATCGAGAGTTCGAATGAGTGACGGGAGTCTCATCCATGAGGAGTTGGCTCCTTCCTGCTACAGCCCAGGTTTTTATATTGCTAACATTTGGATACGCCTTATTCCTCCTCCGGCCTTCACGGAGCGAAGCAGCGGATAAGTTGGCGAAGCCGAGGCAAGCTCGGATGGATCGAAGCCCGTTTCGTTCCTACTATCTCCCTCTGGCCTTGTTGTTCGTCTCCGCTATTCTTCTTACTGTCTCTGCGCTTGGCCAAGCCTCAGTCGAAGCCCGCCTTACAAAGCTGCTACTGGCTCTGACGCCGGTGTTCGGCGCCCTTTTATTAGTCCGAATTCGAACATGGCCACGGTAAACCCCTGCCGCTGTCTATGACGCCCCGGCCGTCGTGGCGCTCTGTTTTGCTCATGGCTCTAGCTTGGGGCGTTCTTGTCATGACGGACCCAGCCGTCGACGCACGCGTCAATACAGTGGGGCGACCGAAGTGATGGCATGACAGAGCGGTTGTCCTCGCTCTTGCTGCGGGGCTGAAGCGGACGGCTTCGGCCGCAGCCGGTCTCAGTAGGGGGTTGGCCGTGGTCGCTTCGGGAGTGAAGTCTCCTCCCCGCTCGGGTCGGCCGAGCACAAGACTCGGGGTCGCCAAGACATCCCGATCCCGAGCAAGGAGGGGACCTGTGGAACGACAGTACGTGGCGATCGATCTGCATCGTCGTCGCTCGTTGATCGTCCGGGAGAACGAGGCGGGCGAGGAGCTCGGTGTTGGGCGGATCGACAACGACCCGGTGACGTTGGCGGCAGCGTTGGTGGAGGCGGGCCCGGAGCCCGAGGTCGCGATCGATGCGACCTACGGGTGGTACTGGGC
>DASZDM010000101.1:0-18921 GCA_035942015.1 Acidimicrobiales bacterium | reverse complement strand
ATCACGGCGGCTGCGGAAACGGTGTGTGGCGGTCCTAGCCATCTTCGTTGGCGCCATGGGTATGGCATTCGGCTTCAGTGCCCCGGTCGGGGCCGCCGATGAGGCATCGGGGAGCGCCTACGGGATCTTCGCGCAGGGGCTGATCGACATCGAGCCCGAACCTCTGGTGGTGTTCCCCCCCGGTGGGGACGAGACCACGGTGGAGGTCGACGCCGGGTCCCTGCTGCTGGCCTGCGTCCTGAACGCCCAGACGCGGGGCCTCGATGAAGGCGGGAATGAGGTCAACAACGTCCAGGACGCCGAACGGGTGGAGAGCGAAGCAAGT
The DNA here is from genome assembly GCA_035942015.1 of Acidimicrobiales bacterium. Classification (GTDB taxonomy): domain Bacteria; phylum Actinomycetota; class Acidimicrobiia; order Acidimicrobiales; family CADCSY01; genus JADDRA01. The sequence goes on along the minus strand of DASZDM010000101.1, from coordinate 18,596 downwards.
GTCGCCGACGCCACTCTGCTCGGCGATGCCGCCAACGATTGCGAGAACGGCGACCCCGGCCAGGACGAAGGTGCCGACCTCCTCGATGACCTTCTCGACCTCATCGGCGAAGGGGCAGACGGACTCAACCTCGGAGCCATCCAGAGCTCGTGCTTCGCTGACGAGAGCGGTGTCGGCGGTGAGTCCAGCGTGGCCAACCTCGAAGACGACATCGTCATCGAGCTCGGCCTCGACCTCGACCTCGGCATTCTCGAGGTCGTGCTCGACGAGCAGATCGTGGATGACGACGGTAATGGCATCACCGTAAGGGCCGTGCGGATCACCCTCCTTCCGGGCGCTGACCTGGGTGAACTCGATCTGGGTGGTCTCCTCGGTGGCGACGGCGGCCTTCTCGGTGGCGGCCTTCTCGGTGGTGACGGTGGTGGGGCCGACGGCGAGCCGCTGCTCGAGGTCATCCTGGCCGAGTCGCAGTGCCGCCTCGTGGCCGACGACGGTCCGACCACCACCACCCGACCCACAACCACCACCACCCGACCCACGACCACCACCACCGTGGCCGGTCCCGGCCCGGGCAACAACGCCACCAACGACAGCGACATCTCCAACGACTCCGACGGCACCGCCGTCATCGACACCGGAGACGCCAACGCGGTCGGCAACATCTCCAACACCGAGATCAACCAGACGGCCGACGCCACTGGTGGAAATGTCGACCAGGACGCAGCGGTGGTCAACGAGGGCACGGCCGATGCCGACACCGGTGGCAACACCGCCATCGGGAACAACTCCATCAACGTCGTCGAGAACCGCCAGAGCGCGGTGGCCGCGAATCTCGATACCACGACGACGGGCACCATCCCCGGTCACAACAACGCCAGCAACACCAGCTCGGCATCGAACACCTCGAACGGCACGGCTGCCATCGAGACCGGTGACGCCGAGGCCGTGGGCAACGTCTCCGACACCGAGGTGAACCAGACGGCCGACGCAGGAACCGGTGGCTTCTTCGGCGGCGGCGTCGACCAGGACGCGGCAGTCGTCAACATCGGAGACGCCAACGCCAACACGGGCGGCAACACCGCCATCGGGAACAACTCCACCAACGTGGTCAGCAACGACCAGACGGCGGTGGCGGTGGGCGACGACGGGGTCGTCGACCCGTGCTGCCCCCAGCCCCAGGCCGCCAACAGCGCCAGCAACACCAGCACGGCCGCGAACACCTCTGACGGCACCGCCGCCATCTCCACCGGCGATGCCGCCGCCGTGGGCAACGTCTCCCAGACTGCGATCGACCAGCACGCCAGCTCGGCGCCGTGCGGAGGAACCTGTCCGCCTCCGCCGTGCGGAGGAACGTGTGAGCCGGAGCCTTGCAACGAGTGCCCCGAGCCGTGCCCGCAGCCGGAGCCCGAGTGCCCGCAGGAGTGCCCCGACCCCGAGCCCGAGTGCCCGCAGGAGTGCCCGGACGACAACCCTTGTGAGCCCCAGCCCTGTGGCGGCACCTGTGGGAATCCCTGGACGCACGGCTTCGGGTGGTCCTCGGTGCACCAGTCGGCCACCGTGGTCAACTCGGGGTCGGCCAACGCCAACACCGGCGGCAACACCGCCGTCGGCAACAACTCCACCAACGTCGTCACCAACCGGCAGACGGCGGTCGCAGCCGACGACGATTAACTGTTTCTCGCTCTAGCTCGACCCCTGCCCGGGCCGAGGTCCGGGCAGGGGCGCGTCCGGCTTCGGCCGCCGATCCTGGTTGTGGTCTTCGAGATCAGAACACAGCCCGGCGGCGTAGCCTCGACGAGATGTACGCCGAGCGGCTGGCCCGCGCCCGCCGCCGCATGGAGAGGCTCGACGTCGATGTCCTGCTGCTGTCGGTAGGCGCCGACCTGCCGTGGTTGACCGGCTACCGGGCCATGCCGCTCGAGCGACTCACCATGCTGGTGGTCCCCGTGGCGGGCGAGGCGACCCTGGTGGTGCCCAGGCTGGAGGCGCCGCGAGTCGTGGAGCACCCCGACGTCTTCACGGTCGAGGCGTGGGAGGAGACCGACGATCCCATCGCCCTGGTGGCCGGATTGGCGAGCGATGCGGGGGTGGTCGCCGTGGGCGATCGCACATGGGCCGGGTTCCTCATCCAGCTCCAAGCCCGGCTGCCCGCGGCGCGCTGGCAGGCGGCCGGCCCGGTCACCGGGCCGCTGCGTGCGGTGAAGGATGCGGCCGAGGTGGCGTCGTTGCGGGCGGCCTCGGCGGCTGCCGACCGCGTGGCGGCTCAGCTCCAGGCCGGTGACATCCGGTTGGTGGGGCGAAGCGAGGCCGACGTCTCGGCCGACCTGGGCCGGCGCCTGCTGGCCGAAGGCCACGCCGGAGTGAACTTCTCCATCGTGGCCGCCGGACCCAATGCTGCCAGCCCCCACCACGATGCTGGGCCGCGGATCATCGAGTCGGGGGAAGTGGTGCTGTGCGACTTCGGCGGCACGATGCCCGACGGATACTGTTCCGACATCACCCGCTGTGTCTACACCGGCGAGCCCCCACCGGCGTTCCGTGACCTGTACCGCGTCTTGGAGGAAGCGCAGGCCGCGGCCGTCGCTGCCGCCGTGGTCGGCACGCCGTGCGAGGATGTCGACGGCGTGGCCCGGAGGATCATCACCGATGGTGGTTACGGTCCCGACTTCCTGCACCGCACCGGCCACGGCATCGGCCTCGACGAGCACGAGGACCCCTATCTCGTAGGCGGCAACTGCGAGGAACTGCTCCCCGGCCATGCCTTCTCCGTGGAGCCCGGGATCTATCTGGAGGGTCGTTTCGGGGCCCGCATCGAAGACATCGTGGTGGCCACCGCCGCCGGCCCGGAGCCGCTCAACCGGGTCGGCCACGGCCTTGCCGTGGTGGATTGACCGCCAGCAGTAACGGACCGGTGCTGTGTTCCGGACCCCGGCCGCCTACCACGAGGCAGTTCTATCCGCCGGGTCGCTCGATCACCTCGCATCCCCGCTGCAGCCACTCGTAGAATGCGTCACAGTTGTCATCAACGCGGTACTCGACGGACGAGACGGTCGGGAACTGGAAGACGGTGGCGTTGAGCTGGCTGAGAAGTATCTCGCTGCCGGCGCTGGTAGAGGCATTGGGGATGATGGCCCGGAAGTCCCCGAGGTTGACCACGGCCGATCCGGTCTCCACGGTGACGCCGTCGAGCAATCCCGCTGTCTCCGTAGAGAACCACGACTGCAACCCGTCGGCCTGCTCCTTCTCTGTGGGACCAGCCAGGAGCTCTTCCAGAGAGGCCCGCAGCACCCCTGCGGTGACCGGGACGGACCGGGTGACGGGCACCAGCTCTTCACCCCGATGGAAGAACACCGTGACCTCGGTCTGGTGCTGAGCAGGGAAGAAGACGTCAACCACGGTGGCCTGCTGCACGGAGCCGTCAGCGGCGGAGGTGGTGTACAGCAACAGGGTCCCCTCATCGGTACTGGCGGGATCGAAGGAGACCTGGCCGGAGAAGGGACCGAGGCCCGGACCGGCGCCCCCGGTCACGATGCCCCGGCCGAGGGCTTCGCCCGCCTCCATCCCGTCCTGGCGGACCTCCACCTGCACGGTGCCCTCGAAGGTGCTGCTCTCCCCGGACACGGTGAGCGGAGAGGTGGCCGCGCGCCCGAACGTCGCGCCGTCGAGGCGGATGTCGGGCGAGGTCGCGTTCAGCACGTTCCAGGCGGGGCCCTCGGGGTCGAGCTTGACCGTGGTCTCCAGGACCCCGGGCTCGATGATTCGGCCGCCTTCACCTCGCGGCTGGACCACCACGTCGAAGGTCCCGTCGGGCCCCAGGCCAGATGGCGCGGTCACGACCGGGTCGACCATGGCGAGGTACTCCACGGCGAAGGCACGGGCGACCTCGGCGGGGTCGTCGTAGTGGGACGCACCGGTGCCGAGGTAGGCGCTCAACTCGGCGCGGGTCCGGAAGGGCCAGATGCCGGAGAAGCCGTGCGCCGACTCTTCGGTCGGCGGGGGAGCGAGGCTGGTGGGGACGGGTGGCTCCGTGGATGCGGTCGCCGGCGGGGGTGCCGCCGGCCCCGACTCCACCGTCTGCCCGCCTCCGAAGGACGCCACCGCCACGACCAGCAACACGGCGGCGGCGACCGCCCCGGTTGCCCCGGCGGCCCACCTGCGGCGTCGGCGACGGTCGGCTTCGTCGACCCGTTGCTGGATCTGCCTCCAGCCTCCCTCCCCGGGCTCAATCCCTCCGGCCCGGCGGTGCAGCGCTGCGCGCAATCGCTCGTCGATGTTCATCGCGTCCCTTCCAACGTCTCGTGCAAGGCGATCAGGGCCCGGTGGAGATGGGTCTTGACCGAACCGGAAGAGATTCCCATGGCGGTGGCCATCTCCGCCTCTGACATGTCGAGGTAGTACCGCAGCACCACCGCCTCGCGCTGGCGGGCGGGAAGTCGTTGCAAGGCAGCCACCACCCGGCTGTGGTCGTCGGCGGCCATCGCGCCGGCCTCGGCCGATGGCGCCGGAGGCGGCACGGCTTGGAGGTGACGGGCCCGCACTTGGCGACGGCGCATTGTCGACCGGGCCCCGTTGAGTACAACGCTACGCAGGTAGGCCGGTGCCCGTGCAGGATCGGCGAGGCGGCCCCAGCCCAGCTGCATCTTCACGAAGGCGTCCTGCACCACCTCCTCGCTGGAGCCCAGGTCATCGAGCAGCAGGGCGGCCAGGCGTACCAGCGAGCGGTAGTGCTGGCGATGGAGCCGGGCGACCTCGTCTTCCACGGATGCCGCAACGGCCGGCGGAGTACCCCGGCGAATCGCCATCGAGGCCATCATCGTCCCTACAGACGCCGGGATGCGCCTTCGGTTGACACGCCGGGCGGTACGGTCGCCGCAAGTGATACGCCTTGACGCCGCCACTGTGTTGTTGGGCTGGGCAGTGGGCGGCCTGTTCTTCGGTTGGGTCACCACCCGGCGTCGTGAGGTGGGTATCGGCTACGGGTGGCTGCTTCGGGCCACCTACCTGGTGCTCGCCGCCCTCTCCATCGCCGTCGGTGCCGTCCTAGGCCCCGTCCCGGTGCGCGACATCGCTGCCGCCGGCGTGGTCCTCGCCTCCGGTGCGGCCCTAGTGGTTTCGGTGATCCGGCGCCGGGCCGGTGTGGCCGGTGAGCGGACCGAGCAGGCCCGAAAATCAGCCCGGATCGAGGCGATGACGTCGCGCACTACCGATCTGGGCCCTCCAGCGGGTGTGATCACCACCGCTGAAGGGGCCAGAAGCGAGAAGGGAGGCGAAAGTCAGCCGGAGCCGAAGCCCGTTGGCGAGTTCCCGCCGGCGCTCGACGTCGTGGCGCCGGCCATCGGGGTGATCGGGCTCGTGGCCGCCGGCCTCGACGCCGGCGGCGAGCCGCTCCTGGCGGTGGCCCGCACGTTGAGCGGTGCGGCCTTCCTCGGCGTGGTCACCGACGCCATGCTGCTGGGCCACTGGTACCTGGTCCAGCCGGGCCTGGCCCGGGGCCCCCTGCTGGAACAGGTGCGCCTCCTCGCCGCCCTGTGGCCGGTGGAGGTGGGGCTGCTCCTCCTGCCGCCCGGGATGCTGTCCGTGTTGTCGGGGGCCATCGACGACGGCTACAACGGCCTGCTCGGCTGGTTCTGGCTGGCGTGTGCCCTCGGCACCATCGCCCTGTGCGCCGTCACCCGGGCGGCGCTCAAGGAGCGCTACTACTCGGCGGTGATGGCCGCCACCGGCCTGCTGTACCTGGCCATCGTCACCACCTTCGGCACTGACCTCGTTGCGAGAGCCGTGCTCGCCCCCTAGGCGCACTTTGTGTGCACGGTTGGTGGCAGGATCACCATCGCTGCACACAAAGCCGGGAGCCCCCGGCCACGCCCGCTACCCTCGGTCGGGAGATGTGTGGCTTTGCCGGAGAGCTCCGGACTGACGGAGCCGCCGATGTGGGCGTGGTTGCCCGCATGGCGGCCACCATGCACTGCCGGGGACCCGACGGCGCCGGCGTGTGGGCCGAGGGCGGGATCGCCCTCGAGCATCGCCGGCTCAAGGTGATCGACCTCTCAGAAGCTGCGGCCCAGCCCATGGTCGACCCCGAGCTGGGTCTCGCCATCGTCTTCAACGGCTGCATCTACAACTATCCCGAGCTGCGCGAGGAACTGGCCGGGGAGGGGTACCGCTTCTTCTCCACCGGCGACACCGAGGTGGTGCTCAAGGCCTATCACCGCTGGGGAACCGACTTCGTCGGGCACCTCCAGGGAATGTTCGCCTGTGCGCTCGTCGAACGGGCCAGCGGCCGCCTGGTGCTCGCCCGTGACCGCCTCGGCATCAAGCCGCTCTATCTGTCCGATGCCGGGCCCGGAAAGCGCCTGCGCTTCGCCTCCACCCTGCCCGCCCTCTTGGCCGGCGGCGGCGTCGACACCACGGTCGACCCCGTCGCGCTGCACCACTACCTGACCTTCCACTCCGTGGTTCCCCCGCCCAGAACCATTCTCGCCGGCGTGACCAAGTTGCCTCCGGCCACGGTGATGGTGGTCGAGCCGGACGGGGCCAGGCGCAACATCCACTACTGGGAACCGAACCACGAACGCCGACCGGACCAGAGCGGGATGACGGAGCACGATTGGCAGGACGCCGTGCTGGCGGCGCTGCGTCTGGCCGTGAAGCGCCGGCTGGTCGCCGATGTCCCCGTCGGAGTCCTGCTCTCGGGCGGGCTCGACTCGAGTCTCATCGTCGGCCTCCTGGCCGAGGCCGGCCAGCGCGGGCTCGCTACCTTCAGTGTGGGCTTCGAGGAGGCGGGAGGGCGCAAGGGCGACGAGTTCGCCTACAGCGACATCGTGGCCCACGCCTTCGCCACCGATCACCACCAACTCCGCATCAGCAGCGCCCGGCTGCTGCCGGCCCTGCAGGGAGCGGTGGTGGCCATGAGTGAGCCGATGGTGAGCCACGACGCCGTGGGCTTCTATCTCCTGTCCGAGGAGGTCAGTCGACACGTCAAGGTGGTGCAGTCGGGCCAGGGGGCCGACGAGGTCTTCGCCGGGTACCACTGGTACCCGCCGCTGGCCGGGGTCGACGCCGACGACGCAGCCGCAACTCTCGACGCCTACGCCGCGGCGTTCTTCGATCGGAGCCATGCCGAGGTCAATGCGCTGCTGGCCCCCGAGTGGCGTCTCGACGGTGATGTCAGTCGCACGTTGGTGGCTGCGCATCTGGGCCGGCCCGGTGCCGGCACCGCCGTCGATCGGGCCTTGCGGCTCGACACCCAGATCATGCTCGTCGACGACCCGGTCAAGCGGGTCGACAACATGACCATGGCATGGGGACTGGAGGCGCGCGTCCCGTTTCTCGACCACGAGCTGGTGGAACTGGCGGCGACCTGCCCGCCCGAGCTCAAGTTGGCATCGGGAGGAAAGGGTGTGCTGAAAGAGGCGGCACGCCAGGTCATCCCCGCCGGCGTGATCGACCGGCCCAAGGGTTACTTCCCTGTTCCCGCCCTCTCCCACCTCCAAGGCGCTGAGCTACAACTGGTGGCCGAGGCCCTGCACGATCCCGCCGCCAAAGAGCGTGGACTTTTCGCCCCCGGTGCGGTCGAGGCCCTCCTCCGAGCGCCCAACCAGGCGCTGACGCCTCTCGGCGGAAACACGTGTTGGCAGCTCGGCCTTCTGGAGCTGTGGCTCCAGGCCCAGGGAGTGCATTGACGGTGGAGAGCGACGTCGCCCTCGAGTGCGGGTGGGGACGTCTGGTCTTCGGCCAGACCTTCTCCGACGACCACGCCCTCGCCGCCGAGCTTCGTGCCGAAGAGCTGGGCCAGCGGGACGTGTGCCTCTACCACCCTGAGCCACACGTGCTGGTCAGTCGGGCACCGCAAGAGCTCTTCGTCGACCCGTCATACACCTTCCGGCGGTCGCTCGTAGCCAAAGGGGACCCGGCCGAAGGCGACACGGGCCTCACTTCCCGGCCCCCACCGGGGGTGGTCATTCGCCCCATGGCTGGGCTAGACGACGCCGAAGCGGTCAACCGCCTGTACGCCCAGGCGGGGATGGTGATGGCTCCATCGGAAGTGTTGGTGGCCAACCAGAACGACCCGCGGTTCTGCCACCTGGTGGCCGAGGACACCGCCCAGTCGACGGTGATCGGCACGGTGACCGGCATCGACCACCGTCGAGCCATCGACGACCCCGATGCCGGTGCCAGCCTGTGGTGCCTGGCCGTCGACCAGCGCAGCTCGCGGCCTGGATTGGGTGCGGCCCTGGTGTCGGCTCTGGGCCACCGGCTGGCCCAGCGAGGGTGCCGTCACCTCGACCTGTCGGTCATGCACGACAACGGTCCGGCCATCGCCCTGTACGAGAAGCTGGGGTTCTTGCGGGTGCCGGTGTTCTGCGTCAAGCGCAAGAACCCGATCAATGAGCCCCTGTTCTCCGGCCCCCTCGGTGACGACCACCGGGCGTTGAACCCCTACGCACGGGTCATCGCCGACGAGGCCCGTCGGCGGGGGATCGCGGTGGCCGTGGTCGACGCCGAGGGCGGCTTCCTGCGGCTGACCCACGGTGGGCGCCAAGTGGTGACCCGGGAGTCGCTCTCCCAGCTCACGTCGGGTGTGGCCGTGAGCTGGTGCGACGACAAGCGGGTCACCCGTCGCCTGGTTGCCGCCGCCGGCCTGGTCGTCCCCCGGGGGCGCTCGGCCATCGGCGACGAGTCGGATGCCGAGTTCCTGGCCGAGGTGGGGGAGCTCGTGGTCAAACCGGCCCGGGGGGAGCAGGGGGCGGGCGTGACCGTGGGCGTCACCGACGTCGATGCGCTGCACCGGGCGGTGGAACGGGCTCGCGCCCTCTGCGACGACGTGTTGTTGGAACAGTGGTGTCCGGGGGACGACCTCCGCATCGTGGTCATCGGCCACGAGGTGGTGGCGGCGGCAGTGCGCCGTCCGGCGACCGTGGTGGGGGACGGCCGTCATCGGGTGAGCGACCTCATCGCCGCCCAGAGCCGGCGCCGGGCGGCGGCGACCGACGGGGAGTCGGCCATTCCCGTGGACGACAACGCGCTCGACACCCTGGCCGCCGCCGGCCGGAGCCTCGACGACGTGCTCGACGACGGTGAGACCCTGGCCGTACAGCGAACCGCCAACCTCCATACCGGAGGGACCATCCATGATGTGACTGCGCAGCTCCACCCGGCTCTGGCCCAGGCGGCGGTGCGGGCCAGCCACGTGCTCGAGCTACCGGTGACGGGTCTCGACTTCCTGGTGCCGGCCGTCGACGGTCCCGACTACGTGTTCATCGAAGCCAACGAACGCCCCGGGTTGGCCAACCATGAGCCCCAACCCACCGTGCAGCGATTTCTCGATCTCCTCTTTCCCTCCACCCGCGGCCTGCCCCGGGGATGGAGCCCCACGGTCACCTCCTCTTCTTCGAGATCAGGCGCCGGGCCCTAAGCTCTCGTGGTGCCCTTCCGCCTTGCTCCCGCTGAACCCGAGCGGGCCAAGCTGCTGCCCATCGACATGGACTACGTGGTCGACGTCATGGTCCGGCTGTTGACCATCCCGAGTCCCTCGGGCCGCACCGACCACGTCATGCAGCTCGTGGGCGAGGAGATCGCCGCCCTCGGGATGCCCTTCGACCTCACCCGGCGGGGGGTGCTGCGCGCCGAACTGATGGGTGAGGACGGCGACGCACCGGATCGGGCCATCATCGTCCACGCCGACACGATCGGGTGCATGGTCAAGCGCCTCAAGGACAACGGGCGTCTCGAGGTGGTGCCCATCGGCACCCACAACGCCCGCTTCGCCGAGGGGGCACGCGTCACCATCTTCGTAGAGGACCTGGAGCGCACCCGTAGCGGCACGATACTGCCGCTCAAGGCCAGTGGTCACCGCTGGGGGGACGAGGTCGACACTCAGGCCGCCGGCTGGGAATGCGTTGAGGTACGGGTCGACGAGGTGGTCGACAGCGCCGAAGACCTGGCCGCGCTCGGTTTCAACGTGGGCGATTTCGTGGCGTTCGACGCTTCCCCCGTGATCACCCCTGCCGGCTACGTGAACTCCCGCCACCTGGACGACAAGGCCGGCATAGCTGCCGCTCTCGGAGCATTCAAAGCGCTCATCGACCACGACGTGGTGCTTCCCGTCAATGCCCACCTGCTGGTGACCATCGCCGAGGAGGTCGGGCTGGGTGCGAGTCACGGCCTCGATGCCGACGTGGCCGAGATGGTGTCCATCGACATCTCGGTGGTGGCACCCGACCAGGCCTCGACCGAGCACACCGTCAACGTCGCCGCCCAGGATTCCAGTGGGCCGTTCGACTACCACCTGGTCCACCGGCTGGCCGGGTTGTGCCGTCACCACGGCATCGACCACCGCCGCGACGTCTACGGTTACTACCGCTCCGACGCCGCGTCGGCCCTGGAAGCGGGGGCAGAGACGCGGGCCGCCCTCATCGGCTTCGGTATCGATGCCAGCCACGGCTATGAGCGGACCCACCTCGACGGGATCCGGCGGGTGGCCGAGCTCATCGCCGTGTACCTGCAGACCGACCTGACCTTCAGGACGTGGGATACCGCTCCCGCCGGCGATCTCAAGGACTTTCCCAGCACGCTCGTGCAGCCGGCCGACGACCAGGGGCCCCGGTGAACAGGTGCCGGTGATGGCCGCCGCGAGCGACCAGCTATTTCGGATCGTCGAAGGGATCGGCGAGGTCGGCGTGGGGATGCTCGTGGCCCTCGAGAACCTTTTTCCCCCCATCCCCTCGGAGGTGATCCTGCCCTTTGCCGGCTTCCAGGCAGAAAGAGGTGAGCTCAACCTGGTCCTGGCATGGGTGGCTGCCACCATCGGTGCGCTGGTTGGTGCGCTGCTCCTGTACGGAGTGGGAGCCTGGGTGGGAACCGAGCGGCTGCACGAGCTGGCCGGCAAGCGATGGTTCGTGATGCTCAGTCAGAAGGACTACGAGCGAGGAGAGCGAATCTTCGAGCGCCATGGCACCAAGTTCGTGCTCTTCGGCCGCTGCATTCCCCTCGTCCGAAGTGTGGTGTCAGTGCCCGCCGGTGTGGCCCGGATGCCGCTGGTGCAGTTCTGTGCCTACACCGTCGTGGGCAGCGCCGTCTGGAACGCCATCTTCATCGGCGCCGGCTACCAGCTCGGCCAGAACTACGACCGAGTGGAGGGCTGGGTGCGACCGATCGCCTACGCCGTGCTGCTCGGGTTCATGCTGTGGGCCTTCTGGCTCACCTCACGCAAGATCCGCCGGCTACGCACGACGCGAGCATCGGTCTGAGGGCCCGGGCCCCGAGCGGCGCCGCTCGTTGCTCAGTCGTCCCCGTCGCCGCCTTCCCCTCCGCCGATGCGGAACGCTGACTCGAAGGCATCTCTGATGGTCTGGCGGTCGTCCCAACGCCCCTCGGCCGTCTGGAAATTGAGGGCGTAGCCACGGTTGGGCGTGACGATGCCGAGGTTCGTGGCATGGAGCCCCTTGTAGGTGTACTCCCACAAGGCGGCGTCGTAGCCCTGATACGACGTAGGTTCGATGCGCAGCTCCTCGTAGTCGTCGTAGCGGCTGGCGAAGCTCTGGGACGATGCCTCCCACGCCGCCACCGGGTCATCCCCGGGCTTGTTCACGGAGTCGACTCTCAGGTAGTCGCCGGTGGCCGAATCGACGAAATCAGTCGACGCAGCCGGTCCCCGTCGAGGCTCCCACGACGGCGGGTGCCAGATGCTGTAACCGACCTGATCGTCGACGTAGGGCTCCCAGTTGCCGGGGACTCCCGCCGGCCGATCCGCCTCAGGCGCCGCCGTCGGTACAGGGTCGGAGTCAGCGGTCGTGGGGACGGGCTCGTCGGTGGAACCGGCCGGGGGTTCCGTGGGCGCCGGCGCGGCCTGATCAGTGACGGGTGGCGCGGCGTCCTCCGACGATCCGGCAGTGTCTGTTCCCCCCAGGTTGAGCACCAGGACGAGGGCGACAGCGGCCACGAGGGCGGCCGTGGCCAACCCCACGAGCCACGCCCGGTTCCCGGCCATCGCTGGGCGTCGGCTCGGTGCGGTCGTCGGAGCGGCGGCGGCATGGCGGTTCCGTTGGTCGGGAGCGGCCGCCGGCATGACCACGGTGGGGCCTGACGCCGCCGCTGCAGGCGCTGCCATAGCCTGCGGGGGACGGGCCACCCGTTCCAGGGCGCGACGTGTCTGGGCGGCGGTTGCCCGTTCCTCGGGAGCCTTGGCCAGCAGCGCCGTCACCGCCGGGGCCAGGCCGTCGGCTCGCTCCATGGGGCGGGGAGGGTCGTGGAGCACGGCATTGAGCGTGGGCAGGGCCTCTCCCCTCTCGAAGGGAGCCACCCCTTCGACGGCGTAGTAGAGCAGCGCGCCCAGGCTCCAGAGGTCGGCGGGTGGTCCGGCCGTCCGGCCCTCGGCCTGCTCCGGCGCCATATAGGAAGGGGTGCCGAGAACCAGCCCGGCAGCGGTGATGCGGGTGTCGTCCTTGGCCGAGGCAATCCCGAAGTCGGCCAGCTTGACCCCGCCGTCTTCGAGCATCATCACGTTGGCCGGTTTGACGTCTCGGTGGACGATGCCGGCGGCGTGGGCGGCGTCGAGGGCGCCCAGGAGTCCGAGGCCGAGGCCGGCAGCCCGATCCGGTTCGAGGGGCCCGTCCCGCGCCACCAGCGATTCCAGCGTGGGAGCGGCCACGAGTTCCATGACGACGTGGATGCGGTCGCCGTCCTCGAGGACGTCGAAGACCTGCACCGACGAGCGGTGGTCGATGCGGGCCGCCGTCCGGGCCTCGCGCAGCACCCGGGTCCGCAGTCCCTCACGGTCCTCGGAGGAGAGGTGGGGTGGCAGGTCGACGGCCTTGATGGCGACCCGGCGTCGCAGGACCATGTCCTCGGCCTCCCACACCTGGCCCATGCCGCCCTGGCCGAGATGCTCCCCGAGCCGGTAACGAGCCCCAATCAGTTCCGCCATCGCAGCGAACCTACCCGCCCCTGCGGTGCCTAGCCGCAGAAGCGCCGTCACCTCGGTCGAACGAAGTGAGACCGAAAATCAGCTCGCTCGAATGGAGCGAAGCGACTGAGAGCGACGAGCTTCCGTGCGCTGGTCGTCGTTCTCCGCTCCCCAATAGCCATGTTCACGATGGCGCCGGGCATATTCACGGCAGGGCAGCAGGACTGGGCACGTCACACAAATCGCCCGGGCGATGGCTTCCCGGAGCTCCCGGGCCTCGGCCTGCTCGCCGTGGGGAGCGAAGAAATGCTCGGTGTGACCTTTGCAGGCGGCGTCGCACATCCACTCCTGCTGCGTCCATCGGGGCAGCAGGCGCACGACGGGCTCCGCGGTGCTTGTGCTTTCTTTCACTTGCCCCAGTATTCCAGAGCGGACCCGAAAATTGCGCATATGAATTGACGATAAGGGCGATCTATAGTGGAGATGAACGGGAGGCGGAGTCAGAAGGCAGTCGTGCCGGTGTTCCACATCAGGGGGAAGAGCCACAGGCCCAGGCCGAGGGGCACCAGGCTGACCGAGCGCCGGCCGCCGCCGATGTTGCCGCCAAAGGTGGCCGCGGCGAAGCAGACCACGGCGGCGAGGTAGAACAAGAAGGCTATGCGTGGATCCATGTAGGCAGCGTGTCACGCACGGGCGGCGCCGTCGAGGTCTACCGGCACGCGGCGGCCGCTCGCTGGCTCTGATCGGCGAGGGCCTGCGGGTCGGCGAGAACCTCGCTGAAGTCGAGCAGCTCGGCCGTGGTGAGGCCGAGCACGAACTGGGTTCCGATGCAGCGGGCCAGCGCCTGGTCGGCTCCGCTCTGGAGGGCGCCGAGTGTGAAGTAGGTCCGGGTGACCGGGTAGAGCAGGGCCTGTTCGGCTCCGCCACCTCCGTCCGCCTTCCCATCGGTGCCAGGATCGCACGACTCCAGCACGACATCGTCGCCGCGGCGTGAGACCGAGGCATCGTTGGCCGGGACGGACGACGACCACTGCTCGAGCGCCGTCGCCATCTCGTTGGTGTCGGCTGGCGTGTCTCCCCGAAAGGCACTGCGTACACAGGCTCGGTCGTCGCGATCGAAGGCGACGTAGGAGTCTCCGCCCCAACCATCCGTGGCTCGGAGCGCCTGGCGGGAATCCAGGTGCTCGGCGAGGAGCAGGAACCATGTGAGCGCGCCGAAGTCTCCCTCCTCGGACACCTCGTCACCCTCATCCACGGCGGGACGCCCGACGGTCAGGGGCTCGTCCCCGGCCAGGTAGACGTAGGGGTCGAGGAGCTGCTCCTCGGTCCTCGGGGGCGTCCGAAGGGCCTTGTTGATGCCCTCCTCGGCCTGCTCGTCGAGAACCACGCTGACGAAGGGCTCCCCCAGGACGTAGGGGGAGGAGAACAGGGCCACGAGGGCACCGGGGACGTCTTCGCCCAGCTCCACCCCACCAGCCGTCTCGGTCCGTTCGGACATGAGCGCTTCCCGGTCCTGGCGGCCGAGCTGGGCCGCCCATTCTGCCTCAATCCGCAGGGCATCACCCTCGATGACGGCCAGGAAGGCGTTGTTCTCGCCGTCGGTGGGCAGTTGGCCGAGGCGTTCCAAGTCGAAGTGCTGGTCCTGGAGCACGTGGGTCAGCTCGTGGACCAGCGTCGCCTGTACGCCGACGCTGAGCTCGGTTCCCCGCACGGTCACCCGCTCGACCGCAGGGTCGTAGTAGGCGAGGGTCGCTTCGCCCGAGAGCTCGTTGGCGGAGTTCAAGAGGTCGACGTCGCCGCTGGCCAGGCCGGTCGCGCGGAGGAAGGCGGCCCCCTGCTCGAGCTCGGCCCGGTCCTCGACAGTGAGCTGGGCATCCTCGGACGTGACGGTTCGGCGAAAATCCTCCTCGGACAGGAAGTCGACGTGGACAGGGTGTTCGAAGGCGAGCCCCCGCTCGCCGGCGACGTAGTCAGCCAGGCCCGCCACCCGCGGATCCCACTCGTCCGGGAAGCGAGGCTCGTTCACGAGTGCAGCCAAGATCCCCGCACCAAGGACGATCGCCACCGCGAGGCCCACCAGGGCGGTCGGCCACCGGCGGGCCCGAGCACGTGTCAGGACCAATGCGCCTCGCCTCCTGGTTCGGACCCGGGACCCTACCGGACCGGGGCCAGAAGGTGGCGGAATCCAGGCTCTTCGGCTTGCATTCCGTCACGAACGTCTTCGACGCACCCTCCCGGGTCATCGACGTGGGCGTGTCCCGGCGGCTCTTCGACGGCGCCACCCGCCGGGCCGTGCAGGTCCGAGACCGGGAGTGCTTCCACGACCTGTGCGACGAGCCGGCCGAGAATTGCCAGATCGACCACGTCGAGCCCCGGAGCGCCGGCGGTCAGACCGTGGCCGCCAACGGGCGGGCCGCCTGTGGGCATCACAACCGCCGGCGGCACCGACGAACCTAGCCGCCGCCTCCGGCGTGGGGCGGTGGCGCTTCTGGGTGCAAGACCTTTCGGTAGCTCGATGCGGCTGCTGCCATGGTCGGCGGCCCCAGATCGCACGCTGCGTCGATTCATCCCGGGCCCTGCGAGCGATGTTCAGAAGAGACGACCGTGCCCGCAGCCAGGTCGTGGAGCCCCCGATGGAGAGGTGGGCGCAACACGGGCACCAGGACGGCCAGCGTGTAGAGGATCTCGAACGGCTCGATCTCTGGAATCAGGAGAGCAACGACTGAGCCCGCGATGAGCACGATCCATCTTGCCGCGGCTTGCTGGACAGATGGCAGTGCCCCCGACGTCCGATCGACGATGCGAGTTCCCATGGCCATCTTCCCCAACGTCTGACCGCGGCGAGCAACGAGCGCAATTTCATAGGTTGCGACGCCTGCCAGGCCGAGCGCACCCCGAACCACACCATTGGTGACTGCTGCTATCACCACGATCGCCGGCAGCACGACCACTGCGTCGATCAACCGAGCCACCAGTCTCTGCCCGAACGTCGGCTCGACAAAGCCCGGCGGAATGAGAGCTGCAGCATGCGCCGGATCGTTCACGCACTCATGGTGCCTGTTGCTTCGCTGCCCGGTCACGTCGATCGGCACCTCCGGTGTGACCGCGACCGGAGGTCGGGTTCTGATGAGCCGGAGTGGACGCTCCGAACCACGTCCCGAGTGCTCGAGGCAGCTCTTGGTCCGAGAGGTCGCCCGCCCAGGCGACGTGTCCGTCGGGTCGGATCAACACGGCCGGGGGCACAGGGATCTCGCCGACGACCGGGAGCTCCCACGTGCCGTTGTGGCTGGCGTGGACCAATCGGACTCGATCCGCCCACGGGGAGATGTCGAAGCCGAAGGATTCACCGAGGTCTAGGAGCACGGGCCGGGCATCGTGCAGCAGGGCGAACAGGCGCGTGGGACCGCGGGGGGTGTGCAGGTCGAGGTCGGGCATGCGCCGCCCGAGGAGCGGGTGTCCCTCTCCGAGGTCGTAGTGGATGTCGAGACCGGACAGCATCCCGGCGATGCTCCGGCGCGCCTCGTCCATGCCGAGCAGCTCCGTCATGGTGTCTCGGAGGGCCTGGTGACGCTCGTCGGGCCGGCTCAGCGCCACTTGGGCCATGGTGTTGTGCAACACCCGGGCCCCGACCGGATGCCGTTCGGTGTGGTAGGTGTCCAGGAGGCTCTCGGGCGATGTCTTGGCCACCACCTGGGCCAGCTTCCATCCCAGGTTCACGGCATCCTGTACGCCCGTGTTGAGGCCCTGGCCGCCCTGCGGCGGGTGTACGTGTGCGGCGTCCCCGGCCAGCAGGACACGGCCGCGGCGGTAGGACGCCGCCTGGCGCGCCATGTCGTTGAACCGGGAGATCCAGGACGGGCTGTGCGTCCCGAAGTCCGTCCCGTAGGTGACGAAAAGTGCCTCCCGGAGATCCTGCAGTGTGGGTTCGCCGGAGTGTTCGACGTGCCGTTCGATCAGTACGACTCCGAACGGCCCTCCGTCCTCTTGGCGGTTGACGGGACCGATGCCACCCCCCTCGGGACGCATGCCGAGCTCCGGCTCGTCGTCCATCTCCACCTCTGCGATCAACCAGCTGGTCGAGGCATCCAAGCCGACGAAGTCGATGCCGGCGGCCTTGCGGATCAGGCTGCGTCCTCCGTCGCAGCCGACGAGGTACTGCGCCCGGATCGACGTGTCGCCGGACACATGGACATCGGCGCCGGCATCGTCCTGAGCGAAGCCCACCACCTCGCAGCCACGAAGAACCGGAACCCCGAGCTCATCGACCCAGCCGGCCAGGATGGGCTCGAAGTCGCGCTGCCACAGCGCAAGCCCGTAGTTGTGGCGGGTGGGGAAGTCGCTGATGTCCAGCGGGATCCCGGCGAAGCCCTGAACCTGCATCGCCTGACCCGCCGAGAGGAACCGGCTCGCGATGCCACGCTGATCGAGCACCTCGATGGTGCGGGAGTGCAGGCCCCCGGCTCGTGATCCGTCGACATGCTGACTGGTGCGTCGTTCGACGATGACGACGTCGATCCCCGCCAACGCCAGCTCGCCCGCCAACATCAGTCCCGTCGGACCGCCTCCAGCGATCACCACCGCATGTTCGGTCATCGCTTCTCGCCGGTCGACGTCTGCCGAAGCCAACGCACCCATTCCACACTCCTCGCTCCATAGGTCCTGGCCGTCATCGGCTCAGCGAACGGGTCATTGTCAGCACGATTCGATCGCTTGCGGCAAGCCCCCTCCCTCGCGCTACGTTGTGAATGGCGGTGACGGTTCACACTCGACGGTGTCAGCGAGCGAGCTGATGGGCGCTGGAGCGGCTGACCTGTGCTCGGCGCTGCGCCGGGTCGTCGCCGCCCTGCCCGGAGGTGGCGAGGACCGCCCTGGTCAGCGGCGTATGGCCGAGGAGGTGGCTGACGCCATTGCTTCGGGGCGCCACCTGCTGGTGCAGGCCGGGACGGGCACGGGGAAGTCGCTGGCCTATCTGGTGCCCGCCCTGTTGACCCGCCGACCGGTGGTCGTGGCCACCGCCACCAAGGCACTTCAGGAGCAGCTCGTCGCCCACGATCTCCCGTTCCTGCGGCGGACACTCGACATCGACTTCACGTGGGCACTCTTGAAGGGCCGGTCCAACTACTTGTGCCGGGCCGCCCTGGCCGACGCCGTAGGTGGCTCCGCGCAAGGCGTCCTTTTGGAGGGCCCGGGGTTCGATGCCGACCAGCTAGACGACATCGTCGAGTGGGAGGCGACGACACCGAGCGGTGATCGAGCCGACCTCCCCTTTGCGGTCACCAACCAGGCATGGGGGAGTGTCTCAGTCAGCGCAGCCGAGTGCCCTGGAGCCCAGCGCTGCCCCTCCGGCGACCAGTGCTTCGCCGAGCACGCTCGCTGGCGCGCCGCCCAAGCCGATGTGGTCGTGGTCAACAGCCACCTCTACGCCTCCCACCTCGCCAGTGGCGGAGCGGTCCTGCCCGACCACGACGTCGTCGTGATCGACGAGGCCCATGCCCTGGAGGACATCGCCGCCGCCACGCTCGGTGCCACCATCGCCCCCAGCCGGGTGGTGCAGGTGGCGCGAGGGGTCCGTTCGCTCTTCACCGCCGATCACCCGTCGATCGCCCCCTTGGAGGCGGCGGGCGCGGGGCTGACGGCGGCGCTGGCCGGACTGGCCGGCCAGCGCGTCGACCCGGGACGAGGACAGCTGGCC
>DASZDM010000100.1:0-4357 GCA_035942015.1 Acidimicrobiales bacterium | reverse complement strand
CATGAGCGCGGGGCGGGCTTCGGGCGCTGGGCCGGTGGCGAAGGCACGGATCTCCCGCACCAGCGCGGCGAGCTCCTCGTCGTCACCCAGTTCTTGATCGTCGAGCTCGCCGAGGAGGTTCATCATCTGGGTGAACGTCGTAGGACCGAGAAAGGGTACGTCGGCTGTCGCCCCCGTCGCCACCACCGTCCAGACGGCGCCGCAAGGCGGCAAGGCCCCGTCGCTGGAGCGCCCGCGCAGCACATCTGGATGGTCGGGCGACGAACAAGCGACCAGCCGGTCGAGTTCCTGCGCCGTGAACGGCGTGGTCCGAGGTCACACGGGAGCGATCTCCGCCGAACGGCGGAGATCGCCCTCGTCCCAGCGAGGCGACGAGGCAAGGAGGAGCCACGACGCGGAGAAAGGGGGCGCCCCGACGCACCCCTTTCTCCTGCTGCTGTCGTCCTGGCCATGGGAGGCCGGTGCGCTGTCTACCTCCGCATGGCGTCACTGCCGCCGACGTTGGCGTTGCCGGACCGCTTGGCCTCACCCTTGGCTCGAGCCTCGGCCGAGATCGTCTGGCCGTCGACGCCGCGCACGCCGTCGCTCTCGCCACGGGCATCCGCGCTCACCCGAGCACCGAAGTTGTCCTTGCCCTCGGCCTCGTCGACCTCGTCCTCGAGGTCGCCGGTGGTCTCCGCGATCTCATCCTCGAGGTCGCCGGTGATCTCCTCGACCTCGTCCTCGACGGTGCCGGTGGTCTCCTCGATCCCGTCCTCGACGTCGCCGATGGTCTGCTCGACCTCGTCCTCGACGGTGCCGAGCTCGTCCTGGCCGTCGTCGATCGCCCCGTCAGCCTCACCGGCACCCTCGTCGACGGTGCCCTGACCTTCGTCGACCGTGGTGTTGACCTGGTCCTGGCTGTCGTCGACTGGTGCGTCGCTGCCGTCGAGGACGTCCTCGACGGTCTGCTGGGTCTCGTCGACCACCGGCTCCTCGTCCGGCAGGGTCTGGGCTGCGGCGACACCCATGCCGCCGGCCAGCAGGGCCCCGGCGAAGCCGGTGGCCGCCATCTTCTTCGTGATCACCTTGCGCAGGTTGCTCATGTCGTTCCTCCAAGATCTCGTGGTTGCACTGCCCGCCTCCATACGGGTGAACGCCGGAAGTGGCCACAGGGGTACGGGCGGCGGCGAAAAAGTCGCGACAGCGTCGTGCACTACGGGGGCGACCCTGAGGTGACCCGACCCCCTCGTAGCGGTCCACGTCGACCGATGGGGGAAGCACGCCAGTAACGCCGGGGTCGGCGGCTGAGCGGCCTCGAGCGGAGCCGTGCGGGCTCTACAACGACCGCTACGTCCTACTCCACCCCACCTCGTGGAGCTGCTCGCCGACTACCGGCGAACCCAGGGCCACCACGCTCACGGCTACCTGCTCTCAGGGACGCAGGGACCCCTCAACCGCTACGCCGTGCAGCGCTGGCTCACCGCCATCGCTGACAGGGCCGGGATCGGCCACGTGCATCCTCACCGTTTGCGCCACACGCTGGCGACTCAGGCCATCAACCGAGGCATGTCGATCGAGGCCTGACCAGTCGCCTCGTGGGCCGCGGAGACACTGCGTAGGCGGTTGTACGCCTCGACCGTTGCGGCTTCTGGGCCGACACCGAGTTCCCGCTCCAGCGTGTTGATACATCGGTGGTAGGTGCGAAGCGCCTCGCTGCGATCGCCTCGTCGAGCCAACGCCTCCATCAAGACGCGGTAGGCGGGCTCATGGAGATCGTCGACGCGGAGCAGATCCCGGGCGTGGCCGACGGCTTCGTTGTCCCGCCCCTCCTCGTTCGCCTCTACCGCGAGGCGGGTCAAGGCGTCGATGGAGAGCGAGCGGAGGCGCTGCCCTTCAGCTGTCACCCAGTCGTCGTAGCAGGCGGGCAGGAAGTCCCCCCCGTAGTGGCGTACCGCTGCGGCGGTGTCGCCCCGCCTGAGCGCGTCGGTGAATGCCACCACATCGACCCAGACGGGACCATCGGGGTTCCAACCGATGGTCTGGCCATGAAGGCGTCGCTGACATCCACGCTGCCACGTCGAGCCTGCGCAAGCCAGAGCCAACCCATGCTTCCCACGGCGCTGCACCATCCGACGCCAGTAGGCGGACGCTCGGCGGTCTCCTGCTCAGGGCTCTCTCGACAGGGCGGGACGAAGGCTGGGCTCAGGGACTCGAGCACCGCCTCGCTCTTCACGGCGGAGGTGGGCTCGGCGAAAGCCGCCCCGGAGTGGCACCGAGGCAACGCCCTCCGTCCATAGCACGTCCCTATGGCCACCGCGCCTGCCCGCGATATGCGCCAAGGCAGCGCTCAATAGCGACATGGGACCCCCAACCCTCGGCACATCAGCTCGATGTGGGGCACAATCTGGGGCACAAAATTCAGACGCACCAAGGATCACGGGGAGGACTCAGCGACACCAGTGTCAAGCCCCGGTACCCACACGACACTTCGTCCCCGGTGGAGTTGACCCGGTTCCGTGGACATCCGCGATCGGGGCGTAGACCCCGAGGAGGATGAGCCGATGGCCAACTACAAGTATCCGGCTGACTACCGGGCGCACGCCGTGCAGCTGTGGCGGACGTCCGGCAAGTCGCAGCGGGCCGTGTCGCTCGAGCTCGGGATCTCCAACGAGCTGCTGCGGCGCTGGGTCCGCCAGGACGACCTGGACAAGGGGCTCCGGCCGTGACCCGCGGAGTGGTGGGAAATGAGAGCACCGGCGTGACCTTCAGCGTCAGTGCGGCCGCTCGTCAGCCGGCGAGCAGCTCCTTGTTGGGTCCCACCTCCTTCGTCTCGGCTCCATCGTTGTCGGTCTCGTAGAGCTTCGCCATCGAGCCCTCCGAGAGGTAGCGCCGTTCTGCGATCTGCCACTCGTCGTGGACCTCGAGCAGGATCGATCCCGCCAGGCGCAACACGCTGGTTTCGTTCGGGAAGATGCCCACCACGTTGGTGCGGCGCTTGATCTCCTTGTTGACCCGCTCGAGTGGGTTCGTGCTCCACAGCTTCTTCCAATGGGCGCTCGGGAAGGCAGCGAAGGCGCAGACGTCGGTGGCCGCCTCTCGCAACATCGTCTCCACGGCGGGGAACTGCCGGCCGAGCTTGGTGGCGATGGAGTCGAGCTGATCGGCCACGGCGGCCGCGTCGGGCTGGGCGAACACGGTGCGGATGGCGGCGGCCACCATCTCCTGGGAACCCCTGGGAACCCGGGCCAAGACGTTCCTCATGAAGTGCACACGACACCGTTGCCAAGCCGCTCCCAGCATGACCCGCTCGATGGAGGACCGGAGGCCCTCGTGGGCGTCGGAGATCACCAGGCGCACGCCGGTGAGTCCGCGAGCCCGCAGAGAACGCAGGAAGGCCGTCCAAAACGCCTTGTCCTCGCTGTCGCCCACGGCCAGGCCGAGAACCTCTCGGTTGCCGTCGGCCGACACGCCGGTGGCCACGATGATGGCCTTGGACACCACCTGGGCGCCGTCGTGGGCCTTGACGTAGGTGGCGTCGACGAAGACGTAGGGAAACTCGACGTGGTCCAGCCGCCGCTCCCGGAACTCGGCGACGGCACCATCGAGGTCGGTGCAGATGCGGCTGACCTGGCTCTTGGAGACCCCAGCGTCGATGCCGAGAGCCCCGACCAGATCGTCGACCTTGCGAGTCGAGACCCCGTGGACGAAGGCCTCCATGATCACCGCCCACAGCGCCCGGTCGATGCGGCGACGGGGCTCGAGCAGGGCGGGGAAGAAGCTGCCGTGGCGCAGCTTGGGGATCTGCAGGTCCACGTCTCCGGCTTTGGTGGACAGCAACCGGGATCGGCTGCCGTTGCGGTGGGTGGTGCGGT
Organism: Acidimicrobiales bacterium; assembly: GCA_035942015.1. GTDB lineage: Bacteria > Actinomycetota > Acidimicrobiia > Acidimicrobiales > CADCSY01 > JADDRA01. The sequence goes on along the minus strand of DASZDM010000100.1, from coordinate 503 downwards.
TGGCGTTGCGCTCGTATCGGGCGGCGCCGATCTTCTCGGTCGCCTCCAAGTCGATGAGGGCTTGCAGCACGAGTTGCATGGCTTCGCGCATGAAGTCGAGGTCTCCACCGGAGCGCAGCGCGTCCAGCAGCTCAGTGAGTGCAGACTGGTCAAGGGCCATCGTGGTCGTCTCCTTCGTGATCCCGGCTAGGAACACGCTGAAGATCCCGCGATGGCCCCCCTCGCGGGTGGACCCTCTACGCCACCCTCAAATCCCACCACTCCATGGGGCACTCACCGCCCACTCGGCCAGGGCCAAGAAGCGTTCGGGGCGCCTGCGCCCCCGGGAGCAGGCGCCATAGACGGACAGCGAGGTTGACGCCGATCGAAGCCTCTTTGTGTCAAGAGGCTGTTTCGGAGCGCGCCGAGGCAGCGCCGGTGGCGGTGGGCGTAGCGTGGTGGTGGGTCCGGGAAGTGACTTGTCCGAAGAGCCGGCCGTTCAGGATGCAGAGCCGGTCACGCTG
>DASZDM010000099.1:0-3344 GCA_035942015.1 Acidimicrobiales bacterium | reverse complement strand
CAGCGTGACCGGCTCTGCATCCTGAACGGCCGGCTCTTCGGACAAGTCACTTCCCGGACCCACCACCACGCTACGCCCACCGCCACCGGCGCTGCCTCGGCGCGCTCCGAAACAGCCTCTTGACACAAAGAGGCTTCGATCTTTGGCGTCACCGAGGTAGGGGGGCGCCGAGACCGGCAGCCCGCCGATCATCGCGTACGGAGCGCCACCTAAGCGGTCGTGGACGACTAGACGGTCGGGGCGCGAGTTCGGCCCAAACTTACACTGATGTACTTATCGGCAGCACCACTAGCGCCAGAAGTAGAAGGTCCGGACAGTGAAGATGACGGCGTACTCGTGTTCCGCCAGCAGTGCTGCCGCCGCTTCGAAGGGGTCTGGCGAGTCGGTCCAGTTGATCACCAGCTCGGCACCACCCGCGTGCTGATACCACAGCCGGGGAAGATCGGCCTGGGTGTAGCGGTCGTCACCACTCGGGCTGCCGGGGTAGGGGCGCTGGGAGGAGGGATCCCAATAGTCGATGACCACCTGGCGGATGTTGGTACCCGTCGTTGACCAGCCGCTGGCCTCCAGCCGATCGTGCAGAGCAAGCATCGCCTGGCGGAAGTCCGCCTTTTCTCCGGCCACGGTGGTGGCCACGGAGACGCTGCACCTCAGGTCGTAGGAGGTGTCGATCTTCCAGTCATGCTGACCTTGTTCGCAGCGGCTCGTGACCTCTGGCTCATGCACCTGCCGAGCTCGTGGACCCACCGCCTGGGTCACCGGGCCTGCAACCAGTTCCATGGCGAGTGCACGGATCGCCGGTTCGTCACGTTGTCGGGCAGCAACCACCTCGGGGCTGCTCTCTGAGGGCTTCGAACGGGGGCCTAGCTGTGGCCACGCGCCGAACGCAGCGAAGGCCACTAGAAGCAGTACGAAGATCCCGGCAGTGACGCCGGCCACACGCCGCACGCAGCCCAAGGTAGCGGGCGCCGATTCCGGTATGACGCCCAAGGTCCACCGAATGGCCTCGAGCGGCCACATTGACTGGGCGCCGCTTCAGTCCACAAACGGCTGGTCTGATCTGAAACGAGCAAATCAGCGCCGTTGACGGTGGGCCGTGGTCAGACTCAGCGTCGCAGTCGGCCGAGTCCGACCGCGGGGTCGACGGCAACACAGAGATCATGCCCAGGCATGATGGTCGTCCGTATGAGCTCCGCCCCAAGCTCTCGAACGTGGTGGCGGTCCGGGCTGGGTTGGACGTGGCGGCTGGGACTCGTCCTCCCCCTATTGTTCATCGCCGGGGTACTGACGTTCTTCTTCGGTGTCGCCGGCACACGGTTCGGGTGGTTCAACGCCCCGGCCATCCTGGCCGGCGGCGGCGGATTGCTCACCTGGCTGATGTCCCGAAACCACCCTGGCCGGCGGCCGGCGGCCCTGGTCGTGGGGACGATCGGAGCCGGCCTCGCGGCCTTGTTGTGGGCGGTGACGCCTCCCATGCCCAGCAAGCTCGCGAGTTACCTCTCGTCGGTGGACCTGCCCCGGGGTACGAGGCTCGTCGAGGTCATGGACTTCGGCAACCCGCTGTGCTTCGACAGCTGCCCGTCCGTCAGGCTTCGCTACCACGTGCCGGGGACGGTAGACGAGGTCGAGCGTGCCCTCATCGACGCCTTCCGATCGGACGGGTGGTCAGTGGAGCGGCACCGGTTCACCTCGAGGTTCGAGGCCGTGAGGAAGACACCTCGAAGGTGGCAAGTTTCACCATCAACCCCAGGTACGTCGTCGAGGGCGAGCCCGATCGGACGCCCATCGCACCTCCCGGGTACGTGGTTGTGGAAATGGACCCGCAGACAACCGCTGTCCTCCCAGTGAACCGGGCTGCTAGCCCCCTCGACCCCGGAGCTTCGGCAGCTGCGAGTGACGTTTGGCGGCGAAGCCAGAACGTGCCGCTCCTGGCGCCGTTTGGAAAGCGGCGCACCATCTTCGTTCTACGCCGTAGGCGAGTGCCGGAGGCGCCGACGAGAACCCAAGTATCGCCGGTGCGTCGTCGCTCGGCAGGGTCGCGACCGGAGGCGGCTCTCGCCGGCCGACGCCACCGCAGGAGCCCGCCTGCCGGCTCTGAAGCCGTCCGCGTACACCTGGCGACGAGGCGCACCGACGTGCCGCTCGCGCGGACCTCGAGGGGCGGCGGACAACGGCTCGGCGTCGAGGGTAAGGAGTACCGAACGCTTCCTCGCGCTGGCCTCGCGCACCGGCGGCCCGGCAATCTGTGACGGTGCCTGACATCGACCAGACGCTGCGTGAGTGGCAGTTTCAGGGCGGTCCGACGCGTACGGAGCGCTGGGCCGGTGAGCACCCGACGGCTTACGCCGTGGTGCGGGCCGCATTCCTTGGTCTCCTGTGGACTCCCCTCCTGTGGATGTCGTTTCGGGAGGCGGTGCTATGGGTGACGTTGGCCGCAGGCGTCCTCATAGTTTTTGGCGGCGCAACCGGGTTCATCATCGTGCGTCGGGAGACGCGCCACGCGACAGCCGCACTCAAACAGTGGGAGAGTCGACAGCGACCACCGTCATAGAAGTGCCGCACGTGCCGCTCCGGACCGACCGATGCTGCCTCCGTGTCGATCATCGGGGTCCGGTCAAGGGCGCTGATCATCCCTTCGCGCCGGGCTCGCGGCGTTTAGATTCGCCCCGGTGAGTGGTTCGCGCTTGGCACTGTTGCTGCTGCAACTCGCCCTTGGCGTCGGGCTAGCCGCGTGGCTGTGGCATGACTTCGCATCACCTGCGGTGCCGAACCGACTGCCGCCTCGTACGGTCGCCGTGATTGTGCTCGGAGCGTTGGCTGTGAGTGCCGTGCTTGGTGTGACGGCTGTCACCGGCCACGAAGGAGTGGCCAATGGAGTCCTCCTGGGCCTTGGTGCCGCCGCACTCGTGGCTGCCGCCGTCCGATCACGCCGCCGCTAGCCCCGAGGTGCCGGGCGCCCCTTGGAGACCGCATACGTGCCGGTCAGCGCCACCGGCAGGCTGCTGAGCTCGCCGCCGGTCCTCGGCGACGCGCACCAATCAATCAGTCGCGCTGGCCTCGACCGCCGGCAACCCAGCATCATGCGTGGGTGTTGGTATCGATCATCCGCAGGTGCGTCGCCGGCCTCGTGATGGCATTACCGATCCTGGTCGCTGCCCTCGACGCCTCGGTAGCGCCTCTGAAGGCGGCCAAGGCGGACGCCGGTTCCGAGTCGTGAGCGGCCGGCTCATCTACGTCGTCAACTGCTCTCTCGACGGCTACATCGAGGACGCCGACGGCGGCTTCGGTTGGTCCGAGCCGGATGAGGAGCTCCACCAGTTCTTCAACGACCTCCTCCGTCCGAT
>DASZDM010000098.1:0-4625 GCA_035942015.1 Acidimicrobiales bacterium | reverse complement strand
TCCTCCGCCGTGGTCCGACCAGCCCGGGGTGCCGGTGAAGTTGGCCACCCCCGACGCCGAGGAGTTCGGCGCCGCGCTGGGCCTGTTGGTCGACCTGGTCTTCGGCGAGCCGTACCACCAGGCGTTGCTGTCCATGCGCCTGCAGGCCTTTCTCGACCAGCTCGGCCCCATCGACCTCACCGAGGCCCAGCAGCGGATCACCTCGGCGGTCAACCTCCGGGTGGAGGCCCTGGTGGCGCATTCCTTCCAGGGCCTGAGCCAGTGGCAGACGGCGCTACGGTCCATCGCCAATCATCTCGAGGACCTGGAGCGGCGGGCCAAGCGGGGGAGCTCCGGCGAGGACGGACTCAGCGAGGGTCTCGCCCGAGAACTCAGGCTCGACAAAGGCGAGGGCGAAGGTGAGGCCGGCGACGACTGAAGTGTTCCGACGGAACGTCCGGTCAGGCGGACTTGCTCACGGTGGCCGACGCTTCCGGTTGAAGTTCGGCGAGCACCTCCAGTACCAGGGCGCCGCTGGACTCGTCGTACTCCAGCACCCGTGCGGGGGCCACGCCCCAGTCGTCATCACCGACCACCACGGTCTCCCCGACTGCAATCACGGTGCCCGGAACGGCTCGACGGGCGTTTCCTCGGATCACGTTGTCGCGCAACAGTCGGTTGAAGTCGACGGTCAGTTGGCGAACCATTCCGATCTCCCTGGGTCTCGACTTCATCGCTGCTTCGCCGGATTTGGCATCGAGGTAAAGCAAGTGACGAGTGACTCGATGGTACCGGGCGCCACATCGGCGAGCACGATGTCGAAATGGGGACGAGCATCGGTGGCCAGGAACCGGAAGCCTCGTTGGCGGAGCTCCCCGCACGTCGCCACCCAGATCGTCCCGGGTGTTCGTAGGCGCGGCACGCTGCGGCACAGGTCAGGGACGTCACTGTCGAGCGCTGCGAACACCGACAGCCCGTAGAAGCCGGAATCGGCCAGGCTCTCCTCGCACAGCTCCCGAACCTTCTCGGTCGCCAGGCTGTGAAGTCCGCCCCGCACGACGACGACGCCGTCGTCGGGCGTTTCTTCATCGCGGAAGCTGCGGGGCGTGACCATGGCGGCGGTTCGGGGTGAACTCGGGGCGTCGCCGGCCGGTGCCCTTACTCCGCCCCGAAGAGCTGACGGCCAACCCTCTCGGCCGTCTCCGTGTGCATGTGCTGGCTGACATGTGAGTAGACGTCGAGGGTGATGGCCACCCGGGCGTGGCCCAGCATCTCCTGGACCTGCTTTGGGTTGGCACCGCCCGTGAGGGCCAACGTGGCCGCGGTGTGGCGTAGGTCGTGGAGTCGGATCGGTCGAACGCCACTGCGTCGGACAGCGGCGTGGAAGTCCCGGGCCACGTTACGCGGGTGCAGGAGCGAGCCGAGGCTAGTGGTGAAAACGAGGCCGGCGTCCTGCCATGCCGTAGCGGCGAGTTCGCGTTCGTGGTCTTGGCGCACATGGTGGCGGCGCCGCGCCGCGACAACGTCGGAATACAGCGACACCGACCGCCTGCCCGCCGAGGTCTTGGGCTCGGAGAGGTAGACCTGGTTGGAGGCGACCACCACGGTCTGGACGACCGACAGGCGACCGGCGTCGAGGTCGACGTCGGCCCATCGCAGCCCCAGCGCCTCGCCGCGGCGCAAACCGGTGGACACCATCAGCGCCCACAGCGCGCCCAGGCGATGGTCGGCGGTGGCGGCAAGGAAGTGGCGGGCCTCCTCCGCCGTCCACGTCTGCATCGGCTGGTGCTGCATCCGGGGGAGATCGAGCTTGGCCGCCGCCGGGTTGCGGGCGATGAGTCGCCAGTCCGCGGCGCGCTCCAGGGCGAGGCGGAGCACCTGGTGGGCCAGGCGGACCGAACGTGGCGACAGGGGGCCCGAGCCGTTGACCCGCCCCGAGGCCAGCAGCTCGGAGTACAGGTCCTGGAGGTGCTTGGGGGTCACCTCCTGAAGGGGCAGGTGACCCATCCGGGGTCGGATCCAGTTGTCGACCGCGCTGCGGTAGAGGCCGGCGGTGGTCGGACGTAGCGCCGGCTCCACGGCGGCCAGCCAGTCGTCGAGGTACTCCCCCAGCGTCTGGCGGCTCGGATCGACCGCAGTGCCCCGATCGAGCTCGACCACCAGTTCCGCCAGGGCCCGCTCGGCGTCGGCCCGCGTCCGGAAACCGCCCTTGAGCCGCTGGCGGCGGTTGCCGTCGGCTACGCGGGGGAGGTCGATGGCGTACGACCAGGGCTTGCCCCGACCCTTGGACCGCTGGAAGACGCGCCCCCGCATCGGTGATCAGGCTAGTCCCCGGCAGGGACAGGGTGTGATCATTCTGTGATCACTGGCCCTCAGTGATCATTCTGGGGAGGTTCCTTACCCGAGGAAAGAACCTCTGACCTGCGCTTTCCGGGTGGGCCGTGAGGGATTCGAACCCCCGACCCCTTGCGCGTCATGCAAGTGCTCTGCCAACTGAGCTAACGGCCCCGGGAAGGTGACGCTACCACCACCGCGGCGAACCCGAGCTACCGGCCCGAGACTCGCCGGCGCTGGTACACACGTCGACATGACTCCGCCCCTGGCCCGCAGCGACTTCCCCGTCACCGAGCACTGGAACTACCTCAACCATGCCGGCGTCGCTCCTCTCCCGACCCCCGCGGTGGAGGCCATGGGCGGTTACGCCGAGCGAGTGGCGGCCGGCGGATCGTTGGTGGTCGAGCAGCACGGCGCCCGAGCGGAGGAGGTGCGGGCCACGGCGGCGAGGCTCATGGGGGTCCCTTGCCGTGATCTGGCCTTCGTGAAGAACACGACCGAGGGTCTCGGCTTTGTCGCCAACGGCCTCACCTGGCGGCCCGGTGACCGGGTCGTCGTGCCCGACTACGAGTTCCCCTCCACCGTCTATCCCTGGTTGGCCCTGGAGGATCTAGGCGTGGTGATCGACCTGGTGACGCCCCGGGGGCAGGGTGGATGCCTGCCCGTGGAGGCGTTCGTCGACACCATGGCCGCTGGCCCACCCCCGAAGCTGGTGTGCACCAGCTGGGTGCAGTTCGGGCGGGGATGGCGCACCGATCTGGCCGGCCTGGCGGCGGCGTGTCACGACGTCGGTGCCCTGTTGTGTGCCGATGTCATCCAGGGCCTCGGCGTCGTCCCGGCCCAGCTGGCGGCGTGGGGTGTCGATTTCGCCATGGCCGATGCCCACAAGTGGCTGCTCGGCCCCGAGGGCATCGGCGTGCTCTACGTCGCCGGCCGCTGCCTGCACCTCCTACGGCCCCTCGAACCGGGATGGGCCTCGGTCGCCCACCGCGAGCAGTGGGACAACCGAGAGCTGATCTGGCACGACGACACCCGGCGCCTGGAGGGCGGCAGTTCCAACACTGCCGGCATCCACGCCATGGGTGCCTCGGTGGATCTGCTGGAACGTGTGGGCGTCGAGGTGATCTGGCGACATGTCGACGGCCTGTGCGACCGCGCCTGCGCCGGACTGGCCGAAGCCGGCGCCACCGTCTTGTCCGACCGCTCCCCCGAGGGGCGCTCGGGCGTCGTCACCTTCCGCCTCGAGGGCCACGACCCGGCGACACTGCACCGGGTCCTGGCCCATCGGGGGATCGTCTGCTCACCGCGGGGCGGCGGGATTCGGATCGCCCCCCACGGCTACAACACCACCGAGGAGATCGACCACCTGGTGGCCGGGGTGCGTGAGCTGGACGGTCGAAGCGGCCGCGGGGGTGACAGATCTCTCTGACGTGCCCTAGCGGCTGGCGCCGACCGGCATGCGGGTACCGCTGCCGTTCTCGGCATGGACCGGTCCCTGCTGTGCCTCGTCGTCTCCGCCGCGAGCGATGCGGGCGAACTCCCACAGGCTCCAGGAGACGAGGGCGACCGCAAGAGTCCACCCGGGGTTCCAAGGCGTGCTGATGGTGGCCACCGCGCCCACGACGAGCAGGAACGTGCCTGCACCTCGGATGGCGAGGGGGTTGAACAACGACGCCAACAACAGAGCCGCACCGATCATCGGATAGACGATGGCGTGCTCGCCCTTGGCCACCTCCATGTCCAGCGCACGGTAGAGGGTGATGCCGCCGCCCACGGCCAAGGCGGTCAGGGCAGGGCCCATGATCCGTTGGCTGCTGCCGTCGATCAACCACGCCAGAGTGGTCACCGCTCCGAGCACCAGGAGCGTCTGGTACAGGGGCCACCCGATCGCGGTGGTGGCGGCGCACGCCCCGGCGGCGACCAACAAGGTCACCGCGGCGGCCGATTGACGTGCTTGGTTGGTTCCGCCGACCGTTCGACTCGTGCAATAGACGTCCATGGCGTTCCTCCTCGTTTCGTACATGTTCTCATGCCTCAGTTACCCATTGCGGTGTTCCAGCACTCGTGACTGTGTGGGCTACGTCAGCGAAAGTCGCGTGACCGGGTGGGCGGCCAGGGGGAGCGCCTCCAGGTGGTCGGCCATCACGTTGACCACCCCGTCCGCCGGGGGGCTCATCAAGCCCCGGCGCTGCAACGTCGACATGGCCTCATCGAAGTACGCCACGTTTCCTCCTGGAGCTCGAAGCACCTCGCTTCCACTCCCCCGCTACCGGCGCGGCTGGGGGCGCCATCGGGCAAAAAATCCGAACTTT
>DASZDM010000097.1:0-1811 GCA_035942015.1 Acidimicrobiales bacterium | reverse complement strand
GCGCCTGTCCCGCCGCTTCCTGGTGGGACGGTTGGGCATCCCGCGTCTGGGCACCGTCGATGAGCATCCGCCCACGGCGAGCGACATCGAGGCGCTGGGTCCAGTTTCGGGTCGGCGACCATCAGGGTGGAGCAGATGAAGATCCTGCGCATCCTCGACCGCCAGGTCTTCCGCTACCTCGCCCGCTGAGCTTGACCTTGGGGGCGCTGGACGACGCCTTCAAGCGCGTTCCGCGAGTGGCTGAGCTACCAGCAGGTAGTGGTGCTCGAGAGGGTTCTCGCTTGAGCCCGCCGGCTCACCGGTTGCCGGGACCCTCCACCGGCGCCGGGGTTGGGCGAGGCCAGCTGGTCGGAACCGCGGCCGGCGCCGGCCAGCGTCCACAGCAGCAGACCGGGGAGGTTGCCGAACACGAAGCTGCCGGCGGCCGTGATCAGCAGCAGGCTGAGGAACCCGTACTCAGGGGGGCGCGAGTGGCGCGTGAGCCACAGCAGGGCCCACCCCAGCAGCACGAGCCCCACCAGGCCCAACTCGCCGAGGACCACGAGATAGCCGTTGTCGAGACTGGCGTCGCTCGCCGCGCGGCTGCCCGAGGACAGCTTGCCCAAGCCGATGCCGACCGGTGAGGCGAGGGCAGCCGTCCGCTCGACGAGGTCCAGGCGGGCGTTGTAGCTCCTGTCTTCCTCCAGGTTGGTAAACGTCTGGGCCCGCTCCACGACGATGTCACCCTGGGGAGCGAAGAGCACGAACCCCATGACCACGGCGACGAAGGGCAGGAGTTGGCGTGCCGGCCGGCCTCGGGTCGCGAGTACACCCACGACCAGGGCCGCCGCCAATCCGGCCCAGACGCTCCGAGCGAGGGTCAACAGGAGGAACACCGCTGACGAGGAAAGGGCCCAGCCCCGGAGCAGGGCGGAAGGCTGCACCAATTGGCGCTGGAAGACCATGAGCAAGATCACCACAGCGCTGAACGTCGCTGCCGTCTGGGGCGCAGGCAGGGTCCCGAACGGGCGGAAGTTCGCCTCACCGAAGGTGCCGGCGCTGCGCAGGCCCGAGCGGGCCAGCCAGGCGACGTCCCAGGAGAAGGGCACGAAATACTGGATGATGCCGTAGGTGGCAGCGATGGAGCCGCAGATCACGGTGGCCCGGGCGAACACCGACAGCCCCGAGGGGATCCGCCGAACGCCGAAGGCGGCGAGGAGCGGCACAGCGAAGTTCAACCAGCCAGCCAGAGCGACGAGGGGCGTGCCCACGGCCAGCGCGGCGCCGAACGTGGTCCAGATCAACAGCAGCGTGACCGCCCCCGGCTTGGAGCAGCGCAGGCCGTGCACGGCGAGGGGGATGGCCACGATGAACGGGAAGATGGCGGCCATGTCCGCCGACGGATCGGCAGCGGGGAACACCCGGCGCAGCAGGGCCGAGAACACGAAGGCGCCCACGGTGGTGACGATGGACGCCGACGGGTGCAGCCACGCCACTGCCGCCAGCACTGCGGCGAACAGCAACAGCGCCAGGTCGCGGAAGGCGAAGGCCGAGGTGAGCTGGGGCAGGACGGCCCCGAGGACCACCGGCACGGCGACGGCTGCCAGCGAGACCCAGGCGCCGGCACTGACCCGTCGGGCACCCCCGACGGGGCCCCGGGAGGGACCTGACCGAGATGGCGCACGCACCGGGAGCGGCATGGGAGGCGAAGGGGCGGCGAGGGGACCGGAACGGCGATGACCCCGGCGAAGCGCCGGGGTCATCGTCAGGATCCGACCGTAGTGCCGGTCAATCGGTGCAGCGGGCTCGGTGGCTCAGCTGATGTCGACGTG
>DASZDM010000096.1:0-2039 GCA_035942015.1 Acidimicrobiales bacterium | reverse complement strand
GCGACAATGCGGTCCTCTCGGACGAGGACGTTGCCGACGTAGTAGTCGACATGAAGCGGGTGCACGTATGGCCGGTCCAGATGGAACTCAGAGAGCCAAACGTCGAGCTGGGCGTCATCCAGGCCCGGGACGGCTGTTGTGGTCGCGCTCACCGGGGGGCGTGCGGGCATCGTGACGCGACTCAGTGCCGAGTGCAGGCCAGCGAGCACCTGGGCCGCGTGCCTTGCCTGGACCCCGTTGCCCGTCTCACCGGCGGTGGCATCGACAAAGGGCCAGACCGACACAGGGTGCCCGCCGACGCGGATCGTCGCCGAACCGTGTGCAGTGCGCAACGGCGCCAGCGCAAGCGGGTAGTGGCGACTCGCCTCGGAAGCGACTGCGTAGCACCACTCCGCTTCCTCTTCACTCCTCCACGCGGGACCGATCCGGAGCACGACAGCGCCGAGGCGGAACGCAACCGACTCCTGGCCCCGGTGGAGTGGCGCCGCCACGCCGCTGAGCTCGAGCGACCACGCCGCTTCTACGGCGCGAAGCACGTCCGCGGGAACCTCTGCCGGCGCCGCTACCACGACCGCAAGATGCTACGTCAGGCCGCGACCCGGTGGTCAGGGGCGCAGTGACGACGGACGCACGAGTGTCCCAGAACGCCGCGCAAGCACTTGAAGGTCGATCCTCCCCGAGGTGCCGGTGGAGGGCGACGCCGAATGGTTGATCGGAGCGGCCGGCGGCCTGGCGGACCGAGGCTACCGACCCGCTGATGATCGGCACCTCGGTCCGCCTACAGAGGGCGTGCAACCCGTCGCGCACGCAATACTGACTGGGGTGACCGAGAGTGGCGCACCGAAGCTCGACCGTTGGGCTACGTGGCTGACGCAGGGTCGAGACGCCGGCCTGACCGAGGCACAACGGCGGGCAACGGCGGGCTCACTGGCGCATCTGGCCGAGCGCGTCGTCGACGGCGCCGACATGTCGAGCGGGGACCGCGTGTTGGACGTCGGAGCCGGCACCGGTCTCCTCAGTGTCCCGGCCGCCACCCGAGTGGGGCCAACCGGCATGGTGATCGCGCTCGACGTCTCCGGCGACGGTCCTCCCTCGCCGCCCACGCCGGGGCCAGTGCCGGCGGCGGTTCCGCCTGGGCGGAGGACGCCTCAGCGTTCCAGGCGGCCTACCGCCAAGCTCAGGGGCGGGGCCGGCAGGGGAAGCGGGTGGTGGCTTTCGTGACCGAGAACGCCACCGGCGGATCGGGGCGGCAACGGCGGGCGGGGCTTCGGCGTCGAGCTCGCTAGGAAGGCTCGAAATAGTGGGCCGAGTCGTCGTCCGCGAGCAGAAAGTCGAGGAAAACGCGACCGTAACGAGAGGTGCCGTACATGGCCTGCCCACCGCTGCTCGCTCCGCCACCGTCGATACCCACAGCAGCGACTAGACCAGCTCGCTGGAGCGCTGCAATCGACGGTTCGACGAGGACCGTATCGCCACGCCAGCCCTTGACGCCCTCGGCTCGGATCGGCCCCTTCATCGCCTCCTCTCCACGCCGTAGACACGCCAGCAGGTGAACGTCGACGGTCTCTATCTCCGCAACGGTTCTCATCAGCGTCCGCCAGTGGTCCGCTTGCTCCAGCGGAACGCCCAACAGCGCTCGAGCTGCCACGACGGCGAGCAGGCGGCGCTTCCCTTCATCTTCCGTGCGCTGGGCGACATCAAGGGCGGCGTCGATCATCTCTAGGGCGACACCGTCCTCGGCAAGAAGTCTTTCGATCTCCTGGTCGGCCAGGCCGGACTGAGCCCGGATCTTGTCCGCAACGTCGTCGGCTCTTCGAATCCGTCGCCCCTCTAGGTAGCCCTGAGTGAACCGCCGAGTTTTAAAGATGTCCCAGCCCACGCCTCGATCCAGCCCATCTGGTTCTGCGCCCATCTCCTGTGGCCAACACCATGAGTCCCAAACTACGTGAGCGGCGCGGTCAACCGTCGGCAGGCGCAGCCTCAGCCCTCGACGCCGCCCACGCCGCCACCGGCAGACCAACCACCGCCGCACTGCCTGC
>DASZDM010000095.1:0-4326 GCA_035942015.1 Acidimicrobiales bacterium | reverse complement strand
GGATGGCATCGACATCTCGGTTGACGGATCGGTTGCGACGGTCGCTGCATGGATGTCCGGATCGGCGCCTCAGGAGGGCTCTGCCTGCAGCCTCGAGTGCGGGCGCGTTACGCAGGCCGTGACACTGGACTCCCCGCTTCCCGAGTCGGTCAAGCGATTCGAGCCGGTGGCCGGTGCAGTGGAGGGATGCCGGATGGCTTGAGCGTCGGAGTAGTCCCTACGTGCCGATCTCGCTCGCCTAGAGCGGGGGTGGCCGGCGGCTCGGCGTCGAGGGTGACGAGCACCGAAGATTTCTTCGCGCTGGCCTTGCCCGCTGGCGAGCCGCCAGTATGGGCGGCGTAGCGACGGCGGGACGTCACCGCGGTGTGAGGCGAGCGAAAGAGGCAAGCGCTGTGTGCCTAGCGATCTACGTGGGGACGGAACACCCACAGCCGACCGTGCCACCATCCGACGACTATCCGGGCTTCGAGGTTCGCGAGGTGCACGCGAGGGCGGCCTTCTTCCGCCGCCGCGCTCAGCAGTGGTACGAGGCCCTCTTGAAGCGAATGGCGAGACCGCACGTGTACCAAGTCAACGCTGGCTGCGCCTGCCTCTTCTTGTCGGACGGTGAGAATGCCGACGATCCGGAGCGCATGACTGCGATGGCTGCGCTTCGTCGGTACGTCGAGCTGGCTCTCGAGTCAGGATCTGTGAGCCTTCTGATCTGCTGGGCGGGCGACGAACGGAAGCCTGGCGAGTTCCAGCACCTTCGCCGTACCGAAATTGGACACTTGGATTTCGATAGCGCATGGGACCGTCCCCTCCTCATCTCCGTCGAGTGAGGTGCTTGCCTCCCGCCTGAGGCACCGAACGACCCCGTCAGGACAGCCCCGAAGTGCCGGTCTCCCTGGCCTTCGAGCGGGGGCGGCCGACGGCTCGACGTTGAGGCTGAGCAGCACCGAAGGTTTCTTCGCGCTGGCTCGCCCGCCGGCGACCCGGCATTCGACGCGCCATGGGGGGCACGATTCAGCTCCCGGATCGCGGGCCTGGACGCCGATCCTCTCTGGTAGTTCCGGTCGGGGCATCCTGTTCGTGTGAGACGCCTGCTCCACGCCGCAGTCGACCTACTTCCCCTCCACCTATGGAGACCTGGGAACCTCTACGTCGGCGATCGGCTCCACTTCTGTGCCGACGGCCTCAGGACGGTTGAGTGGAACGGGCGCGTGATTGCGAGAGGGTCGAAGCCCTTCCCACACGACGAGGCTGGGTGGCGTTGGCCAGAAAGCCGTCAGTAGCGCCGATGTGCCGCTCCCGCCAGCCTCGGGGAGTCCCGTTCCTAGTCGCCGAGCGTCGGAGAGTACGGCGGGTAGGTGCGGCGCCGGCGGTGCCACCGCACCGGCCAACCGACACTGCCCACTGTGCTGACTTCGCCGGACGGCAGAGTAAGTCTCGCTCTCGAGACGCAGCGTAGCCCGGCCTCCTCGATGCGTCCCCAGAAGACAGCGTCACAGTACTGCCGCACACATCCTGCAACCTCCTCCGGCTCCCCCCCGATGTAAAAGTGCGTCTCGCCGAACGTGAGGGTGACCTCGTCGCTGTTGGCGGCCTCGGCACCGATCACGGAAAGCGGCGCCGCGCCAGCGGCGCGCGGTGTCACGTCAAGCCTCCACAGCCCCACTGGGTCCTCTCGCACCGCCTCCACGGTCGCTGCGTCAGCTTCGTGCGCAGCAAGTGCTTCCGTGATCGCCGACAGAACCATGTCAAGCATCGGCGGCGGCACCGGGGAACTCTGCCACGACGGGTGCTGCAGGAGTAGTAGGGAGCCGGCCGGGGAAATCGATGGTGTCCGTCGGATGGAGACGGCGACCGGGCAACGCCGCACCGACGTGCCGATCTCCCTGGCCGCCAGCGGGGGCGGCCGAGGGCTCGGCGTCGAGGGCGAGGAGCACCGAACGCGTCTTCGCGCTGGCCTCGGACGTCGACGACCCGGCACCCTGTGTGCGTGGATGCGCGCAGTACCTACGCCGTGGGGAAGAGGATCACGGATCGAACTGAGGCGCAGGCAGCGTGTCGTGCCGTTCTCGACGTGCTTCGTCCGGTTGTCGCTCGTGCGGTCATCGACGCGTACTCGGACGACCGCGCGGAGATGCCACCCGAGATTGCTGCCGTCGAAGCGAAGCTCCGTGATATGGGCCGTCAGCAGCATCACGGCGACCCCGGAATGGGCATTGAAGTGGCTCTGGACGAGGACGGATGGCATCTGGTTCGGAGGTATGCACCGTGGTCCATCCACGTAGAACTCTCTGATGACAGCGGGCGCAAGCTCGGGACGTTCCACGACTGTGGATACTCCATCGGGGTAGAACTGACAGAGGACGAGGCGGCTGCACTCCGGGCGCGACTCGCGGGCATTGCGCCTGTCGCCCCCATCAGCGAAGGTCGGCAGGCCGCAAGCTCAAGATGGAGGAGGCTGCTTGGGAGAAGGCGGCGCCACGCATAGGTGCCGCTCGCGCGCCTCCGACAGCGGCGGCGCCTCAACGCATGGAAGCCCCCCACCGCTCGGATTTCCTGATCGGCGTGACGCCGCGCCGCGCGAGCCCGCATTGTGCGGGTGAGCGAGGAGGATCAGGTGGCGATTTTCGTGCGAGATCGCGTCTCAGTTGGCGTCGGCCTCCGGCGATTCATCGGGCGACTCGTCGTTGACCGTCACGGGGCGCGCTTCGAGTCCCAAAGTGCGGGAACGATGACCTTCAGCGGTCCGGTGAGAGTTACACGAAGTTGGCTCGCTCCGCTGGGGGTGAAAACCGATGTCGTCCTCGGTCATGACAGCGCCTTCGGCAACGAGGAGGTTGTCCTGACCACGAGCTGGCGTTCAGCGTCCGAAGTTATCCGAGCACTTCAGTCGGCAGGCATTCAGGTTCAAGTACGACGCAAGCTGTTCTGACCCGGTCCGAGGTGCCGTTGTCCGCGTCCCGCGGTGATCCTGCCGGTAGGGGCTGGCCCCGACGCCCACCGCTCGCGAACGTCCGATCGGCGTGATCTTCGGCACCGAGAGCTGGCATTCGGCGCGCCTTGGCGCGGGGCGGGGCCTCCGTCCACATTCACGTCACGGGTCACGTCGCTCTGTACTTAGCCCCGACCATTCACGCGGCCGATCCGGCTGGGGGCCCAATCGATGGCACCAACGCTCTGGCGGTCGGCCATTCCCACGGGTCGCTGTCTATCCGTCCGCTGAGCCGGGTACGCCCAACGGGGTGACCACCGCCAGAGACGCCGCGACTCGATTTCGTGAGGACCTCAGCGGAGCGTCCGGTAGGCAACAGCAGGCCTACGGTTGGGCGACGGTCGTATCCAGTGTTGTCATGGTGATCGTCACGGCAATCGTTGCCGCGATCGGCGAGACGGCAGCTGCTGTGGTGATGGCGATGATCCTTCTGCTGGCATGGGCTGCGATTTTCGCCGCTCTCGCATACTCCGTGAGGAGTCGTCCGTACGTCGGCAAAGAGACGCCAACAGGCGTCGGAGGAAGCCGGGAGCCGGAGGCTCATGCCCAGAAGCCCTGGTGGAGAGACTGGCGGCAGCTGCCCCCGGGTTCGCGAAGCGCCGCCAGCATGATGGCTCCGAGCGAGGTATGGATCGTCCGTGCCGGCCTTGTGCTCTTCGTGGCAGGTGGCGTGGCTGTAGTCGCGTTCGAGCGGGCTCTCTCGGCAGCCGCCCTTCTTCTGATTGTTCCCCTGGCCGCGTTGGCGCGCATGCCCCGTCACCAGCGTCGCCAGCTCCTCGGCCTGGGTCCTCATCAGCAGGGGTGAGGTTGCGATCAGCGGAGGGTCGGACTCGACGGCGCCAGACGGCGCCGATCATTCCTTCGCACTGGGCTCGCGGCGGTTAGGTTCACCCGGTGAGTGCTTCCCGCTTGGCACTGTTGCTGCTGCAACTCGCCCTGGGCGTCGGGCTCGCCGCGTGGCTGTGGCATGAATTCGCATCACCTTCGGGGCCGAACCGGCTGCCGCCTCGTACGGTCACCGTAATTGTGCTGGGAGCGTTGGCTGTGACTGCCGTGCTTGGTGTGACGGCTGTCACCGGCCACGAAGGACTGGCCAATGGAGTCCTTCTGGGCCTTGGTGCCACCGCACTCGTGGCTGCCGCCGTCCGATCACGCCGCCGCTAGCCTCGAGGCGCCGGGCCCGCTCCCTGGCGAGCGCATACGTGCCGCTAGCACGGGGCGCTCGAAACGCGGCGGCCGACGGCTCGGCGTCAACGGTGAGGCGGCCGAATGGCAGTTATGGCACTCGCCCGGCGGCGAACCACGAGCTGCGGAGATGTGCCGACTCCTCGTCGCCAGTCCAT
>DASZDM010000094.1:0-3675 GCA_035942015.1 Acidimicrobiales bacterium | reverse complement strand
CGAAACATCGAGAACAAGGCCATCGCCAAGCTGCGGCGGCGGTGCAACCGGGGCGAGCGCGACCTTCTGAGCGCCTGACGGTCCCAGCAGCTCGCGAGGCCAGTTCGGTGCCGGCCCGGGCCTGCCGTGGCTGGGGCGCTCTAGAGCGAGGTCACCACCGTTCGGGATACAAGAGTGGGACGGACGGCTGCCGGTGCTCGAGGCGGCGCTGATGCGAGCGATGGTGTACCGCGGGCCGTACAGATCCGGGTGGAGGAGAAGGACTTTCCTCCCATCGAGCACCCCAACGACGCCATAGTGCGGGTGACCCTGGCCGCCATCTCCGGGTCGGACCTCCACCTGTTACCACGGTTGGTGCCCGACACGCGAGTCGGCATGACCTTCGGACACGAGTTCATCGGCGTGGTGGAGGAGGGGAGGGCCGTCGGTGCAGCGCCTCCGACCCGGCGACCGGGTCATGGTGCCGTTCAACGTCTTTTGCGGGTCGTGCTTCTACTGCGCGGCGGGCTGCACTCGAACTGCCACAACGTGAACGCCAATGCCACCGCCGTGGGCGGCATCTACGGCTACTCGCACACTGCCGGGGGCTACGACGGCGGGCAGTCGGAATACGTGCGGGTGCCCTTCGCCGACGTCGGTCCCAGTCCCATCCCGGACTGGATGGACGACGAGGATGCGGTGGTGCTCACCGACGCGCTCACCACCGGCTACTTCGGGGCCCAGCTCGGTGACATCGTCGAAGGTGACGTGGTGGTGGTGTTCGGAGCCGGGCCCATAGGGCTCTTCGCCGCCAAGTCCGCCTGGCTCATGGGCGCTGGTCGCGTCATCGTCATCGATCATCTGGAGTGCCGGTTGGAGAGGCTCGCACGTTCGCGCACGCCGAGACCTACAACTTCACCGACTACGACGACATCGTGGTCCACATGAAGAAGATCACCGACCACCACGGCGCCGGGCGACTGCAGGGTGCAGTTGTCGACGAAGCCGGTCGGTGCGGCGTGGGCTCGTATGGGGGGATTCCTCGACGAGCTCGAAGCCGTCCTACTCGCGCCGGACCTGCGCGCCGACGTCGTCACCGAGTTCGGCTGACCCCTGGAAAGGAACCCACGGGAACCGCCTGACGCGTCTCTTTCTCGCGCCGCTGACGCTGACCGCGCCGCTGGCCGCATGCGGGACCGACCGCCCGATACGTCTTGGTCAAGTCGAAATGCTTCGAGAATTTCCATGATCTCCTCGGCATGCTGCACGTGGTCCCTCCTTGGGGCCTCGACGAATGAGCACGCCGAGCGAACAAGGAGCGGGCTGCCGCTGGTGGATCTCCAGCGGAAGACGGGACAGGAGCGGGGAGCTCTCGTGGTCGCCGGTGGCGAACTTTCGTGGCCGTCAGCGGGGAGGTTCGTGTCCGCCTATGGGGAGGGTCTCAGGGCCGCTGACACCGGCCCACCACACGGCGTCGGGTGTGCTTACCTGCCTCGGACCTATGCCCGCCGATGGAATCGCCGGTGCAGGTCACGCACCTTGGCGGTCAACTCAGGAATCGGCCCCTGGACGAGGATGCCCGGAACGACGTCTTGGATGGGGATCGTCCGCACCGGCGGCTGGGGAACGCTCATGTCGGCGAGCCAACCAGCCAACTGCTCCGACGAATGCACGTAGACGATTCGCCCGAGACCAACCCATCCATGCGCCGCCGAGCACATCGGGCAGTGCTCCCCCGACGTGAAGACCGTTGCCTGGGCACGTTCCTCGGGCCCCATGTTCTCCGCCGCCCAACGAGCTAGGGCGAACTCCGGATGCCTGGTCCGGTCTCCCGTGGCCGCCACCCGGTTACGGTCCTCGACGAGGCAAGTCCCGTCCTCGGCTGCGAGGACGGAACCAAACGGCTCGTCCCCGGAGCCAAGCGCCTCCTCGGCCAGCTCGACGCAGCGTCGGAGATGTCCCCAATCAGACTTCGTCAGTCCGGGATGGTCCGTGCTGCGTCCACCAGCGCTTGGCATGCAGGTAGCTCCAACCGCGCTGCCGCTGAACTTTCAGGCCGCCGTTTACCCTAGCGCGGGCACTCGGGGGCGCGTCCGCGAGGCGCCCATCAGGTGGAGCTGACGTGAGCACCGCGGCGCTCGTGGCGACCACGTAGAGCAGCTTGAAGCCGACATCACGAGCGAAGCCTTCCCCCTCCCAGCGCCACGGCCAGTCGGAAACGTGGAGGACCCGGTCAGCCGGCAAATTCGGGTCAGACCGAGGAGGCCGACGAGGATGAGCGCAAATGCGCTCGCATAGTCACCGGCGTCGACTGCGCCTCGGCCCTGCTGGTCGCCGCCGGCGACAACCCCGAGCGCCTGCGCAGCGAACGGACCTTCGCCCATCTCTGCGGCAGTGCCCCGGTCGACGCCAGCTCCGGCAAGAACGAGCGCCACCGACTCAACCGCGGCGGCGACCGTCAGGCCAACTCAGCGCTGTGGCGGATCGTGATGACACGCATCGTCTACGACCCGCGCACCAAGCACTACATCGAGCGGCGCATGAAGGACGGCCTCACGAAGAAGGAAGCCATGCGGTGTCTGAAGCGCTACGTCGCCCGGGAGGTGTTCGCTCATCTACCCCGAGAGCGACTGGCTTGACATCCCTAGGAGCATCATTATGCCGGCTCGCGCGGCCGGGCGTCCGCGCCGATCAGGAAATCAGTAGCGGTTCGGCCGGTGGTTGACGCAGTTCCCAGCTCGTTGCCCACGACGCTCCCGAGCGGCACGTCGGTGCGGGGTCACGGGACTGTCAGAGGTGTCGGGCTACGGGGATCAGCCGGGGTTCCACGCGCACCGGGTAGATGGCGCGCCACAAGCGAAAGGCGCGCGACAGGTCTTCCTCTCCACGCCTGGTCCACACTGCGAGGCCGCACAAAGGGATCAAGCGCTCGTGCTCAGTGACGCGGAGCGCCGGGCAGACAGCTCCTTTCAACGCCCCCGGCTGAAAGTCAGTGATGGCCGCTACCTCCGACCATGCGAATCGATAGTTCCGCCACGGGTTCCGAACCTCAATGCCGAGCTTGCTGGTCTTGAATCCCAGCGTCATACCCCGGAAGAAGGCGACGGCGAGGGGCAGAAAAATCAGGTAGTTCACGGGACTAGGCGGGTCGAGTCTATGGAAAAGCAAAGTGAGGGGAAGGGCTGCGAGAGCGCCACCTGAGAACACCATGAGGAACGCCCACATGAGTCTGGTTAGCCAGTTGAAGTACCACCGCGCCACCCGCTTATCCTGTCGTCTCGGGCCGACAACAGGAACACGGACACCGCAGGACGGCGTCCATAGAGACGGATGATACCGAAAGTTCGTCCGCCACCCGATGCGGACTCGCTGCCGGCTGCCGCCTGGCCACGCCAGCGCGAAGGGATGATCGGTACTCCGGGTCGGTACGGCCCTCCGCGGGTCGGGATCTCTCGCAGGCAGTGCCGACCGGCACGTAGGGACTACTCCGACGCTCAAGCCATCCGGCATCCCTCCACTGCACCGGCCACCGGCTCGAATCGCTTGACCGACTCCGGAAGCGGGGAGTCCAGTGTCACGGCCTGCGTAACGCGCCCGCACTCGAGGCTGCAGGCAGAGCCCTCCTGAGGCGCCGATCCGGACATCCATGCAGCGACCGTCGCAACCGATCCGTCAACCGAGATGTCGATGCCATCC
>DASZDM010000093.1:0-9893 GCA_035942015.1 Acidimicrobiales bacterium | reverse complement strand
GAGCGCTTCCCACTTGCGTGTGAAGTGCTCGTCCAGCACCGACAGAGCGATGTTGGCCAGCAGCGGCGAGAGGATTCCGCCTTGGGGTGTGCCGGTGATCGTGTTCCGATTGAGCCCATCCTCGGTGAGGATCCCGGCTCGTAGGAACGCCTTCACCAAGCCGAGGACACGCTTGTTTCCGACCCGATCTCTCACCCGGCTCATGAGAGCGGTGTGATCGATCTCGTCGAAGCACGCCCTTGATGTCCGACTCGAACACCCACTCGTAGGTGCGTGATCCGAGGTAGCGGATCTCGGCGACGGCGTCCTGGGCTTGGCGCCTCGGGCGGAAGCCGTAGGAGCACGGCTTGAAGTCCGCCTCGAAGACCGGCTCGAGCACCAGCTTCAAAGACGCTTGCACCACCCGGTCCGCGGCAGTCGGGATGCCGAGGCGGCGGACCTTGCGCGACGCCTTCGGGATCGCCTTCTCCCGCACCCGGGTCGCGGTGAACTGACGGGCCTTGAGCTCGGCTCGCAGCCCGGCGAGGAACTCCCCGGCCGAAACGATGGAGCGAGGTGCCACCCCATCGACACCGACGGTGCGTCCGCCCTTGTTGTCCCGCACCCGGTGCCACGCCACCACGAGGAACGCCGGGTCATAGACAAGGTTGGCAAGGTCATCGAAGCGACGGCCAGGATCCGCCTTCGCCCATTGGTAGAGCTTCGTCTGCATCACGAGTACCCGGTGCTCGGCCTCCCAGAGGTCGGGCCACGGAACGCCGATGTTCACCGGCGGCCTCCTCGATCCGTACGGATGCTGCGAACACGCTGGACCCCTTCCGCCGTCCGCGTCGCCCGGTGCTATCCCGGCTCGGAGTAACAGCGATCGTCGGTGACTTCGAGCGCCACCTGACAGGGATCCCGCCCGACGCGACACCGGAGCGCCTCCGGGCGAGGGTGAACTGACCCGCAGAACCTGCCCTCGTGACGAATTCGGAAGCACCAAGGCCGCGAACAACTTCCCCAACATCAGCCGCGCCGGTCCGAAATCAGCCGGCGGGGCCGTCGCCGCCCGGAGAGCGGAGCTCGGCCGCGGCGGGCAACGAGGCCAGGGTCTCGGCAAAGGCGGCCGCAACCCGGCGGTGTCCCTCGGTGCTCGGGTGGAAGCCGTCGGCGGCGATCAGGGCGTCGTCGATCAAACCTCCGGTCGCTGCCCAGAGGTCGACGACAACAGCACCTTCGGCCTGGGCCACTCGGGAGATGGCGTCGTTGTAGGCGGCGACCCGCTCGGTGATCTCTCCGGCGGGCGGCAGGCGGAACGGAAGCTCACAGCCCCGACCACCGGGAAGGCAGGCTCGGATCAAGGGCAGTTCCGCCACCGGCGGAGAGTTGGCGACGAGGACCTCGGTGGCACCGCCCCGGCGCAGGGCGCCCACGAGCGTTCGCAGATCGCGCTCGTACTGCTGCACCGGCACCTGGCGCACGAGATCGTTCACGTTGAGCCATACGGTCACGAGGCGGGGCTGTTCGGCCAAGGCGGGCTGCAGCTCCTGGTCGATCGCTTGGCGGACCGTCGCCCCGCTCACGCCCACGTTGACCAGGGTGGCCGACCGGGCCAAGGCGCTTCGGAACAGTACGATGGGCCACGCCTCGGTGGCGGGGTCCTCAGCGCCGATCCCAACCGTCTCACTGGCACCAACGGCGACGTAGGTGAACGGTGGCGGGAGCGCCTCGGCCTCGAGGACGCCGGGTCGCTGGCTGGCGCAGGCGCTGGCCACGAGCGCGAGAGCGACGACCACGAGGAGCCCTGACCCGGCTCCCATGCGCCTCACCCCTCCTCCATGGCGTCGTGCGCCGGCAGGCGGGCGGCCCGCAGCGCCGGGGCGGTGCCGGCGATGAGGGCGAGCACCGCTGATCCCAGGATGCCTCCCCCCATCACGGCCCAGGGCAGCGCCACCGTGACGCCGACCAGGCCCTGGGCGCTCAGGTAGTCGTTCACCACGGCGCCGACGCCCCGGGCGATGGCCCAACCGAGGGCCGTGCCGGCAAGCCCGCCGCCGAGGCCGAGGGCGAACGCCTCGAGGAGGAAGACCCGGCGCACGTCGCGATCCCGGGCTCCGATGGCCTTGAGCACGCCGATCTCGCGTCGCCGCTCCCGCACGGCGGCCAACAGGGCGTTGGCGATCCCGAGGGCGGCGATGACGAGGGCGATCACCCCGATGCTGGCGAGCACGAGCTCGACGACGTGTAGGTAGCGCAGGACCGAAGCGATGAGGTTCTCGGGCGCCTCGCTCGGCAGGCCCAGGTCCTCCAGCTGCTGACGGGCCTCGTCGACCTGGTTCAGCCCACGCGCCACGACGAACAGCGCTTCGTAGTCGTCCCCGGCCTCGGGGCCGAGGTCCTCGCCAGCACCCGTCTCGCCGCTCGTAGCCGCCCAGGCCCGGGCTTCGAGCACGACGGGCAGCGGGGCGAGCACGGCCCCGGTTGCGGTTTCCTGAGCGACGGCGCCGACCACGAGGGCACGGGTCCAGCGAACGGCGAAAAGGTCGCTCCGGCCGCCGGTTCCCTCGCGCAGCGTGCCCAGCACCACCTCGGAGCCGATGATGTTGGCCTCTTCTCCCTGGGCCACGCCCCGGCGCTCGAGCCAACGCTGGTCCACCGCCACCTCGGTGGTCGACCCGATGCCGGGAAGGCGGCCGGCGAGCACGGTGATGGGCAGGTTGTCGGCCTGGCCGAGGTCGACGCCGACGACCCCCTCGACCTCGGCGGCGGCGTTGGCGACCGCCATCGGCGGAGCATCGGCATCGGTTCCGGCTTCGGCGGCGGCCACCACCTCACCATCGGCGGCGACCAGGAGCCGGGTGGTGGCGATCGGGACCACGGCAGCGACGTCGGGAAGCCGGCGGACGCGATCGACCTCGTCCTCGCCGAGCGCCTCGTCGACGCGGATGCCGGCCAACGGCCCGCCTCGCGAGAGCTGGTCGAGCACGCGGGAACGGCCGGTCTCGGTGATCATCATCAGCGCGGTCAGCAAGGCAGCGGCGAGCGTGACCGCCATGAGGGTGAGCACGGCGCGGCTCCGGCGGCGGACCAGACCTCGAGACGCGAAGAGGATGGCGTCGGTCCAGGTCATGGCGCCGAGAGCCGACCCTCGACGAGATGGAGCCGGACGGGGGCGCGCTCGGCGACGGCGCGGTCGTGGGTGACGACCACGAGGGTGCAGTTGCGATCGGTAGGGAGCTGCTCGAGCAGATCCAGGACGCGGGTTGCGGCGCCCTCATCGAGGTTGCCCGTGGGCTCGTCGGCGAGGACGAGGCGGGACCGGTTGGCGAGGGCACGGGCGATGGCCACTCGCTGGCGCTCGCCACCGCTCAGCGCCGCCGGGCGGTGTGCGGCACGATCGGCGAGACCGACGGCGGCGAGCAGCTCCAGAGCCCGGGCGCGGCGGGCACGGGGCCGGATGCCGGCGAGGGTCAGGGCCATCTCGACGTTCTCGCTCGCGGTGAGCGTGTCGAGCAAGCCGAAGTGCTGGAAGACGAAGCCGATCGTGCTCCGCCGGTAGGCGGCCAGCTCGTCGCCGCCCAGGCCGTGCAGGTCGTTGCCGCCCACGTGCACCTGGCCCGACTGTGGCGGCTCGAGGCCGCCGAGGATCGACACCAGGGTGCTCTTGCCGGCCCCCGATGCGCCGGTCAGGGCGACGTAGCCACCCGGGGGGATCGAGAAGCTGATGGCGTCGAGCACCACCAGAGGCCGGCCGGCGGTCTCGTAGCGGTGTGACAGCTTCCGCACCTCCACGGCGGCGCCGCGGCAGCCGTCGCCCGTGGCCGGCTCCGACTGCGCAGCAGTGGTGGGCGTCGCCGCCGCTCGGGTCACCCGGGCTAGTCTGGTGGGCCGGCGGTCGAATAGGTCCGCACCCGGCTGGGACGAGCCGAAGGCGAGGCGGACCGGGGCGGAAGTCCAAATGGACAGGAGAACTCAGGTGAGTCGCTTTCGCCCGTGGCTGTCGCTGGCGGCGACCGTGATCATCGTCGCCCTGTGCCTCGTCGGCTGCGATGACGGCGAACGGGGTGTGGCACCCGCCCGCGCCCCCGCCGGCGCTCCGATCGTCCAGGACCTGCTGGCGAGCAGCTTCCCTCTCAACATCGCCCACGCCGGGGGCGATCACGCCCATCCGCACTCGACGCTGTTCGCCTACGCCGAGTCGGTGCTCGAGGGGGCCGACGTGCTCGAGCTCGATGTGCAGTTGAGCGCCGACGGCGTGCTGGTCGTCATCCACGACGAAACGCTCGACCGAACGACGGAGGCGGAGGGACCGGTGGTCGAGCGGACGCTGGGCGAGCTACAGGCCCTCGACGCGGCCCACTGGTGGTCGTCGTGCTGGCCGTGTCGGGACCAGCAGGCCACCGAGTACGCCTACCGGGGCATCCGAACCGGTGAGCGGCCTCCGCCGGAGGGTTACCGACCCGATGACTTCGCCATCCCCACCCTGCGCCAGGTCGCCACCCGCTTTCCCGACATTCCCCTCGACATCGAGATCAAGGGAGGCGAACACGTCGACCCCAGAGCGGTGGCCCGGGCCCTCGCCCTCGAGCTGGAGGCCCTCGATCGGGAGGAGTCAACGGTCGTGGTGTCGTTCGACTCGGCCGTGGTGCAGGAGTTCCACGGGTTGGCGCCCGAGGTGGCCGTGTCACCCGGGCGAGAGGAGCTGGAGGCGTGGTTGCTCGCCGGCAAACCGCTCGCCGGGCACTACTCGCTCATCCAGGTCCCGCCTGCATCGGCGGGCGTCCCAGTCCTGAGCACCGAAGTGGTCCAGCGCGCCCACGCCGAAGGCCTCGACGTGTGGGTGTGGGCGCAGAACGCCGAGGAGGAGCGGGGGACCGTCTACCGCCAATGGCTCGGACTCGGCGTCGACGGCGTCATCGCCGGTCGGCCCGGCGAGCTGGAAGCCGTGATCTCGCCGGAATCGGGAGCACCAGGTATTGGCGATCCCTGACCCTCGACCGCCCCAGGTATACATTTCCTTGTGATGGCAATGACGGCCACCGCCGGTGACGGTGAGGACCGGGGCGCCCCGGTCCGCAACTAATCGACCGCCGGTGATCTACGGCGACGTCGGTCCTCGAGGAGCGCACCAGACCAGATAGCGGTGCTACGCGGAAACTCCATCTCCTCGGCCACGGCTGCAGCGATCTGATCGCCGACCTCCCGCTCCACCAGCCACAGCCCGAGATCGATGTCGCCCGAGACGACGTCGTCGACCTGCTTACCCAAGCGCACGACACCAGGATTCGTGACTTTCCCTGGCCGCGAACGGAAGAGCGATCCGAAGCGCCTGCTCCCCGCACATAGTCGGCGATCTGCTCGGCTGGCGCGGCGGATGTGCGGAGCGATCGGCGTCGTGACTGACGTCGGCGGGTCGGCCGCCCGCCTGCATCACCGCGGGATGTGGGAACAACAAGTTCTGCCCCAATCGTTGCCGATGACGCCAACTGGATCATCTGCGGCCGGCGAGCTCCTCGGCTGGACGCCGGGGGCCCTGGTCGGCCAGCGCCTCACAGCGCTGATCCCAGCCGAGCTGCGCGAAGCTCACCTCGCCGGGTTCAGCCGGCTGCAGGTCACCGGCAAGCCGCCGATCCTGGGTTCGATGCTGCACGTGCCGGCACTGCGCCGGGACGGGTCCTGCGTGGAGATCGCCCTCACCATCGAACAGCTCGCTGACCATGGCGGACGAAGCGCCTTTCGGGCCGTGCTGGCTGCCACCGGTGAGGACGCCAGGAGCCGCTCGAGCGCTGGTTGATCCCGTTTCCCCTCGCCTGCGGACGGGATCTCCGTGCAGCCGGCGGCTGTTGCCCGCGGAGTGCGACCGCGTTGACGGAGACACGGGTGACGCCTCCACCGGGTCTTCGGTCCGACGGGCTACCGAGCGGGTTGCTCCGGTGGCCGTTGCTCAACGATCCGTTGCGCCACATCCACGAGCTTGTCGTTTGTCCGCTGGGAGGCTGCTCGCAACATCTCGAAGGCCTCGTCGGCGCTGACGCCGGACCGAGCCATGATGATGCCCATGGCCTGGCCGATCACGCTCCGCGTCTGGGCCTTGTGCTCCAGCTGTTCCTCGCGCCTGGCCGCCAACACGGCGACAGCGGCGTTGGCTGCGAACGCCTTGCCCAACGCCACGTCGGTGGTGTCGAAGGCGTCGCCCTTGGTGGAGTAGAGGTTGAGCGCGCCCATCGTGTCGTCTTCGACGAACAGCCGGAGCGCCAGGATGCTGCACACCCCGGTTTCCTCGGAACCCCGGGCCGAGAACCTCGGCCAGCGGCTCTCGTTGCGGAGGTCGCCGGTCCGGAAGAGCTCGTGCTCGGATGGCGTCGATGCAGGGTCCCTCGCCAGTCTCGGACTGGATCTCGTCGAGCCGCCGGGGAAGGTCGTTGCTCGAAGCCGGCGAGGTGATCTTGCGCTTCTCCACCAAGGAGATCCCGGCGAACTCGCAGGCGGTGAGGGTGTCGACCGCGAGCCGGACGATCTCCTCGAGTGTCGACTGCAGGCCGTCGTTCGCGGCGAGGCTGCGAGCCACCGCGCCAAGCACCTCCGCGACGTGCACCACCTCGTCGGCCGAACGAGCCACCGGTAGGGAAGATAGACGCCGAGATGTCCGCCGCCGAGACCTGGATGGGGTTGTCACCGAGCGAGCACGGTCGCGTGAATTAGGCAACCGTCTGAACGGATCGTTTTCTGGTTCTGCTTGGGAGGGAGCGGGTAGCGGGCTGGCGGGGGTCGGCCGGCAGCGCTGAGGGTGTTGAGCAGCCTGCGCCGGCCTGCCGGCCGAGCCCTCGTAATGGGGACGTCAACGCTCGCCTCGGCGTTTCCTCAGAAGACTCGGTCTCTCTCGGGTCGAACCTACCTTCCGCCCGGGCCGATCCGGTCGCGCCTTGACGAGGACAGCGGTCAGGGCTAGTGAACGGCAGTGACGTATCGCCTCCGAGCGGTCGCCGGCGGTGTCGGGCTGGGCCTTGGTGCTCTTCTCGCACGCAACCTGGTCAAGTACAAGCGGGCGACCAGCGAACGCTTCGACCTGCTCGGGTCGCCCCAGCCGGGGACCCCGGAGTTCGCCCATCTCGTCGAGGCCATGACCGGAGCAACTCAGCGTCCCGGCAACCGGGTGCAGGTCATGCGCAACGGCACCACCCTCGACGCCATGGTCGACGCCATCTCCAAGGCGACGCGCACCGTCGAATTCTCGTCCTACATCTACTGGCCTGGTCCTACCGCCGATTGCTTCAGCGCCGCCCTTGCCGAGCGGGCGCGAGCGGGGGTGGCCGTGAACCTGCTCCTCGACGGCTACGGCTCGGCGAAGCTGGACCGCAAGCATCAGGATCGGCTGCGCGGGGCCGGCGTGCACGTCGCCACCTACCGGCCGCCCCGCTGGCACACCCTGCACAAGCTCAACAACCGCATGCACCGGCGCATCCTCTTGGTCGACGGCACCGTCGGCTTCGCCGGCGGAGTCGGGATCGCCGACGTGTGGACCGGTGACGCCGAGGACCCCGAGCACTGGAGGGAAACGCATCTGCGCATCGAGGGACCGGTGCTGCGCGAGCTGTACGGGGCGTTCCTCGAGACCTGGGCCGAAGCCACCGGCAAGGTGCTCGCCAACGACCACATCCCCGAAGACAGCGGCTTCGACGACGGGGTCGACGTGGTGGTCAGCCGCAGCACCCCCACCGGGTGGGCCACGGCCACGACGCTCATCTTCTACGCGGCCATCGCCGGCGCCCGGCAGCGACTGTGGCTGACCACCGCCTACTTCGTCCCCGACCGGGCCTTCGAAGACCTGCTGTGCGCCACGGCCAGGCGTGGGGGTCGACGTCCGGCTGTTGATCAACGGCCAGCACGTCGACAAGGAGGTGGCCCGCCAAGCCGCTCGCCGCTCCTACGCCAAGCTCCTCGATGCCGGGGTGCGGATCTTCGAGTACGACCAGACGATGCTCCACGCCAAGGTGATCGTGGTCGACGACGGCTGGGCCAACGTGGGGTCGGGCAACTTCGACAACCGCTCACTCGATCTCGACTTGGAGTTGAACGTCGCCGTGGCCGACCCGGGCTGCGTCGGCGAGCTCGAGGAGCACTTCCTCGCCGACCTCACCGTGTCGCAGGAGATCGATCCGCAGATCTGGCGGGATCGTCCCCTGCGCACCCGGGTCAAAGAGCGTGCGACCGAGCTGGTGCGCCAGTCATTGTGAGCGACAGCCTTTGGACCGACAGCGACGAGGCCGCCCACGAGGCGCCCGCAGTGGCGCACGCGGCCCTTGTCGGCGACATCCTGGCCGCGGTCGCTGAGGAACAAGCCCTGGACGCAATGCTCGCCCGATGTGCGGAGGCCGTCGTCGGCCGGCTCGGGGCCGCCTTCGCTCGCGTGTGGACGCTCGACGCTGCAGCCGACGTCCTCGAGCTCCAGGCTAGCGCCGGCATGTACACCCACCTCGACGGCGAGCACAGCCGGGTGCCGGTCGGTGAGCTCAAGATCGGGCGGATCGCCGAAGAGCGGGCGCCACACCTCACCAACGACGTGCTGCACGATCCCCGGATCAGCGACTACGACTGGGCCCGACGGGAGGGGCATGGTGGCCTTCGCCGGCTACCCGCTGCTCGCCGGCGACCAGCTGGCGAAGATCGAGATCGCCGGCTGGCACATGAGGTGAACACGGCGAGCGAGCGCGCCAGAGCGAACGCCGAGATCGAGGTGGCTCTGGCAAAGATGCAACTGGCGGCGGAAGGAGGCGGAGGAGTGGACGCCCTCCGTGCTCCGCCATCGAGGTGGCGGCGAAGGCAGCGGGGTCATGCCCGTCTCATCGCAAGCGCTGGCGCCATCTCCATGGCCGGCGCCGAGACGAAGCTCGAGGAGCTGTGCGCGAGGTGAAGAAGTAGGGGCTCCGCACAAGCGCCGAACGTCAACAGCCGCCGGGGGGCCAGGCCACCGGCGTGGTCCCGCCTTGGCCCGCCGGTGCCCAGGAGGAACAGCCCCGGGCCTGTTCGACCGACCTGACCCTACAGCTGGGGGGCGGTCTGGAGGTCCATGTCGACGTTCAGAGCGTCCTCGGCTTGCTCCAGCTGAGGGGTGAGCCTGGTGATGCCAATAGGCCCCGGGTTGGAGATCGGGGAAAGGCCAACCCCAACGGTCACTAGAACGCCCACCGCCCGACCCTGCTCGTCGAGCACCGGTCCGCCGCTATCGCCGGGCAGAGCGACGCCGATCGCCCCGACGGTGTCGGGGTCGGGCAGGCCGCCGGGGGCCAGGAGGGTCCTGCCGCTCGCCAACGGTCCACCGATGCCGAGGGGGTTGCCGAATAGGGAGAGCCTCGTGGCCCTGGTGGTGATCTCGTCGTTCACCCCGGTCGGCCCGCCGAACTGGGCCACCTGGGGGCTGGCGTCGACGTCGTCGTCGAGGCGGACGAGGCCGAAGTCCCTGACGTCCTCCTGGATGGCGTAGGCGAACTCACCGATGCGCCTGCCGTCAGCGTCGCGGGCCTCGGGTCCCTCGCCGGCAGCGAAGGTCCGCTCGCCGATGTTCTGGCTGAGCGGCAGCGTGGAGAGGATGCAGTGGCCGGCCGTGCCCATGTAGCGTTCGCCGTCGCTCCCCTTGAAGAGGAAGTTGAGGGTACACGACCCGTTGTCGGTCTCGACTCGGGAGCCGGGACGCAGGCCCGGGCACGAGCCGAGCCCGAGCTCCACGACAGGGACGACGGAGGGCCGACACGCTTCGCCGGCGGTCGGGTCGCTCGCGGTGCCGTTCGTCTCGCCCGATGATCCTCCGAGGAGCGAGTCCAATAGTCCGGCCTGGGCGGGCGTGACCGTTCCGATGGCGAGGATGATCGCGAGCACCAGCACGAGGCGAAGGCGGGTCATGGCCGCGCACGCTA
>DASZDM010000092.1:0-1583 GCA_035942015.1 Acidimicrobiales bacterium | reverse complement strand
GCGTTGAAGGGCCGAGTCACGAGGTTGGATCCCTTGGCCACTTCCATTCGGCCGAAGCTGAAGCCGGCAGGGAACGTCAGGGGCGAGGAGGACCCCAGCTCTTCGCTCTCTCAGGACATGCTGGCAGGTGGCATGTGGCGTAGCGCCGCGATCAACGACCGCTGACAACCGTGGGAGGTGAGCTCTTCCTGATCCCAGGCGAGGCGAGTGGAAGTCGGTGCCGCACGTCGGAAGCCCACGCTGGTGATCGCAGCTCCTATCGGGTACGGCCACCAAGCGTAGGTGAGGAAGAAGCCCACGAAGCCGAGCAGGGCGGCAACTTCGGAAAACGCCCGCCGTAGAAAGAAGCGCTTGCGGTAGCTCTCTGCCAGCTTGGCGTCGTCCTCGCAGCTGAGCGGCCCCTCGACCTTCCGCCCGAGAACCATTGAGAGGGCGCCCGCCACGAGAAGAGCGACCGCTACCGCAGTAGGTGGGTCCTTGGGCGGGGTCGAGCCGGGATAGAGGACAGCGAGCACGATGCCGAAGGCAACGATCGCCAGGCAGAAGCTGAGGAACAGCTGGCGCAGCATCAGGAGGCCATCGACGTCCTCGTCGTTGGCCCGCTGGCGCTGACGATGGATACCTAGGCCCGGGATGAAAAGCCACAGGAGCGTGCGCCAAGAGACGGCCCAACCGGGATCCTCCGCAGGCACGAACCGATTCTGCCGGATCGGACGGTCGCGGGCTTCAGCCGTCGGTACGGCGAGCAATCGGCAGCCCCTCGGCGCCGGGCCTCTGTCCCTCCGCGCTGCGCCGGGCACACCGCTTGACGATCGGGCAACGCCGCCGCAGCGAGGGGTCAGCCGCGGCGTCCCGCTCGCGGGGACATCGAGGCACTCGTCCCCGAACGAGGCCGGGCGCCGACAAATACGCCGGGCCTCGCCTGCTGGCGTGCGCGCTGCTGACCTTGGGCCTCGACGCCATGAGATCTGCGCACGCGCGACGCGCCGTTAGGGCTCCTCAACAGGCAGACCGCCGGAGCCGTTCTGTGCGTCCGATAGGGCGTCGCCGTCGGTGCGTCGCCGACGACGCCGGATGAGGTCTCGCAAGGCTTCGATCGGTCCCTTCGACGGCCAGCCGCCCGGCACGGGAGCACCGAAGGCCTCTCCCTCGACAATCCTTTTGGTGCGACTACGCATGTTGCCAGTCTTCCATGCTGCTCGCTCGAGCTGCCCTTCATCACTGCCGCAGACCAGCCACCTTCTTGGCCGACGAGCTCTCGAAGTGCGGACTACGTCGCGCTTGCCCACCGTTCTCAGTTGGACCATGGCTCCATGGTGCGCGCCCTCTTCGTCGACACGCCCACAAGTGGGAAGGATCAAAGCCGCACCGACGTGCCGATCTCCCTCGCCTCGAGCGGGGGTGGCCGGCGGCTCGGCGTCGAGGGTGAGGAGCACCGAAGATTTCTGGCTCTTCGCGTTGGAGTGGGGACCGTGACGTGAGGTAGCTCGTCGGGAGGGTCCGCGTACGCGGCCAGGGGTCCCGCCATCGTTGCCGCTGTTCGAAGGCTGCAACGGGAGGACCCCTGACGATGAACGACGGTA
>DASZDM010000091.1:0-7224 GCA_035942015.1 Acidimicrobiales bacterium | reverse complement strand
CCGAGGTCCGGGTGCCGGTGCCCGACCGCCCCGGGGTGCTCTCCGAGATCACCACCTTGGCCAGCGAACTGGGAGTCAACATCGACGACCTGGAGATCGCCCACTCCACCGAGGGTGAGGCCGGCGTGGTCATCCTCCTCGTTCGCTCGGCCTCGGCCGAGCGACTGGCCCGGGCGCTGGGGATGCGGGGCTACCACCCCGCGTGCCGGTCGCTGGGGTGACCACCGTCGCCATCGACCCGGTCTCGGGCCCAGTCGACGCCACCGTCGTCGTCCCCGGGTCCAAGAGCATCACCAACCGAGCCCTGGTCGTGGCCGCCCTGGCGGAGGGGCCGTCCCTCCTCACCGGGGCGCTGCAAGCCGACGACACCGACGCCATGGCCGCCGCCCTGCGGCGCCTCGGCATCCACGTGACGGCCGAAGCCGAGACGGCGACACTGCGCGTCACCGGAGTGGCCGGACGGGTGCCGCCCGGGCCAGCCGATCTCGACGCCCGCCTCTCGGGTACCACAGCACGCTTCCTGCTCCCTCTCCTGGCCCTCGGGTCCGGGCGCTACCGCCTCGACGGTGCTCCACCCCTGCGGGAGCGTCCAATGGGCCCGCTGGTGGCCACCCTGCGCCACCTCGGGGCCGTGGTGGAGGACGACCGACCCGGCCGTCTGCCGGTGACCGTGGCCGCCGGAGGGCTTCGGGGAGGTTCGGTCCGCCTGCCGGGCTCGGTGTCCAGTCAGTTCGTCTCCGGGCTGTTGTTGAGCGGACCGGCCATGGCCGGAGGACTCCACGTCGAGCTGGAGCCCCCGATCGTGTCCCGGCCCTACCTGGCACTCACCACGGCCACCATGGCCTCGTTCGGCGTGACGGTGCACGGCGACGCCGACAGAGGCCTCACGGTGGCGCCGGGGCGCTATCGCGGGCGCCCGTTCGACATCGAGCCCGACGCCAGCGCCGCGGCCTACTTCCTCGCCGCGGCCGCCATCTGCGGGGGCCGGGTCAGGGTTCCCGGCCTCGGGACCAGCTCGGTCCAGGGAGATCTCGCCTTTGTCGACATCCTCGCCGCCATGGGGGCGAGCGTGCGCCGCGGAACGGCGGACGTGGAGGTGACCGGCGGGGCCGAACTGCGGGGCATCGAGGTCGACATGGCCGGCTGTTCCGATCAGGCCCAGACGCTGGCCACGGTGGCGGTCTTTGCGTCGTCGCCCACCCGTATCAAGGGCATCGGGTTCATCCGGGCCAAGGAGACCGACCGGATCGCGGCCGTGGTGACCGAGCTGCGCCGCTGCGGGATCGAGGCCGAGGAGGAGGCCGACGGCTTCGTCGTCCATCCTGGGCAACCACGTCCCGCCGTCGTTCAGACCTACGACGACCACCGCATGGCGATGAGCTTCACCCTCCTGGGCCTTCGGGCGCCGGGCATCCAGATCGCCGATGCGGAGTGCGTGGCCAAGACCTTTCCCGGCTTCTTCGACGTGGTCGCGACGCTGCGCCGGCAGACGGCCCAGACCCCCCGGTAGCGTGCCGCTCCCATGAGGGTGATTGCCATCGACGGACCGGCGGGATCGGGCAAGTCCACGGTCGCCCGGCGCCTGGCGGAGCGGCTGGGCCTGGCCTACCTCGACACCGGCGCCATGTACCGGGCAGTGGCCTTCGCCGCCCTGCGGCGGGGAATCGATCCGGCCGACAACGAGCCGGTGGCGCGCCTCGCACCCGAGCTCGAGCTGACGGTGGACGGCGGTCGGGTCATGGTCGACGGGGTGGACGCCACCATCGAGATCAGGGGCCCCGAGGTCACCCGTGCCGTGAGTGCGGTGGCGGCCAACGTCGAGGTGCGCGCCGAGCTGGTGGCCCGCCAGCGGGAGTGGGTGGCATCCCGGCCCGGTGCGGTGGTCGAAGGCCGTGACATCGGCTCGGTGGTCTTTCCCGACGCCGACCTCAAGGCCTTCCTCCACGCCCGCGCGGACGTCCGGGCCGAACGGCGGCACCATGAGGTCACCGCGCTCGACTACGAGGCAGTGGCCGCCGACATGGCCCGGCGCGACAACTTCGACACCGCTCGGGCTGCCGACCCGCTGCGGTGCGCCGACGACGCCATCGTGGTCGACACCAGCGACCGAACCGTCGACGAGATCGTCGACGACCTGCTCTCTCGCCTGGAAGGTCCATGAGATATCCACCCGCTTCGCCGGCTTTCGCCCGCCGGTTCTATGCCGTGGTGCGGGGTGCCATCGCCGGCTTCGCCCGGTTCTACTGGCGGCTGCGGGTGGAGGGAGCCGAGCGGCTGCCGGCCTCTGGGGCGTTCATCCTGGCACCTGTCCACCGGTCGAACATCGACACACCCATCATGGCCACCCTCACCCGGCGCTACATGCGCTACCTGCGCAAGGAGGAGATGTGGAAGTACGGGTGGTCGGCGTGGCTGTGGGACACGCTCGGGGCCTTCCCCGTGCAACGGGACAAGGTCGACCGGCAGGCGTTGCGCAAGTGCGAGGACGCCCTACGCGCCGGCGAGCCCCTCGTCGTGTACGCAGAGGGGACGAGGGGGACGAGCCCGGTGATCGGGAACCTCTTCGACGGCGCTGCGCACCTCGCCCTGCGGACCGGTGCACCGATCTTCCCGGTGGGCATCGGCGGTTCGGCCCGAGCCATGCCTCGGGGCGCGAAGTTCTTCCGACCGGTGCGGGTGTGCGTGGTCGTGGGTGGACCTCTTCACCCCGACGTGCCCGAGCAAGGCCACCGGGTCTCCCGGCGGGCGGTGAAGGAGCTGACCGACCGCCTGGCCAAGGAGCTCCAGGCCGTCCACGATCAGGCCCGAATCCAGGCCGGCGACTGACGGTAGAACGGCGCCTAGGCGCCGAGACTGGCCAGAACTTCGCTGGCGGCCAGGTCACGATCGGCGGGAGCGGTCGGGCCGACCGGCGCGGCGAGCGCGAAGGAGGCGACAGTGGCGATGGCGCCGAGCAGCTCACGCACCTCCCGCGGCGGTGGGAAGTACTCGGCCTCGGCGGTGTAGGCCACTTCCTCCAGGCCTTCCCTGGGGTCGAGCCGGGCGATGACGGCCTTCACCAGCTCCTCTGGGGCCGAGGCGCCGGCGGTGACCCCGACGGTGCCGGCAAGATCGCCAGGTAGTTCGTCGGCTCCATTGACCCTGAGCACCTGCTGGCAGCCGGCCGCCCGGGCCACCTTCTCCAGGGCCACCGTGTTCGACGAGTTGGCCGAGCCGATGACCACCACGGCGTCGCAGCGCTGGGCGATCTGGACCAGCGCCGACTGCCGGTTGGTGGTGGCGAAGCACAGGTCGCTGCGCCCCGGCATCCAAAGGTCGGGAAAACGCTGGCGGGTTGCATCGAGCACGCCGGCCCAGTCGTGGTGGCTCAGCGTGGTCTGGGCCAGCAGGGCCACGGGCTGGCCGGTGTCGGGGAGCGCGGCGACGCCCTTCTCGTCCTCAACCAGATGGATCGACGCAGGGGCGACAGCCATGGTGCCCACCGCCTCGTCGTGGCCCTCGTGACCCACGTACACCACCGTGTAGCCCTTCCCGGCTCTCACCTTGACCTCGTGGTGCACCTTGGTGACGAGTGGGCACACGGCGTTGACCACGTAGCGGCCGTGATCGGTTGCGTCCCTTACCACCTCGGGAGCCGACCCGTGCGCCGACAGCATCACCGGGGCACCAGCCGGGACCTCGGCGATGTCGTCGACGAACACCACGCCGAGATCGCGAAAGCGGTCGACGACCAGACGGTTGTGCACGATCTCGTGGTAGCAGTACACCGGCGGTTCGAACGCCCGGACCATCCACGCCAGCGCTTTGATGGCCATCTCCACTCCAGCGCAAAACCCCCGGGGCGCGGCCAGCAAGACCCGCTCGACGTCCACGCATCTACGGTACCGGGATGGGCGTGACGACCGGGCCGGCGGCGCAGCGATGGAGCGATGCTCTACAGGCATGGGCCATCCCCGAGGAGATCCTCGCTCGGGCACCTGCCACACCGTGGTCCTTCCCCAGCACGCTCTTTGCTCGCATGGCCGCCCGGGCGGTGGCCGACCCGGTGCCGAGCCCCTCCCGGCGGCGCGCCTTGGAGGCGCTGCCCGAGGGAGGCACGGTGCTCGACGTGGGCGTGGGAGGCGGGGCGGCAAGCCTGCCTCTGGCACCGCCGGCGGCTTGCGTGGTCGGCGTCGACCAGAGCGCCGACATGCTCGAGAGCTTCGCCACTGCAGCTGCGGAGCACGGGGTGGGCCATCAGGAGGTCCAGGGGAGTTGGCCGGATGTCGCTCCCGAGGTGGACCCAGCCGATGTCGTCGTCTGCCACCACGTCGCCTACAACGTGGCCGACCTCGTTCCCTTCGTGACCGCACTCACGACCCACGCCCGGCGTCGCGTCGTGCTCGAGCTCACCGCCCGACATCCCCAGACCAGCTCCAACCCGCTGTGGCTGGCGCTCCATGGGGTCGTGCGACCGGCGTCACCCACCGCGGACGACGCCGTGGCTGTGCTCCAGGAGTTGGAACTCGCCGTGGGTGCCGAGGTGTTCGAGCGCCCCGTGGAACACGGCGAGGAGCATCTGGTCGACCTCGTCCCGTTCGTGCGCCGTCAACTCTGCGTGGGCCCCGAACGAGATGCCGAGATCGCGGCGCTAGTTCGTCACCACGGCCGGGACGATCTGCGTCATGCGGTCACGTTGTGGTGGGACACCGCCTGATCCGGTGCTGTCCTCATATCCTTGACCGGTGTCCCCGCCACGCATCGTCGCCGTCGCGCCCGGGTCTCCGGCCGACAAGGCCGGGCTGCACCCAGGCGACGAGATCGTCGCCCTCGCCGGCAGGACGCCCCGTGACGTCATCGAGTGGCAGCTTCTGGTGGACGAGGCCGATCCCGAGATGGAGGTGCGTCGCGGCGGGCTCGATCGCAGCATCACCGTGGTGAAGGCAGCCGGAACGGCGCTCGGCGCCGAGGTCCATTCCGCCCTGTTCGATCAGGTCCGCACCTGTGACAACCATTGCGAGTTCTGCTTCATCTACCAGCTTCCGCCGGGCCTTCGTCCCAGCCTCTATCAGAAGGATGACGACTACCGCCTCAGCTTCCTCTACGGGAACTTCACCACCCTGACCCGCTTCACCGAGGCCGACCTGGAGCGGGTGGTCTCCGAGGGTCTGAGCCCCCTGAACGTGAGCATCCACGCCACCGATCCCGACGTGCGCGCTCGCATGCTGCGCAACCGCCGGGGCGCCACCAGCTTGCGCTGGCTGCGTGCCCTGCTCGACCACGGGATCGCCGTGCACGGCCAGGTGGTGGTGTGCCCGGGGATCAACGATGGCGAGGTGCTCGAGGACACCCTCGCCGGCGTCCTCGACGAGTACCCGGAGTTGGCGTCGCTGTGCGTGGTACCACTCGGCGTGAGTCGGTGGTCCGACGAAGCGGCCATGCGCCCACACACCCGGATTGAGGCCCGAGCGGTGGTCGACGCGGTGGAGCACTGGCAGGGGATGTACCTCCGGTTGCTGGGCCGTCGCCTGGCCTTCGCAGCCGACGAGTACTACCTCCTGGCCGAGCGCCCGTTCCCGCCGGCGGAGGCCTACGAAGGCTTCGCCATGCACGAGGACGGCATCGGCATGGCTCGCACCTTCGAGTCCGAGCTCCTTGGCCGACGGCAACGAGCCACCGGGGTCCGCGCCGGCTTCTTCGCCTGGGTCGACGGCGCACCGGCTGAGGGGTATCGGGCGCCCCGCCAGGGGCCCGCGGCCCCTTCGGCCACGCCAACGGCCACAACGGTCGCCGTGTCCACGCGTCGCCGCCCCCGCCCCGTGGCCATTCTCACCGGCACCTACGGAGCCCAGGTCCTCGCTCCTCTCGTAGGCGCCCTCGGCCACGACGACCTGCGTGTCATCCCTGTGGAGAACCGGTTCTTCGGCGGCAACATCGGCGTGACCGGCCTGTTGGTGGGCGAGGATCTGGCGCGGGTGCTGGCCGGCGAGCCCGACGGCCACCGATACCTTCTTCCCGACGTCTGCCTGTCCGGCGGCCGCTTCCTGGACGACACCACTCCCGAGGACCTGCCCCGAGCCGTCGAAGTCGTCGCTACCGACGGACTTGCCCTGCGTCGGGCGCTACGACTTGGGAGTTCCACAGCATGAGCAGGCTGCCGACCGTCGCCGTCGTGGGCCGGCCCAACGTGGGCAAGTCAACGCTGTTGAACCGCATCGTGGGCCGGCGAGAGGCCATCGTGGAGGAGCGGCCGGGGGTGACCCGCGACCGCAAGGCGGTGGAGGCGGAGTGGTGCGGACGCAGCTTCACCGTCGTCGACACCGGTGGGTGGTCCGCCGGCGGAGGCCCATTGGACGCCTCGGTCAGCGCCCAGTCGCAGCGTGCATGGTCCGAGGCCGATCTCGTGCTGCTGGTCGTCGACGTGACCGTGGGGCTCACCCCTGAGGACGCCGCCGTGGCCGAACGTGTTCGCAAGGCTGCTGTCCCGGTCCTCGTGGTGGCCAACAAGGTCGACGGTGAGACCCGCGAGCCCGACGTGTGGGAGTTCGTCAAGCTGGGCCTGGGCGACCCCTGGCCGGTGAGCGCGCTCCATGGCCGGCGCACCGGCGATCTCCTCGACGAGGTGATCGCCAACCTGCCGCCGGAGACCGAGGAGCCGAACGGGCCGGACGCAGGCAGCTCGGTCGACAGCGAAGAGACCCGGGTGCCGGCAGTGGCCATCGTGGGGCGCCCGAACGTGGGCAAGTCGACGTTGTTCAACCGCCTCATCGGCGACGATCGCTCGGTGGTGCACGACCTTCCCGGCACGACCCGGGACAGCGTGGACACTGAGGTGGAGACGCCCGAGGGCCGCATCCGCTTCGTCGACACCGCCGGTATGCGGCGTCGTTCACGCATCGGCGCCGGCGCCGAGTTCTACTCCCTCGTGCGGGCCCTCCAGGCGGTTGACTCCGCCGATCTGGCCGTGTTGGTCATCGATGCCGCCGAGGGGATCACCCATCAGGACCAGCGGCTGGCCGAACGCATCGATGCAGCCGGCAGCCCCACCGTCATCCTCCTCAACAAGTGGGAGCTGCTCGACGCCGAGGCCAGGGCCGACGTGATGGCCCAGGTCGCCGACCGCCTCCATTTCATGGCCAGCTCACCGGTGATCAAGGGCAGCGCGCTGACCGGCAAGTCGATCCACAAGCTCACGCCCGCACTCGGCCAGGCGGTCGACGCCTACCGCCGCCGCGTGCCCACCCG
>DASZDM010000090.1:0-2150 GCA_035942015.1 Acidimicrobiales bacterium | reverse complement strand
CCCGTGTACCCCTCTGTCGGCAACCACGACGCTTCGGAGACAGAGCACAGTGACGACCGGGGCCAGCTCGCCGACAACCACTTCACCGACCTGCGCTTCGACGCCTCGGTCGAGGAGGATCGGGCCAGCGTGGAGATCGAGGGCGAAGACTTGCCCGGGCTGTTCTACCGGGTGTCTTTCGGGCGCCTGGTCGAGCTCGTATGTATCGACACCTCCGAAGCCAGCGCCTTCGAGGTGGAGCGCTACTTCGACGACCCGGAGCACCAGCCGTTCCTCAACCAGGCCTTCGACCCCAGCCGCGCCGATCGTGGCCGCTGGTTGATCCCCTTTGGCCACCACCCGCCGTACTGTGGGGGTCCGAAGCACCACAACGACGAGGCCCAGATCCGCTCACTCGTACCGCGGTACCAGGACGGCGGTGTGCGGGTGGTGCTTTCCGGGCACGAGCACAACTTCCAGCACGCGGTCAAAGACGGCGTCCACTACCTAGTGTCCGGCGCCGCGGGGAAACTACGGCCGGGCGAGCCCGACGGGGTCGATGCCGCCGGCCTACGGAGCTGGGCGGCTGAGCCGCACCTACTGCTCGTTGAAGCCGATGCCGACCGCATCTCCATCCTGCCCGTCGCCCGGCTCGACACCGCCGGCCGGCCGGTGCCCGTCGAAGCCCGTGCTGTCGGGGGTGGCACCCCCGACATGCCTATCGTCATCACGCGCTGACGGCCCGTTGAGCGGTCCAGACGCTACCGAGCGCCGGCTGGTGAACGCTTGCCGATGTGCACACGTTTCAACTTCAGGAAGTACTCGAAGCGGATACAGCCTACTAGGCAGACCGCCCGGATAGAGGTGCACCAATCAGTCGAGGGCTGGTTCCGATTTGATTCGAGCGCCGTTCGACTCGACGTTAGGTCGATCGACTCCAAGGGGGCAGGCATTGCTTCCAGGGACGGAAGACAACCCGAGTACACCACCAGAGTCGAGTCCACGGACGTGGTGTTCGAGGTGAGCGCGACAACCGGGTAGGTCCGCCACACGCGACGACCACCGCATCAACCTTTCGAGAACCGACCAAGGATCACGAAGGAGGACATGCGGTGGCAGTCCTGAACAACATGGACGCGCTCGAGTGCTTCGGCAAACACCTCGAGGAAGACGGCGGCGACTTGCTGCGAGAGATGGTCAAGAGCCTCGCCGAGCGCCTCATGGCCGCTGAGGTCAACGCGATGTGCGGTGCGAGCTACGGCGAGCGGACACCCGAGCGGGTGACCAAGCCAGGCGCGAGGCGCCACGGGGCCATCCGTGGGCACTTCGCCGGCCTCAACCCCGACGCGAGCACCCGCATCGACCGGCCGCCATCAGCGTCCGCGATCCAGCGCCGGGCTACAGCACCTGACCTCGGTCGACGGCCGACGGGTCTTCAACAACTACGGGGACGTGGTGGCCAGCGCCCCCAATCAGTTCATCGCCGAGATGGAGGGCCGTGAGCGCCTGGCGAACCTCAGCGCGGATGATGAGCCGCCGCCAATGGCCAGGCGGAGGGCGATCGCTGCACCATCTGACGGAGGAGTCAGTGTCGAACACCCAACCATGGCCGAGCGGAACCTCCGGATCCTGACGGCAGTCCTCGTCCTCGCCGGGGGCCTGATCCACCTGCAGGAATGGGTCAACTTCATCGGGGACGTGCCGATAATCGGTCCGTTGTTCCTGCTCAACGTCGCGGCATCCGTCGTCGTGGCCGCCCTGCTCTTGGTCCGGCGCGGTTGGCTAGGGATCGTCGGAGCGATCGGCCTCTCCGTGGGCACCCTTGGAGGCTTCCTCGTCGCGCGCTACGGCAGCCTGCTCGGTTACTCCGAGCCCAAGTGGCGCACGACCGCCGTGCTGGCGGCCGTCACCGAGGTGGCGGCCGCGGCGACCGCCGTGGCGACGTTCGTAGCCAGGAGGCGCAGCGGTCCAGACATGCCGTGAGCGCAAATCGCCGCTGACATCGGCATCAGCGAGAGCTACTGGCTCCTTCGGACCGACATCGACGAGGGCCACAAGGAGGGATTGGCCGCCGCCGGCCGCGAGGAGCTCGTCAAGCTGCGCCGGGAGAACCGAGTGCTGCGCAATGGAGAAGGAGGTCCTGGGAAAAGCCGCGGCCTTCTTCGCCACCG
>DASZDM010000089.1:0-5934 GCA_035942015.1 Acidimicrobiales bacterium | reverse complement strand
TCCAGGGCGGTGCGATCAACGACCAGGCCCTGGCGTCGGCGGGAGATCACGATGTCCCCGGCGCGCTGGAGGTAGTAGGCGACCGTCCCTGCCGAGCAGTCATGCTGGCGGGCGAGCTCGGCCTGGCTGAGCGGGATCTCGGTCCGGATGTCGTCGAGGCGACGACCGTGGCGAGCCACGGCGTCGGCCAGGAAGGCGATCGCTCGTTCGCTCATCGCCGGTAAGAGGGGCTAGGCGTCGAACCTGCGTGCTGCAGACGGCGGATGAGGACCTCGTCCTCCGGGTCGTCCAGCCATTCCGGGGTCGTGGCGGCGAGCCAGGCCAGCACTGCCGCCGTGTCGGCGTCGAGGCGGGAGTGGAGTTCCAGAAGCTCCGAGGGGCAGAGGTCGCCGTCGGCACTGACGACCAGGGGGCTGCGGGGTGAGGCCATGTCGGTCTCCTTCGGTCGGGGCACAGGGGTTCATCGTCGGCCGAGGAGGGACCCCGAGGAAGCTCTTGGGAGCACTCGCGTCGGTTCTGGCGGGGCCTCGCGTCTGTCTTGGGCCGGCCTTCAACCGCCAGCAGCAGCAACGGCGTAGGGGGTGACGGGTATTGGGCCCACGTGAGCTGAGCCGCGACGGAAGTGGGGGGAGGCGGGCTCGGCGCGGGGCGAATCGGAGCCCGGCGCGGGGCCATCCGACCTCAGAAGGACGTCAGGGCGGGCTCAGTGGAACCGCGGGCGGGCGCGCCAGAGCGCGCCGCCGGGGGAACGTTGGCGACGTAGGGCGCGCCGGGGCGCGAACGGACCGTGGGAGCGGTAGAGGGAAAGAAGGAAGCTGGGCCCTGGGTCAGGGACCGCGGGGGGCCAGCGGCTGCGTGGCGGCGGCGCTGGCCAAGCGGGGACCGGCGAGGTGCTCGGGTGCCACCAAGCGAAGGGTCGTGTGGAGCACGTGGTGGGCTCGTCGAGGCACTGCGGCCAGGCCGACGCCCAGCCGGCCGCGGGTGGGGGCGAGATCCCCGGTGAGCACGTCGAACCACGTGGCCAGGC
The DNA here is from genome assembly GCA_035942015.1 of Acidimicrobiales bacterium. GTDB lineage: Bacteria > Actinomycetota > Acidimicrobiia > Acidimicrobiales > CADCSY01 > JADDRA01. Next base: position 4,907 of record DASZDM010000089.1, on the reverse strand, counting down.
GCCGGCGGCGGGCCACGGGCCCGAGGTCCACGCCGGCGTAGTCCACGAGCAGCTGCTCGAGGTGGATGGGCTGCTCGCCGCGGTGTCTGCGGTAGGCGATGGCGGCGCCGAGGCGTACCCGGGCCCGGGTGGCGAGGCTCGGTCGGTTCCCGTGCGGGTTGGTGTGGCCGGGCTGGGGCAGGCGGAAGGTGTGGTCGGGTACCTCCACCACGGAGGCCCCCAGGGAGGCGGCGAAGCCAGGGTCGAGCCGGGCGGTGGCCGAGCACCGGGTGGCCCGCTCGATGCTGACCAGCGGCCGGGCGTTGCCGGGGGGATCGAGGGCCGAGGCCTTGTGGGAGGAGCGGCGGTGAACCCGGTTGCCGTTGGCGGCCAGCGTCGTGTCGAGCGACCAGCGACCCCGCTCCAACAGCGCCAGCCAGCCGTGGAGCGGGGGGAGCTGACGCTCGCGATGGGAGTTGGGCCGAGCGGGCCCGTAGAGCAGCTCGGCCACGCGCTCGAGGCGCCACTGGCGCTCGGCGCCGTCGAGCTCGACGAGGCGGCTCAGCAGGGCGGCGAGCTCGACGTAGGAGCGCTGGCGGGTGGTGGCAGCGGCGAGCGCCCTGGTGGCGAGCTCGTCGGTCTCGTTGTGGTCAGGGTGCTCGGGCGTGCGCAGCCCCACGTGGCCCACGTGGCCTGCAGAATCCTCCCAGCGGTGCCACGCCCAGCCGTCGACCACGGCGTAGGGCTGGTGGACGTCTCCACGGCGGCACAGCGCCAGGAGAAGACCCATCTGCTCGCCGGTGGGCAGGCTGACGGTCTCCTCCGGCGCAAGGACGCGCTGAGTGGGGGGATCGACGGCCGCGGACGGCGGCGGACGGAGGGGAGCGACGCTCACTGGTGCGCGGCCACCTCGGCGGGGGAGTGGCGCGCCCTACGGGGGGCAACACGGGGCGGGAGACCCGGCGCCATCACCGGGCGGAACGGGGGCTCTCGGCGCCGACCAGTCCGGAGACCAGGCGCTGCTCCTCGGGGCTGGCCCCCCAGGCGTCGCCCGCGTCGGCGAGAACCCGCAGGAGGGCGAGGGTATGGTCCTCGAGGAAGCGGCTGACGACCTCGACCTCGGCGGGTGAGAGGGCGTCGTCGTCTTCCGAAGAAGGGCTGGTGAGCTCTGAGGTGGTGGGCTGGTCGGTGGTGGCCATGGGGGCTCCCTTCGGTTCGCAGCGGTCCGCGTACGGACATGACTGGTGAAACCGAGGTCCCCGTGGTAGGGTGAGCGGGTCTTGATCGCTCCCTTCGGGGATCTCGGTTCTGTAGAAGCGCTCCGGCTGGTTACCGGGGCGCTTTTCGCGTCTGGGCTTCCCTGTCTTCGGACCAGCGGTGGTTAGGCGCTGGAGCGATGGCAGGGAACCCTCTCAGGGCTGATCGCTAGGCGGCGTCCTCCTTTGCGGTTGCGGCCCGGTCGGCTGAACCGGCGGGCGGTGACTGGTGGAGGGCGGCGTGGAGGCGCTCGGCCAGCGAGGGGTCGGCGTCGAGCAGCGCTCTCAGGTCCTGGGTGGCCAGCTGCGACAAGAGGCGCGACCGAAGAGCCCGGAGGAGATCGTTCACCTGGTGACGAGTCCACTGACGGGGGACGGTGGGACTCTCCAGGTCACGGGTGTGTAGCCCGAGGTCGTCGCTGATGCGGGCCAGCGTTTCCCGGTGCATGGAGAAGCCGTTGTCGGCGAGGAAGGCCAGCACGTCTCGCGTACGGAAGGGTCCGCTCGAGTCCTGGATCGAGCGTCGGCGCACCGGCTCGGTCGGTTTCCAGCCGGCGGCTCGGAAATGAGCGATGATCTGGTCGACCTGCTCGGCGCTCCAGGCGCGAGGGACGCCACGGGCCCCGTCGGGACGGGTGCGGAGCCCGAGTTCGTCACTGACCCGTGCCAGGGTTTCCCGGTGGATCTTGATCCCTTCGCCGCTCAACTGGGCGAGGACCTGCCGAGATTGCATCTGGGCCTCCAAATCACACGCGTGTAGTTGTCGCCCGGAACCTAGCGAAGGGTTGAGGGACACGCGCGGATAGGGCGCGCGACGCGGCGCCGGCCGACGGCACTGACGCCGGAGCGTGGCCGTGTCTATTCGGTCGATCGTGGTCATCCCGTTCCTGTTACGCCCCCTCGCGGGCCGAAACGCGACATCGCCTGGGGAGAAAGGCGCGGGAAAGTCGGCTGTCGATGTCGCGTTCGGGCATCCGAGGTGGCGTAACCGGGGTGTGAGACCTGATGCGACCATCCCTTCCTCCGTCTTGACAGACCGGGCCAGCCGCTCGCCGGCTCACCGCCTGGACATCCGACTGTTTACAAGTACAGTAGCTGTTTGTAAGAACAGTGCTCGTTGCGCTGGAGCCGGCCTACGGTCAGGCGCCACATGGGAAGGTCGGTCGATGCCTCGCTACTGGTGGGATCTCAAGAGATCGCAGAGCGGCTCAGCCTGCGCCGGTACCAGCACGTCCACTGGTTCCGTGAGAACGACCCCACCTTCCCCGAGCCCGTCGCTCGCATCGGCACCGGCCGGGGAACGCTCATCTGGTACTGGCCCGACATCGAGGCCTGGGCCCAGCGAGGCGGCCGGCTGGAGCCACCGAAGTGAGGTAGTCCCGCAGAACCGACAAGCTGGCGGCAAGGGCGATGGGGCATGACGTTCCGGAGCCGAGGAGTCGTCTGGTGGATGCCGACCACCTGGTCGGCTCTACGGAGGTCGCTGACCGACTTCGGCTCAAGCGCGTCCAGCACGTCCACTGGCTCCGCCAGCACGACTCTTCCTTCCCAGCGGCTGTCGCCCGCATCGGTGCCGCCGGCGCCTACGTCTGGTCCTGGCCCGACATTGAGGCGTGGGCTCGGCGGACTGGTCGGTTGCCGAGCACCGAGCGCAAGCGTGAGAGATAACTTCGCCGCGGCTTCTGCGCCGCGGTCCATGGAAGCGGTGTACTTTGTACGGCAACCTACGCGACCGAGCAATCCCGCAGAAGTGCCTACGGGCAGCGGCGGACCGCTAGGGAGCAGTGGCAGCATGTGGCCTGGCCGAACAGGAGGGCTCGCCATGGTCGACCTACGCACCGCACCCCCGCCCCAGCCTCCTCCGAGACCACCATCGCCCTACCGACGCTCCCGAGGCCGCTTCATCGGTCTGCTGGTTCTGGCTGCCGTCGGTGTGGCGGCGATCGTGTTCTTGGTGGTCAACGCCGGTGACGAGGCGCCGCCAAGCGAGTTCGTCACCAGGCCCACGCCGACTACCGCACCGCCGACCACGGTTGACCCCGAGGCGGCCACCAAGGCGGAGATCGAAGCCGCCTATCGGCAGTCCTTTGAGGTTTTCGTGGCCGTGGCCAGCGACCCCAACGGCCAGGCCGATGACCCTCGGCTGAAGGAGTACAAAGTGGGCAACGCGTTGCTGGCGGCTCAGGTCTCCATTCAGCGGCTGCGGAATGCCGGGCATGTGTTCCACGGGCACATTGAGGTGAATCCCACAGTGGTGGAGCTCGGGCCGGACAGCGCGGTGGTGCAGGACTGTGGCGTCGACCTTCTGTCAGTCGTGGACCACCAGACGGGCGAGGTCGTGATCCCTCCGGGTCCGCCGGAAGGCAACCTCGCTACCGCCACCTATCGACTGGTCGACGGGGTGTGGATGCAGAACGGCTTTACCGACGAGAAGCGACCGTGCGTTCCGCCCGGTTCCTGACAAGAGGGATCATCGCCACGGCGTTCATCGCTGGCGTCATGGCTGTAGCAACACTGCCGGCCCTCGCTCAGGTCGGTTATGGCTACCAAGACGACTCGGGCATCGGCGCCGGCGCCAGTGATCCGCCCACACAACCACCTGTCGAGCCGGTGTCGAGACGGGAGGGCGGCGGAGGGTCCGGGTCACGTCCGACGTGCACTGCCGGCGACGGCACCGTCGGCGAGGCCGGGTACATCCGGGTGCCCGATGACATCCTCACCGAGGAGCAGAGGGTCAAGGTCTCGGCTGAGGGCGGGGGCTACTACTGGAAGAGATGCGGCGATCAGACGGTCTCGACGATGGAGGCCGCCGCGTTCTATCTTCCCGGCCGCACCCCCGGTGGCCCGGTCGTGGACCCCGCGAGGCTCGCCTCCGAGGCACTCGAGCGGACCCCGTTGCCGGAGCCCACGATCACCATGGCGCCGGCGCCCCACATTCCCCAGCTGGTCAACCTGACCACGTTCCTGTGGCTTCCAGCCGAGCAGTGGCGGCCGGCCACCGCCTCCGCCTCGGCCGGTGGTGTTACCTCCACGGTGACAGCCACGCCCAAGCGGGTTGTCTGGGACATGGGCCAGGGCGACCAGGTGGTCTGCGACGGGCCCGGCGCCCCCTACCGGTTCGACCTGCCCGACGAGCAGCAGCCCTCGGACTGCCACTACACCTACCGTCGCTCCAGCGCCGGCCAGCCCGGCAACACCTACACGGTGACCGCCACCGTGGAGTGGGAGGCGACCTGGTCGGTCACCGGTGCGCCCGGTGGCGGAAGTCTCGGCACGGTTCGCCGCTCGGCCAGCACCCCGGTGCAAGTTGCCGAGCTCCAGGTCGTCAACGTCTACCCCGACGCGCCCTAAAGGAGCCGCCCCCCATGGCACTGCAGCAGCAGCACACCCGGGCCCCCAGCACCAACGGCTCCCGTCGGGGCCCTGGCGCTCCCGCCGGCGTCACCACCGCCAAGCGCTCCGCGCCGCTGGCGCTGATGGGGCTGGCCTCGGTGGTGGTGGGAGCACTGGTGTTCCTCGGCCTCTACACGGGCCTCGACAGCCGCCAGTCGGTGCTGGTGGTGGCGCGCGAGGTTGCGCCCGGCCAGGCCATCGCCGCCGACGACCTCAGCGAGGCCCGCATCTCGGTATCGGAGGGCGCGACCTGGGTTCCGGCGTCGCAGCGGTCCGAGG
>DASZDM010000088.1:0-2185 GCA_035942015.1 Acidimicrobiales bacterium | reverse complement strand
TCGCCAGGCGGTGCCCGGCGAGGAGCGATCCATTCACGAGCCACACCACGAGGGTGGGCAGCCGGTTCGCGAGCTACCCGCCGGACACCTGGATCGAGGTTGGCCGACCCCGATCCCACACGCATCAGAACAAGTAGCCGGGTCATGTGCCACGGTGTCACGCCGACCAAGAAGTCGGCAGCGCCTCGGCCGGTGGCCGACGCAGTTCCTAGCCAAATTTGCCCACGACGCTCCCGAGCGGCGCCTCGGGGCGGGTGGTGTGGCGTGCGTCATGCCTGCACAACGGGAGCTAGGAGCTCGAGCGTTGCAGGGACATCGGGGCAGGCGGTGGCGGAGAGCGATCAGCTAGTTCCCTACTCGTCCGGAAAGCAGTCGAAGTACCCCTCGAACTGCCTTGCTGCCTCAGGCGTCACACCCTGGCGAACCAGTCCCTCAGTGCAGGTTTGCAACGTATGGCCGATGCGCTTCCAGCGGCCATCGACAGTGGCCAGGACGCTGTAGCCCTCGGGGCAGGTCTCGTGTTCTTCTTCACAGACGACAACCAGCGCGAAACCGTCCACGCATTCGGGTTCACCGCGGATGTGATCGACCGGAACGTCGAGGTCGCCTGCAATCGTCACCTGGTCGCAGGGGCGACCTGGCTGCGCGTCGCGGGGAGGAGCGCTGGTCGTGGAGTCCGCTGAGGCGGTTAACTCCGTCGATGAGTCCGTCGCCGATGTCGTCGGTGCGGCGTCATCGGGAGAGTTGTCACTACAGGCTCCAACGATCAACAGGCCACCGAGCAACACGCGAGCGATACTTCCCATGCGCTGATTTTCGCGCAGGCGCTGCGAAGCCACGGGTCCCCATGTGCGCTCTTGCTTGCGCATCGGGCGAACCTGGTGCCGGCTCCCGAGGGGCGAGGGCGAGCACGAGCAAGTGGTCGGTGCCGCTCAGGTAGTCGACGGCGAGCGCGCCCGACGGCTGGCGGGAGCGCCGGCGATCGAAGCCTCTTTGTGTCAAGAGCCCGGTTTCGGGCGCGTCGAAGCAGACCCGGTGTCGGGGGGCGTACGGTTGTTGGTGGCCCGGGTGTGACTGGTCCGAAGAGCCGGCGTTCGGATGCGAGCCGGCCACGCTGGACTACAGAGACGTTCCTGAGTGTCCACCCGGGCCGCTCATCTCAGCGGCGGGCGAGATCGACCTGGAGCTGACGCCACACGGCATCGGACACCCGCCGCTTCAACGCGCGCACGGCCTCTTTGGGGGTCTTGCCCTCAGCGAGCTTGCGATCGTAGAACACGCGGCCCGGGGTGCCGGCGTGGCCGATCTGGGTGACGGCGATGAGGTGCATGGCGTGGTTCAGCTTGGGCTTCCCGCGTGGGTTCAACCGGTGGCGAGCCTTCGGACCGCTGGAGGCTTCGATCGGGGCGGTGCCGTTGTAGGAGGCGAACTTCTCCTTGGTGGCGAACCGGGCTGGATCACCGGCATATCCCAGGACCAGCGCGGCCACGATCGGCCCGACCCCATAGACCTCGAGCAGCGTCGTGCCCGACGCGTCGACGTCCTCTGCGAGCGCCCCACGCAGCTGGGCGAGCTCTCGGGCGCAGCGGCGCACGTCGAGGACCAGGTCAGCGGCCAGGCTCTTGCGGGCGACGTCGACAGGGTTGTCGGTGCGCACCTTGTGCAACGCAGCCGATGCCGCGTCGGCCTTGAGTTTCCTGGGCATACCGCCGGGGATGAGCTCGATCAGCACCGCGTGCAGGCGGCACACCGCCTGAGTGCGACGGGCGGTGAGGTCGCCGAAGCGACGCACGAGCATCCGGATGGCCTGGCGGTGATCATCGGCGACCACCCGGCGCAGTCCGCAGTGCCGTAGCCCGGCGATGGCGGTGGACAGGGCGTCGTTGGGGTCGTTCTTCGATGCCTTGGTCGAGCCCAGCAGTCGCACCTTGGCGGCAAGGGTGGCCGGGACGTCGATGACGTGTTCGCCCTCGGCCAGGAGGCGCTGGGCCAACAGCTTGCCGAGCCCGTCAGCGGACTCCACCGCCCACGCCCGGTCCTCGAACGGCGCCGCCCACGCCAACAGCCGCATGGTCTGACCGCGGTCTGCGGCGAGCTGCAACTCGGCCAAGGCGTGCTCTGTCTCGTCGATGGCCACCGCGGTGTGGGTGGCCTTGTGCGGGTCGATCCCGATGATGATCGTCAC
>DASZDM010000087.1:0-1805 GCA_035942015.1 Acidimicrobiales bacterium | reverse complement strand
GGTCCCACTGGGCACCGGGCGATGGTGCGAGTCGACCACCGCCAGCGGGCGTGTCAACCCCATTGGTCGCAGCGCCCTGATGATGGAGCCGCGGGGGTGGGGGCCGTGGGAGCGACAGGGCTCACCCTGGCGTTCGAGCCGGGACCCCGATCCAGACCGGTGTTCGCCGCGCGCTGCCCTGACGGCAGCGGTCCTCGTTAACGGAAGTGTCGCCGCCGTGCTCGTGTTTGGCGCCAGCGTGGCCAACCTGGTGGGGAAGCTCGAGCTGTCCGGGTTCCCATGGCACGCCGTCACCACTGCCGGCCTGTCGTCGGAGGACGCCAGTGAGGCGACCGTCCCCGGCGAGCGAACCAGGTCCTCGCGACGCAGGCCAAGCGCAGCGTCGACCTCACGGTGGTCGAAGGGCGCCGGCAGCTCCCGACGACGTCGCAGTGGGGGCGAAGACACGGGCGCGCTTAGCGAAAGACCACATGGACCACCTCGAGCTGGCGGCCGAAGGTGGCGGCACCCGTCGCTACCGGCTTGTCGGGACGGCCGACGTCCCCATCCTCAACTCCACCGATTACGACAACGGAATCTGGTTGACCGGTGAGGAGTCCTCGGGCCTCCAGGTTCCGGAGGGAACGCCGTGGTGCTGATCCGGCTCGCCCCGGACGAGTGAGGCGGGTGCAAGGGTGGCTCGTGTCGGTGGTAGCCGGGGGACTACGACGTGGGGCATGGTCGCCTGTCGGCTCGGTAAATCGACCAAGGCCGCGCTCACCGGACCGGCGAGATCCGCTCGGGGCACCGACGCTGTGATCGTGCCATCAAGGGCGAGGATGCCGATCCACCCGCGCGGTGCGAGGGGCGACTCGGAGTGGACGATGACCTGAACACCCTCGAGGACTGACAGGCCGACGAGGTGAGCCCACGCGTGGTTCGCTGCTTTGGTACCCATCCTCATATCGACAGCATGGCCGCCCGGCCAGGGCCCGGATGCAAAGAGTCAGTGGCAGCGCCTCTCTCACACACAATCAGGCGCGTCGCTGATCCGATTCTGGCCTGGACGAAGCGCGATGAGTGCCGGTTGACCGGTGGCCAAGTCACCGGAAATCAGGCAATCGCGAGCGGAAGCCGGTCGAGCCGGTAGGACAGGCGGCATCGCTGAGGAACGGCACCTCGGGGCGGCCGCTGAACCATCTCGCAGCGCTCACGCACCTACTGTGGTCCGATGGCAAGACCGGCGCTGGGAACGCTGCGGCTCATCGCCGGTGTCGTCGCTGCCCTGTCGGCAGCGACCTTCCTGCTCGGGGCCATCACACCGCTCTTGCCACGCCCAAACTGGCTCTGGTCTTGGGAACACCCGGGACGGGCAGTTGCCGCCGGCGCGACCGCCGCCATCTCAACCATCGGGGCCACGGTGATGGCCGTGCTCTGCTGGCGAGCGAGTGCATCCCGCTCTAGACGGCTTGCTGGTGGTGGACTCGTGATGCTTTTACTGACCTTCTCCAGCACGCTCGTCTTTGTGCGCTCGGGCGCATGGCTGTCGGACATGAGTTCGAGATCCTGCCGAATTAGCCACGGCCGCCGCCGGTTGCGGCCCCACGGTGGGCGTCGCTCCTACTGAACGATCGGTCCGCTGAGCCCCCCGATCGACAGGGGAGAGACTTGCCCTGCCAGGGCACGAAGAACGAAGCCTCTTTCTGTCAAGAGCCCGGTTTCGGGCGCGTCGAAGCAGACCCGGGGTCGAGGGGCGTACGGTTGTTGCTGGCCCGGGTGTGACTGGTCCGAAGAGCCGGCGTTCAGGATGCGAGCCGGCCACGCTG
>DASZDM010000086.1:0-4218 GCA_035942015.1 Acidimicrobiales bacterium | reverse complement strand
CAACTTGGGATCGTTGCTGGCCGTGAAGACGATCACCCTGGCGCCGAGCTCGACCAAAGGCACGATCATTGGCACGCTGACCTGGTCACCGCCCAGGAACAAGTCGAGCATGACGATGGCGGGCTCAACGGAGCGGGCAGTTTCGACCACCGTCCTCACGCTGAGGTCCTCAGGAGGGACCGCAACCACCGGTTCGAACCCGTGGGCCCGAAGCGCCATGGCCATGCTGTCGCCGATCACCGGGTGGTCATCAACGATCATGATCGACGCTGCCGCTCCGGCCATCCGCTGCTCCCGTGTAGGTAGTTTTGCCAGTTACCGTTTCGGCGCCAGGAGCGTACAAAGACACGATGAGCGTTGCTGAGCCACAGGTCCGTGAGCAGGACCGGCCAACCATCCTGGTGATGGTCGTGCCGTACGTGCTGGCCACAGCGATGGAGGCCATTCTCAGGGGACGCTACAACGTGGTCGCTCCCGACCTCGATGCCGGTGAGGCCGTTCCTTCAATGCGATCGGACGCCGTGCTTACCATCGCCGGGGTTCCGATCCGCGGGGACATCGACACGGACGTCATCATCGAGCTGCCGGAGACCTCGTTCGAAGATCCCGTGATCGTGACGGTGAACGACCGCACGGCTGAAGTGCACGTCACTCTCGAGCACCCCATGCAGGACGTGGAAGCACTCCTCGAGCAGCATCTCTCCGCATCGCCCTGACTGACTGCTTCACAACTGGGCAAGGTTGTCCACGGGTCCTTGTCTCAAGGCTGGGCGTCGCGCTGGTCTGCGTGGCTAAGTGCTGGGTTTCGAGGGAGCTTTCGCCCAGGCGGCCAGAGAACCTCTTCCTCAGTCGTGGAGGTCCAACTCCTGGCGAATGATGGTGCGGGCCTCGTCGACAAGTTCTACAACGCTGGCGACGATGTGGCTCACCTCGTCAGCCCTCTCCGTGGGTGTGATGGTCACCTCGACGAACAGGTTGGTAAGGGGTTCTCCGCCTTCAAGTGCTGTGTTCACTTCGGCCTCGGGCGGACACGTCGTCCGGCTCAACGCGAGAACATCGGTCACGAAGGCGGCGCAGAGGAAGCTAAGTCGCTCGAAGGTGTCTCTCAACGCAGCAGAGCCGACGATGTCCACCCGTGCACGGGCATCGCTTAGCGATGTCAGACTCTTGTTGCGAAGCTTCGCCCAAGCCTCCGAAAGCATCAGATCGTCGCCGCTCCGGGACACGAAGGCGCCCGTACTCAGGTGGCTCAGGTCTTCCCGAAGGGAGTGGAGGAAAGCCAGAACCTCCCGATAGTCCTCCAGCCGTACCGCCCGCCTGGCAGCCGTCGCTTCTCGGTCAGCGTCCTCACGGCGTCGCTGGTCCTGCTTTCGAGCCAGCCAGACGTCGCGTGCCCACTGCACGAATTGACCTAGGACTGCGCCGAGGAAGGCTCCGACGCCGCCTGCAAGAGCCAGCGCCAAGCCACTGTCCCAGCTCGCTCGCACAGTCGAGTCGTCAGCCGCTGCGACGAGACCCATGACTACGGCGTTCACGGTCGCAGTCTCCCACGCACGGTTTCGCCGGCGGATGGCTCCGACGTTCCGTGTCCACAAACGAGGGTTTCTGAGACGCCGGCGCCGCCGGCGCCGAGAGCCGCAAACAGGCGTCCTCAACCCGTCCCACAATCAACGTCTCATCCACCACGGCGCAGTTGGGTTCTGATACGCCTCTGGCCATGAAGCAGGCCCTCGGCTATGCCCGGACCTCGACCGTCGATTAGAACCCCGACCTCCAGGTCGACGAGCTCACCGCTGCCGGCTGCCACCGGATCTTCGTCGAGCGGGCCGGCGGCGCTGAGACCGACCGCCCCCAGCTGGCCGAGGCCCTCGACCGCCTTCGGCCGGGGGACACCCTGGTCGTGTGGAGACTCGACCGCCTGGCCCGATCCCTGCGGGACCTCATCGAGATCGTCACGGCCCTCGACGAGCGCGGCGTCGGCCTGCGCAGCCTTCACGAGCAGCTCGACACCACCAGCCCCGGCGGAACGCTCGTCTTCCACCTCTTCGGCGCGCTCGCCCAGTTCGAGCGTGACCTCATCCGCGAGCGGACCCACGCAGGCCTTGTTGCCGCCCGGGCCCGGGGCCGCAACGGCGGGCGCCCCACCGTCATGACGCCACGGAAGATCGCCCGGGCCCGTGAGCTGTACGGCCAGGGTGACCTCACCGTCGCCGAGATCGCCAAGACGCTGCGTGTCAGCCGGGCCTCGATCTACCGCCACCTCGCGCCCAGCTCCACGCCGGCGCCGAAGAGCCGTAGGGGCGATCGGCACGCTCTTCGGCGGTCTCCCTACCCTGCCGTACCTGAAATCGCCGCAGAAGCGATCTAAGAGGGGCATCCAGGTCGCCGATGAGCGCATCCGCGTGCCGAAGGGCACCGCTATCAGCGTCGAACCGAGCGTGAGGACGACGAAGAAGAAGTCAAGTTCCAGCTCAAGTGGCAACTCGCCGAGGTGGAGGATGAGGACGAGCCGGACGACGACGACACCGAGGTCTGACCCGGGTCACGGCCCTCTTCGTCTTTCCCGGGAAGCCGGTTTCCCTGGCGGACGTGTGGGTACGTGCCAGTCGCATATGGCCGAACTATGGAGGTATGAGCTGTGAGAACGAAAAAGCAGGTAGTGGCCATCGCCGCCGCGGCGACGATGTTCTTCGGCATGGCGGGGCCCGCCGCCGCCCACCTCGAGACACCAGCGGGCGACTTCGGAGGCGCAGAGCCCGACACGTTGCCGTCAGGCCGGGTGATCGAGGACATCGGAGATCCGAGCGCTCCAACCCGGGTCGGTTTCGGGCTGGCCCGAGCAGCCAACAACCCCAATACACCGATCAATTGTGGGCCTGGGCGCAACCCCGACCGCCAGGTGTTCTGCAGTGTGCTGGACGGTGGACCGCCCAACGCACGGTAAGCGTTAGCAAGCGAGCTCAGCCGCCGAGCGTTGGTCGGGCCGTGATTGGCGGGGCGGCCTGAGGCTCGCGCGCGAAGGGGAGGCAGAGGGGGGCGAGCCTCGTGCTTTCCTCCTCGTCGCGTCACCAGCAGCACGAGGGTCACCGACTGGGCGGCGGCAGGTCCCGGCGTAGCCTCACGGTCCGTACTCTCATGCCCCTCTGATAACGAGTCCTCCGCGGTCAGGGTTCGCCGCCGGCTTGGTGGTTCTCAGCTGATGGGTCAGGTGGCGGAGATCACCGAGCCGACGCCGAAGGATGGGCGCGCCAAGACCGCCGACCTTCATCTGCCCGAGCCGCCGCGCCTTCTTCGCCCCGCCCGAGCAGCGGGCGTGCTACCCGAGCGCGTCCTGGTCGTGCGATGTCGGCCCCAGACGTGCGAAGCATTCGAGGAACGTCTCAGCCGCCACGTCGCCGCCGCCGTTCCGGTCACTGCACATCGCGTCCACGGTCTCATCGACGAGATTCTCGTCGAGCTGCGGTGACAGCTGCGCTACTGAGCATGCTGGTCGTTTGCCGCGGCAGCCGGGCCCGCTACCGTCCGGGCGGCTAGGACTGGGTGATGCGGTCGAAGATCACTCCGGTGGCCTCGGCTTGGACGAGCTTGTCGATGACGTCGATGACGAGCTCTCGGGTGGACCAGTTCCACGGCTCGTAGAGCCCGAGCGCGGTGTTGAGCAGGACGTCGCCGGTGTAGACGGTGGCGAACACGGTGGCGACGGCCTTCTGCCCATGCAGTCCGGCGCGTCCGGCGATGCCGAAGGCGCTGCCCCACATGGCACCCAGCGCGAAGTGCGTTGCCCAGTTGAGCCGCTGCCGTTTCGCTCGTTCTTGGGTTCGAGCGGTAGGATCTGGGCGGCGAAGTTGGCGGGGGCGAAGCTCTCCTCGCGACCGGTGATGGGCATCTCGACGAACTTCTGGAACGCCGTCATCACCGCGGTACCGACCAAGCCGGCGAGGACACCGCGTCCGACTGTGGCGTGTGGTGAAGATCGGTCACTCATCGCCTGCTCGTACCCGCGGCGCCGGATGGTCGAACCAGCGCCACCACGAAGGGCGCCGGGTAGGGTCGGCGGTCCCGGGCGCATGTGCCCATCGACATGAGGACGTCGGGATGAAGCGATACGGGTGGGCGATGGCGGCGATCGTCTTCGCACTCGTCGTCGCCTTCGCCGTCGTCGAGGCGGCCGGCGTCCCCCTCCTGACGGAGCCGAGCATTGCCATGAGCGGCGGCGGC
>DASZDM010000085.1:0-16969 GCA_035942015.1 Acidimicrobiales bacterium | reverse complement strand
GGCCGGCAGGGGTGAGGAGGGTGGCGGCCGCAGTGGCCGTGCCCGTCATCGCCATCGGCGGGGTGGATGCGCAGCGGACGAGGACCCTGATGGAGGCCGGGGCGTGGGGGGTCGCCGTGTGCGGAGCGGCCTTCGCCACCTCCGATCCGCGAGGTGCCATCGAGTCGTTGGTGACCGTGGTCGGAAACGGAAAGGTCCCGCAGCCGTGAAGGTGATGGTCGTCGGGGGCGGGGTGATCGGGTTGAGCATCGCCTGGCGGGCGGCGGGCCGGGGCATGACCGTCACGGTCGCCGATCCAGCGTTCGAAGGTGCGGCATCGGGGGTGGCGGCCGGCATGCTCGCTCCCGTGACCGAGGTGCACTACGGCGAGGAGGCCCTGCTCGAGCTCAACCTCGAGTCCAGCCGTCGGTACCCGGCCTTCGTCGCCGAGTTGGAGGAGGCGACCGGACAGGGAACGGGCTACCGTCCGTCCGGGACCGTGACCGTCGCGCGGGATGCCGACGACCTCGCCGCCCTCGACGAGTTGGTGGCTTACCAGCGGAGCCTTGGCCTGGATGTCGAGCGACTGCGCAGCCGGGAGCTCCGCCGGCTCGAGCCGGCGCTGGCACCGGGGGTGCGGGGTGGGGCGCTCGTGCCGGGCGACCACCAGGTGGATCCTCGCCGCCTGGTGGACACCCTCGTCCAGGGGTGCAGGGGCAGAGGTGTGACGCTCCGGCCGGAGCAGGTGGAAGAGATCGGCGACGGTTCCGTCGTCCTCGGCGGCGGTGACGAGGAGTCGGCCGACGCCGTAGTGGTGGCGGCGGGGTGCTGGTCGAACGAGATCCAGGGACTCGCCCCCGACGGGGTGGCGGTGCGCCCGGTCAAGGGCCAGATCCTGCGCCTGCGAGGCCCCGCGGGACGGCCGCTGGCGGGCCACAACGTCCGAGGTCTCGACGCCTACCTGGTCTTCCGGGACGACGGCGAAGTGGTGGTCGGCGCCACGGTGGAGGAACGGGGATATGACCTGACGGTGACCGGCGGAGCGGTGCACGACCTCTTGCGGGCGGCCCTGGAGCTGGTGCCGGACGTGGCGGAGCTCACTCTGGTGGAGACGGCGACCGGGCTGCGACCGGGCACCTCCGATAACGCCCCGTTGATCGGGCCCGGTGGGGCCGATCGCGTGGTGCTGGCCACCGGCCACTACCGCAACGGCATCCTTCTGGCTCCGGTCACCGCTGACAGCGTGGCGGAGCTCCTGGCCACCGGCGACGTGCCCGCGGTGATCGCCCCGTTCTCCCCCCACCGCTTCGATCGCCCGCGGCGGGTTGCGTCATGAAGGTGGTCGTGAACGGAGAGGCCCGGGCGCTGCACGACGCCAGCACCGTGGCCGAGCTGGCGTCGGCGCTCGACGCCGGCCCGAGCGGGGTGGCGGTGGCCGTCAACGACGAAGTGATCGCCCGGAGCGCCTGGACCACCACCGCCCTTCACGAGGGTGACCGGGTGGAGGTGCTCGGCGCCATGCAGGGAGGATGAGGGCTGTGGACGACGAGAAGCTGGTCATCGGAGGCGAGACGTTCGGGGCCCGGCTCATCCTCGGCACGGGGGGGGCCACCAGCCTGGAGGTACTCGAGGCGTCCCTGGTTGCCTCCGGAGCCGAGATGGCTACCGTGGCGCTGCGCCGGATCGATCCGACGTCGCAGGGATCGCTGCTCGGGGTCCTCCGACGGGCCGGGGTGCGCCTGCTGCCCAACACGGCCGGGTGCTTCACAGCACGCGACGCCGTGCTGACGGCGCAGCTGGCCCGCGAGGCGTTCGAGACCGACTGGATCAAGCTCGAGGTCATCGGCGACGACAAGACGCTCCTGCCCGACGCCGTGGAGCTACTCGACGCCGCCGAGCAACTGGTCGACGCCGGCTTCGTCGTGCTCGCCTACACCAACGACGATCCCATCCTGGCCAGGCGTCTCCAGACCCTCGGCTGCGCCGCGGTGATGCCGCTCGGCTCGCCCATCGGGAGCGGGGCCGGCATCCGCAACCCGTACAACGTGGCCATCATCGCCGAACAGGCCTCCGTGCCGGTCGTCCTCGACGCCGGCATCGGCACCGCGTCCGACGCCGCACTGGCCATGGAGTTGGGCTGTGACGCTGTCCTTTTGGCCACCTCGGTGACCCGGGCCCGAGAGCCGGTCCTCATGGCCGAGGCCATGCGCCGGGGGGTGGAGGCGGGATGGCTCGCCCGCCGGGCCGGTCGCATCCCACGCCGGCGCTACGCCGAGGCCTCGACGCCGTCCGAGGGCATCGCCGAGTGGGGCTGACGTCGTCCCCGCCCCCCCTGCTCGTCCTGAGCGACCGCCGGCAGGCCGGCCGGCTCGGGCTGGTGGCGACCATGGCCGCGGCCGTCGCCGGCGGCGCCCGGGCGGTGGTCCTGAGGGAGAAGGATCTGGAGCGGGCCGAGCGGAGGGAGCTGGGGTGCGCGCTGGTCGAGGTGCTGGCCGGGGCGGGAGGGACGGTGTTGCTCGCCGGCGCCGACATCGAGCTGGCGAGGATGATCGGGGCCGGCGGCGTCCACCTGGCTTCGGCCGACCCGTTTCCAGAGGAGCGGAGCGGACTGGTGGTGGGGCGGTCATGCCACGACGCCGGGGAGCTGTGCGTCGCCGGCGCCGAGGGCGTCGACTACGCCACCGTGTCGCCAATGTTCGCCTCGTCCTCCAAGCCCGGGTACGGCCCGGCTATCACCACGGCGGGGCTCACCGAGCTGGTGGGAGGCACCACCGTGGCCGTGGTGGCCCTCGGCGGCATCACGCCGGCCAATGCCCGCAGCTGCCTCGACGCCGGCGCTACCGGAGTCGCCGTCATGGGGGCGGTGATGGGCGCCGACGATCCGGCAGCGGCCACCGCCGAACTGCTCACCGCCATTTCCTCTCGTTCCCACCTCGATCTGGCCCCCTCAGCGGTTGCGATCACAACCGCTGAGGGGGCCAGAACATGAGCGGCGGCCGGCGGTGAGCGCCACTCCGCCCGTGGTCCTGGTGATCGCCGGTTCCGACTCGGGAGGCGGCGCCGGCATCCAGGCCGACGTCCGAACCTGCGCCGCCCACGGGGTGTTCCCGACCACGGCCATCGCCGCCGTGACCGCGCAGAACACCCGGGGCGTCGATGCCGTCTACGTGGTTCCGCTCGCCGTGGTGGCCGCCCAGATCGACGCCGTGCTCGCCGACTTCCACGTGCGGGCGACAAAGACGGGGATGCTGGCCACCGCCGAGATCATCGCTCTGGTGGCGGAGCGCGCCGCCGGCGGCCGGTTGCCGCAGTTGGTCGTCGACCCGGTCATGGTCTCGGCCAGCGGTGCCCGGCTGTTGGAGGAATCGGCTGAGCGGGCATACCCCGAGCTGCTGTTCCCCCACGCTGCCGTCCTGACCCCGAACCTGCGGGAGGCGTCGGTGCTGGTGGGTTCGCCGGTCGACTCTGTAACCGACATGGGTGAGGCGGCCCGGGAGTTGGCCCGCGCGGGCGCCGGTGCGGTCATGGTCAAGGGCGGTCACCTGGACGCCGACGTCGCTGTCGACGTGGTGTGGGACGGAACGCGCCTCCATGAGCTCGGCGGTCCGAGGGTGGCGACGGAGAACAACCACGGCACCGGCTGCAGCCTGGCATCGGCCATCGCCGCGGGACTGGCCCAGGATGGTGAGCTCCTCCCCGTCATTGCCGCGGCCAAGGAGTACGTGCGCCGGGGCCTCGAGGCGGCGCAGGGCTGGCAACTCGGAGGCGGTCACGGTCCCATCGACCATTTCGCCACCTAGGACCACGCCGAGAGGGTCCACCACTTTTGCCGTAGGGCCTGCAACCATCCCGCCATGCCCAAGACCAAGCCCGTCCCTGTTGGACAGCTACGTTCGGCTGAGACCTATTCGATCTCCGTAGGCGTCACCCTTCGCTCCCGGGGAGACTGCATTCTCGAAGCGCCACCGGAGCGGGCCCTGGTCGCCTCGCCGCGGCATACGTTCGCCGATCTCGCCCTTGCCATCGACGATGCGTTCGGACGTTGGGAGCTGGGCCGACGACGGACGTTCACCCTTGGCGACGGCACCCGGGTTGGCGATGTGGTTGACGGAGGGCGAGATGGTGTGGTTCTCGACTATCGGCGAATCCGTCTGCAGCGTCTCCAGGGCGGCGAGCGCTTCCACTATTCGGTGGACGACGGAGAACGCTGGACCCACGAGTGCCTGCTCATCGGGGCCATCGACCCTGGCGAGGTGGTCCCCGACCATCCCGGACACCCGGTGGTCTACGAGTCGGTCGGCCGTGTGCCGGTCCGGGGAAGAACAAGCGGCACCGACAGGGCGCCGAGCGACGCGAGGCTTGGCCTGTCGGAACGGAGCTGAGCGCCGCCGCAGGCGGCACAACGCCCTTCGGCGAGCGAAGCCTGTCAGTCGCCGGCGAGCTCGGTCCGACACGTCGAGCACAGGCCCAGGGCGTCAGCCGACGAGGCGGAGTCACAGCGCCAGCAGTCGTCCGGCCGGGCGTCGATGGGCGATGCGTCCCAGAGGCCGGGCGTTCCCCTCGGCCGCTCACGGCGGGCCGGCTGGAGGAGTCGGGCATGGGCTGAGGCGGCGTCACGGTGCAGGGCGGCGTAGGCCGCCTCCATGGACGTCACCGAGGACGCCGGGCGGAGCTGGGTGTCGGTGTCGGTGTCGGTCGTCATGCAGTGGTTTCCATGGTGCGTCCACGTCCGGGAGACGTCAATAGGTGTTGGCAGCATTGACCGCCGAGCTCCGCCGAGCGCGTTTGTCCCTGGACGCACGCCGGGCCCCTGCACCATACTGCAATCCCGGACGCCGCAGGCGAGCGGAACGAGGTGGCCGGAACAAGGCGAGCATGGGAGCGCACATGAAGCAGACCTGGCGTCAGCACGCGGCGTGCAGGGGCATCGATCCAGACATCTTCTACCCCCTCGACCAGGACGATGACGGTGAGGCGGCCAAGCAGGTATGCGCCGTCTGCCCGGTTCGCGAGGCCTGTCTCGAGCACGCCCTCACTTCGCGGGAGACCGAGGGTGTGTGGGGCGGGGCGTCCGAACGGGAGCGGCGACGAATGCTCCGGCACCGTCGTCGTTCCGCCTGATGGCCGTGTTCGGCGTTTCCGTTTCGGGTTGAGACCCGAACTGGCGGCCCTGGGAGGTTGGCCGGCCATCCTGGGCCGGCTGCTGGCCCGGGAGGATCTGCACGCCCACGAGGCAGGCGCCGCCATGGCCAGCGTCCTCGCGGGTGACTCCACGCCCGCCCAATTGGCGGCGTTCCTGGTGGCGCTGCGGATGAAGGGCGAAGCGATCGAAGAGATGACGGGCATGGTGGAAGCCATGCTGGCGGCAGCCGAGCGCGTCGAGTTGGCGCCCGGGACCGCCGCCGTGGACACCTGCGGAACAGGCGGAAGCTCCATCCGGCGCCGGGGCGCATACAACGTCTCCACCATCGCCAGCTTCGTGATCGCCGGAGCCGGGGTGGCGGTGTGCAAGCACGGCAACCGGGCCGCGTCGTCGACCTGCGGATCGGCTGACCTCCTGGAGGCCCTCGGGATGGTGATCGACCTCGGCCCGCCCGGAGTGGCCCGATGTGTGGCCGAGGCCGGCATGGGGTTCTGCTTCGCGCCGCGCTTCCATCCCGCCATGCGTCACGCCGGTCCCACCCGGCGGGAGATCGGCGTGGCCACCGTGTTCAACTTTCTGGGGCCCCTGGCCAATCCGGCGGGAGTCCGCCGTCAGGTCGTCGGGGTGAGTGACGCCGCCATGGCGGAGAAGGTGGTCGGAGTGCTCCAGGCCAAGGGGGCCGAGCGGGCTCTCGTGGTCTACGGCCACGATGGCCTGGACGAGTTGACCACCACGACCACATCGACCGTCCTCGAGCTACGGGACGGTGCCGTGGAGGCCGGCATCGTCGACCCGACCGAGTGGGGGATGGCCCGGGCCGAGCCGTCGTCGATCCTCGGTGGCGACGTGGACACCAACCGGGCACTGGCGCAGCGGGTGCTGGGGGGAGAGCCCGGCGCCCATCGCGATCTGGTGGTGCTGAACGCCGCCGCCGGCCTGGTGGTGGCCGGGGTCGCCGAAGGGCTGGCCGAGGGATGCGAGGCAGCGGCAGCCGCCATCGACGGGGGCGCCGCTGCTCGCGCCGTCGATCGGGTGGTGATGGTCTCCCGTGAGGCGGCTGGCGTCCCGGCAATCCCCGACGCGCCGCTGGCGAAGCCGTAGCGTTTCGGGCGCGTGTATCTCAAGACCCTGACCCTCAAAGGCTTCAAGTCGTTCGCCGACACCACCACCCTGCAGCTCGAGCCGGGGATCACCGTCGTCGTGGGTCCCAACGGCAGCGGCAAGTCCAACGTGGTCGACGCCGTCGCCTGGGTGCTCGGTGCGCAGGGCCCGCGGACCCTGCGCTCGACCAAGATGGACGACGTCATCTTCGCCGGAACCAGCAGCCGGCCGGCACTGGGTCGTGCCGAGGTCAGCCTCACCATCGACAACAGCTCAGGCCAGCTGCCCCTCGACTTCGCCGAGGTGACGATCACCCGGACCCTGTTCCGCAACGGCGCCAGCGAGTACGCCGTCAACCAGGTGCCCTGTCGACTGCTCGACATCCAAGAGCTGTTGAGCGACTCGGGCGTGGGCCGTACGCAACACGTCATCGTGGGCCAGGGCCAACTCGACGCGGTCCTCGAGGCCCGGCCTGAAGAACGGCGGGCCATCATCGAAGAAGCGGCCGGCGTGCTCAAGTATCGTCGGCGCAAGGAGAAGGCCGAGCGCCGCCTGGCCGCCACCGAGGCCAACCTGGTCCGCTTGGGCGACCTGGCCCGAGAGGTCCGGCGCCAACTGCGACCCCTCGAACGCCAGGCCGAGTCGGCCCGCCGCCACGGCGGCCTGGTGGAGGAGCTGCGGGAGATCCGGCTCCACCTCGCCGGACGGGAGCTCTCCGTGCTGGCTGCACGCCAGGCGGCCAATGACGAGATCCGGGCCCGCCTGGGCAAGGAGCAGACCGCCGGCCGGGCCGAACTGACCGCCCTCGATGCCGAGGTGGAGGCTGCCCAGAGGTCGCTCGATGCGGCCGGTGCCGAGGACCTGGCCACGGTGTTGGCGCGAGCTGAGCGGTTGGGGGAGCGGGCCCGTGGCTTGGCAGCCGTGCTGGCGGAGCGCCGGCGCGGGGCCGAACACGCCCGAACGGCTGCCCTCGACCAGACCGTGGTGGCCACGCTGGAGTCGGAAGCCGGTCGACTTCGTGGTGAGCTCGACGTCGTCGAGGCAGAAGTCACGGAGCGCTCGGCGGAGCTCGTCGAGCTGGCCGGGGAGGAAGCGACGCAGCGGGCCCAGCGGTCGGCGCTCGACGATGTCGGTTCCTCGAATGCCGTCCCTGAGGCCGACCGGAGCCGGCTGGCGGCGCAGGCGAGAGCCGAGTTGGCCATGCTCGGCGCCTCCGCTGAACGGGGCGCAGCGGAATGTGCCCGTGCCCGTGCGCGCCTCGCCGGCCTGGAGCAACGGGCGGCCGGCCTTACCAGTGAGGAGGCGGACCTGCGTGCCCGGCGACAGCGCGTCGAGGGTGACTTCAACCGGACACGCGCCGAGGTGGATATCGCCGGTGACGAGCTCGCGCAGGCCGAGGTCACGCTGGCTGCAGCGCAGGAGGCACTGCGAGACGCCGACGCCGAGCACCACAGCTGGACCGCTCGGGCCGATGCGCTGGCCGCGGCCATCGACGGGGCTCGGGCCCGGGCGGGAGCCGAGCGTCTGGCCGGGATGGCGGAGGTGGCGGGCACGGTCTTGGAGCTCGTGGACGTCGACCCGGGCTGGGAGGCGGCTTTCGAGGCGGCTGCCGGGGCGGCGCTGGCTGCGGTGGTGGTCGGCGGGGGGAGCGAGGGAACCCGGCGCTGCCTGGAGCGGTTGCGGAGCCAGGGGGCGGGCACCATCCTCGCCCTGGAGACGTCCCCCGTGGTCGCTCGGCCCATCTGCCTGCCCGCCGGCGACCTGGTCCGAGACCACGTTCGTTCCCGGCGCGCCGACGTCGGCCCCCTGCTGGACCGCCTGGTCGGCACGGCGGTCTGCGTGGGAGGCGAGGACGCGGATGCCTGGAGGCGTGCCTTCGAGGCCGCCGTCGCCTCCCCCGATGCAGTGGTGGTCACCCTCGCCGGCGATCGCTTCGCCCCCGACGGTTGGCGAGTGGGGAGCGGTGCCAGCGGGGCCAGCCGCCGGGCCCTGGAGGAGGCCGGGGAGCGGGCGGGAGCCGCCGCGGCGCTGGCCGCCGGGGCCGAGGAGCGCCTCGAGCTGGCCCGGGCCGCCCTCGAGCGCGTCAGGGCGGTGGAGGCCCAGGCGTCCCGTCGTCTTCAGGACCACGCCGGCGAGCGACGCACGATCGACGAGGCCTTCGTCCGGGTGCAGCACCAGGCCGCCACGACCTCGGCCGAGGAGACGGAGCTGCGACACCAACTCGATGTGCTCCAGGACACCCTCGAGGAGGAGCGCGCACGCCTGGAGGAGCTGGAGGTGATGCTGCCGGGCCTCGAGGCCGAGGAGGTCGCGGCTCTGGAGCATCGCCGGGCGCTCGAGGCCAACGCCCGCCACCTCAACGAACAGGTCTCAGCCGCCGCCGCCCGGCGCAGCGATGCCGAGGCGCGGCTCCATGCGGTCGAGGAACGTCACTCGTGGCTCCAACGGCGCCTGGCTGAGGTCGACGCCCGCCTGGCCGGCGACGTGGCCCAGCGCCAGCAGGCGCAGGCCCGGCGCCTGCAGGTCGACCGCCGACTCGCCGACATCGAACGCCTGGCCAGGTGTGTGGTCGCCTCCCTCGCCCAGCTGGACGACGTCATGGTGGCACTGGGCGAACGCCGGCGTCTCCAGGCCGAGGCCACTCGCGTCGCGGCCGAGCGCCTCGACCACCTGCGTCGCCGACGCAGTTCGGTGGAGCATCGCCTGGAGGACGCACGCGAGCACGGCGTGCGGGCGAGCCTGGAGGCCCAGGAACTGACCCTGCGCTCGGAGGTGGCCGTCGACTCCCTGCGCCGGAATCTCGACGTCGAACCAGAGGCGGTTGCCGAAGCCGCCTGCCCACCGCTGCCGGAGGGGACCACCGCCACCGCTCGAGCCCGGGACCTCGAACGCGAACTGCGACTCCTCGGGCCGGTCAATCCGCTGGCCCTGGAGGAGGCGGCGGCCCTCCGTGAGCGCCAGGAGTTCCTCGACGGCCAGCTCGACGACGTCAAGTCGTCCCGCCGGGAGCTGGCCAAGGTCATCCGCAGCGTGGAGGCCGAGATCGTCGACGTGTTCGTGGCCGCCTTCGCCGACGTCTCGGCCAACTTCAGCACCCTGTTCTCGCTCCTCTTCCCCGGTGGCCAGGGGTCGCTCGAGCTCACCGACCCGTCGCACCCCCTCGAGACCGGCATCCGGGTGCGAGCCCGGCCGTCGGGAAAGAATGTGCGGTCGATCTCCCTGCTCTCCGGAGGCGAACGTTCACTCACCGCGCTGGCGTATCTCTTCGCCGTCTTCCGCAGCCGGCCGTCACCGTTCTACATCCTCGACGAGGTCGAGGCCGCACTCGACGATGTCAACCTGCACCGCTTCCTCGAGCTGGTGGGCGAGTTCCGCCGGGAGGCGCAGCTCCTGATCGTGAGCCACCAGCAGCGGACCATGGCGACGGCTGACGTCCTCTATGGCGTCACCATGGCACCCGGAGGCGCCTCGGGGGTGGTCAGCGAGCGGATGGCGACCTTCGGCTAGCGGAGCCGACGAACGAAGGCGATCACCAGGCCATCTGGGGCGCGAGCCGCCGTGGATAGGCTGCCTTTCGCCATGGAAGTCGTGATCCTCCTCATCGCCCTGCTGGTGTTCTTCGGATCGGTGCTCGGGGTGGTGATCTCCCGTGGCCGGCCCCGCCAGGATGACTCCCTTGACCCGGTGGAGCACGAACCGGAGGTGCTCGACGAGCCGCCAGTGGGCAAGGAGCGGCTGAACCTGGACGAGGCCGAGATGAACGAGCCGTCCTCGGGCGTCGGCCTGGCTCCTCGTCCCGGCGATCCTCCGCCCGTGGAGGAAACCACCGACGCCGTCGAGCACGGGCCCGACGATGCCACCGTGGCCGAGATCGAAGAGGCGCTGGCCAGGGCTGTGGCTGCCGAGCAGGCGGAGGCGGTCAAGCCCCGCTTCCGCGACCGTCTGGCCAAGGCTCGCACCCTGCTGGCGGGTTACGTCGGTTCGGTCCTCTCCCGGCCCACCATCGACCAGGAGACCTGGGACGACCTGGAGGAGGCCCTGATCCGGGCCGACGTCGGCATGACCACCACCGCCTCCGTGCTGGACGCGCTGAAGGCCGAGGTGGCCGACAAGGGAATCACCGAGCCCGAGGCCCTTCTGGCCCAGCTGAAGGGCGATCTCAAGGCCCGGCTGGCCTTGGGTGACCGGACCCTCAGGTTCGAACCCGGTGCCCCCAACGTCTGGCTCTTCGTCGGCGTCAACGGCGTGGGCAAGACGACGACCATCGGCAAGTTGGGCAAGCGCTGCCAGGCCGAGGGCCATACCGTGGTCATGGCCGCGGGCGACACCTTTCGGGCTGCCGCCGCCGAGCAACTCGGCATCTGGGCCGAGCGGGTGGGCGCCAAGCTGGTGCAGGGTGCCGAAGGAGGGGACCCCAGCTCGGTGATCTTCGACGCCGTCCAGCGGGCGGCATCGAGCGACGCCGACCTGGTCCTGGCCGACACGGCGGGACGCCTGCACACCAAGGTGAACCTCATGGAGCAGCTGCGCAAGGTGCGCCGGGTGGCGGGGAAGCCGCCGGGGCGGGTCACCGAGGTGCTTCTGGTGCTCGACGCCACCACTGGCCAGAACGGGCTCACCCAGGCCCAGCAGTTCACCGAGGCGGTCGAGGTCACCGGCGTGGTGTTGACCAAGCTCGACGGGTCGGCCAAGGGAGGCATCGTGCTGGCCATCCAGGGCGAGCTCGGGATTCCCGTGAAGCTGGTGGGCCTCGGGGAGACGGTGGACGATCTCATCCCCTTCGATCCCGACGAGTTCGTGGAGGCCCTGCTCGGCTGAGGCTTCGCGATCGTGCCCGAGCCACTTCCCCTGTGGCTTGGCACACTTCCCTGGTGGGCCACGGCGCATCCATCCTGCACGTCGACATGGATGCCTTCTATGTCTCCGTCGAGGTGAAGTGCGACCCCTCCCTCGCCGGTCGGCCGGTCATCGTGGGGGGTTCCGGCGACCGGGGCGTCGTGGCCTCGTGCTCCTACGAAGCTCGTGCCTACGGCGTGTCCTCGGCCATGCCGTCGAGGCGGGCCCGCCGGCTGTGCCCGTCGGCGGTGTTCCTGCCCGGCCGCCACGAGCTCTACCAGCGCTACAGCCGCCAGCTCCACGAGGTCCTGCACAGCTTCACCCCGCTGGTGGAGCCGATCTCGCTGGACGAGGCCTTCCTCGACGTGACCGGCGCCCGTCGCCTCCTCGGCACCGGCACCGAGATCGCCTGGTCGATCCGCCGCCGGATCCAGGACGACCTGGGCCTGGCCGCCTCGGTGGGCGTGGCCACCTCCAAGCTCGTGGCCAAGCTGGCGTCCAAGGCGGCCAAGCCCCGAGCCGCCCTTCCGACGCCGGTGCCCGGTCCGGGAGTGAAGGTCGTCGAGCCGGGCACGGAGCTCGCCTTCCTTCACCCCCTGCCGATCGGGTCGCTCTGGGGCGTGGGGCCGGCCACCGGCCGTCGCCTGGCCCACCTCGGGGTGGACACGGTCGGCGACCTGGCCGCCGTCCCGGTGGAGAGCCTCGTGGCGGTCCTCGGCCCGTCTTCGGGCCACCATCTCCATGCCCTGGCCTGGGCCCGGGACGTCCGAGCCGTCGAAACCGGGAGGGTCGCCAAGTCGGTGGGCCATGAGGAGACCTACCGACGGGACCTCCACGATCGTGAAGAGGTTCGCCGGGAGGTGGTTCGTCTGTCGGACGCCGTGTCCACGCGATTGCGAGAAGCGGGCAAGGCGGGACGGACCGTGGTCCTCAAGGTTCGCTTCGGCGACTTCCGCACCGTCACCCGCTCCCGACGCCTCCCCAAGCCGCTCGATACCGGCCCGGGGTTGGCCCGGGTGGCCCACGAGCTGCTCGGGCTCGTAGATCTTTCGCCCGGGGTTCGCCTCCTCGGGCTGAGCATGTCGAGCCTGGAGCAACGGGGGGCCGTGCAGCCGACGCTCGGGTCCACCGACGGCGACGACGAGGCCGTGGCCCGAGCCGTCGACGACATCCGCCGGCGCTTCGGGGCAGTTGCGGTGGGGCCCGCGTCGCTGTTGGCGCCGGGTGGCCTGGAGCTCCGGCGTCGGGGCGACCAGCAGTGGGGCCCGAGCGCCGATCCCCGCCCCGAGTCATGACCTCCTCTCCGGCGACCCGGTGGCGGCGGTAGCCTGGCAAAGCTCATGTTCGACTCGCTGACCGACCGCTTCGAAGGCATCTTCAGCCGCCTCCGGGGCCGGGGGCGCCTGGGTGAGGCCGCGATCGACGAGGTGCTGCGCGAGATCCGCCTGGCTCTCCTCGAGGCCGATGTCAACTTCAAGGTCGTCAAGGACCTGCTGGCGCGCATCAAGGCCCGTTGCCTGGAAGCTGATCTGCACAAGAGCCTCACGCCCGCCCAGCAGGTCATCAAGATCGTCCACGCCGAGCTCATCGCCACCCTGGGGGGACAGACCCTCAAGATCACCTTCGCTCCGAAGCCACCCACCGTGGTCCTCCTCGCCGGCCTGCAGGGGTCGGGGAAGACCACGGCGGCGGCCAAGCTGGCCCGGTGGTTCAAACAGCAGGGCCGTAACCCGATCATGGTCGGGGCCGACCTCCAGCGCCCGGCCGCTGTCGAGCAGCTCCGGGTGTTGGGTGGCCAGATCACCGTTCCCGTCTTCAGCGACGCGACCGACCCCGTCTCCGTGGCCCGAGCGGGTATCGCGGAGGCACGCGACAAGGGCCGGGACGTCTGCATCGTGGACACCGCCGGGCGTCTGTCGATCGACGCCGAGATGATGGAGGAGGTCCGCCAGATCTCCGGTGCGGTCGACCCGCATTACACCTTCCTGGTCATCGACGCCATGACCGGCCAGGACGCGGTGACGACGGCCGAAGCCTTCCACACCACCCTGGAGATCGACGGCGTGATCCTCTCCAAGCTCGATGGTGACGCCCGGGGTGGCGCCGCCCTGTCGGTCAAGGAGGTGATCGGACGGCCCATCGCCTTCGCTTCGGTAGGCGAACGGGTGGCCGACTTCGAGCAGTTCCATCCCGACCGCATGGCCGACCGCATCCTCGGCATGGGTGACGTGCTGACCCTCATCGAGACGGTGGAGCGGGAATACGACAAGGACGTCGCGGCCAAAGCGGAAACGGCTCTGCTCGAGGGTCAGTTCACCCTGGACGACTTCCTCGAGCAGATGCAGCAGATCCGCAAGATGGGGCCGCTGCAGAACATCATCGGTATGATGCCCGGGATTCCGAAGGAGTTGAAGAACGCCGACATCGGCGAAAAGGAGATCGGCCGGATCGAGGCCGTGATCCGGTCGATGACTCCGGAGGAACGGGCGAAGCCCGATCTGGTCAACGGGTCGCGCCGAGCGAGGATCGCCACCGGTAGCGGGACGTCGATCAGCGAGGTGAATCTGCTGTTGAAGCAGTTCAAGGACATGGCAAAGATGATGAAGCGCTTCGGGGGTGCGGCAAAGGGTGGCAAGGGCAAGCGCCGTCGGACGCCGGCGTTGCCTGATCTCGCCGAGCTGAACCTGAAGTAGCGCGGTGGGTCCCTCGACCCGCCGTCACGAGTCGCCGCCGTCGGCGGTCGAGAACGGAGATGGAATTGTGGCCGTAAAGCTCCGCCTTGTGCGGATGGGCAAGAAGAAGCAGCCGACCTACCGGGTGGTGGCGGCCGACAGCCGTTCTCCCCGCAATGGCCGCTTCATCGAGATCGTGGGTACCTACCAGCCGCGGATGGATCCGTCGGTCGTGCGCATCGACAAGGACCGAGCATTGGACTGGCTGCGCAAGGGTGCACAACCCACTGACCGGGTGCAGCGACTACTCCAGGAGTCGGGAGTCTGGGACGAGTTCAAGGCGCCGGCGACGTCGTGAGCGAGGCCCCGCCGAGCGACCTCGGCGACGAGGTCGACGACGATGATGATTTCGATGAGGACGACGCCAACCAGGTGCCGGGAGCGGGTGCCACTGAGGTGCTCGAGTACCTGGTCAAGTCGCTGGTAGACGATCCTGACGCGGTGGCGATCGAGGTCTACGACGACCGGCGGGGGATCAAGATGGCGGTGAGCGTCGGGCCCGGCGACATGGGCCGGGTCATCGGGCGGCGGGGGCGCATCGCCAACGCCATCCGCACGGTGGTACGGGCGGCGGCCGTCGACGACGGCGTGAGCGTCGACGTCGACTTCGTCGACTAGCGACCAGGACTCGACCTCCCGTGGGCGACCGGGACATGCCGTTGCTGGAGGTGGGGCGGGTCGTCCGGGCCCACGGTCTCGCCGGTGAGGTGGCGGTCAAGCTGGTCACCGATCGTGAGGAGCGGCTGGCACCGGGCACCGTGTTGCAGTCTGCGACAGGATCCCTCGAGGTCGTTGCATCACGCCCGTACCAGCGCGGGTACCTCGTGTCGTTCTCCGGCGTGGGGGACCGCGAGGCCGCCGAGTCCTTGCGGGGCGTGAGGTTGTTGGCGCCGCCGCTGGAGGATCCGGACGTGCTCTGGGTTCATGAGCTGATCGGCAGCGAGGTGGTGGGGCTCGATGAGGTCGAACATGGACGCGTCGTGGCCGTGGAGGCCAACCCGGCCAGCGACCTCCTCGTCCTCGACGGAGGCGGACTGGTGCCTCTTCGCTTCATCGTCGAGCGAGCCCCGGGCCGCCTGGTCGTCGACGTGCCCGCCGGCCTGCTGGGTTAGGGGCAAGGGCCTCCGGTCGCTCCATGCGGATCGATGTCTTCACCATCTTTCCCGAGTTGGTCGACGCCTTCGCCCGGTCCAGCCTGCTGGGCCGGGCGAGCGAGCGCGGACTGCTCGAGATTCGCACCCACGATCTGCGCGACGGCGCCACCGACGTCCATCGCTCGGTCGACGACGCCCCCTTCGGCGGTGGGGCGGGCATGGTGCTCATGCCCGAACCTCTCTTTCGTGTGGTGGAGGCGGCCGATCCTCCTCGCCCCCTCTACCTGCTCGGGCCAGGGGGACGGCGGTTCGACCAGGCATTGGCCGGTGAGCTCGCCCGGCGGCCGGGGTTCTCATTGCTCTGCGGACGCTATGAGGGCGTCGACGAACGCGTGCGGGCCCATCTGGTGGATGACGACCTCTCGGTCGGCGATTACGTGCTCGCCGGCGGCGAGGTGGCGGCCATGGTGGTGATCGAGGCAGTAGGGCGCCTGGTGCGTGGCGTGATGGGGAACCGGGCGTCGGCTGACGAGGAGAGCTTCAGCGACGGCCTGCTCGAGTACCCGCAGTACACGAGGCCGGCCCGATTCCGTGGTTGGGACGTTCCGGAGGTGCTCCGGAGCGGGAATCACGCCGACGTGGCCCGCTGGCGGCAGGCCGCGGCGTTGGCCCGCACCCTGCGCCATCGCCCCGACCTGGTGGCCGAACGCGGTGGTCTGAGCGCCGATGATCAGGCGCTCTTGGAATCCTTCGGGCTCGACCCCTAAGATGATTGCTCCCCGGTCGCACCCCAGGAGTCGAACGCGCCATGAACCCTACTGATCTGGTCGACCGTGCCAGCCTGCGCGATGACATCCCCGAGTTCGCGCCCGGTGACACGGTGAAGGTGAACGTCCGCGTGGTCGAAGGCACAAGGGAACGCGTCCAGGCCTTCCAGGGCGCAGTGGTGCGCCGGCAGGGCTCCGGGGTCAGGGAGTCGTTCACCGTCCGCAAGGTCAGTTTCGGCGTCGGCGTGGAACGGACCTTTCCCGTCCACTCGCCCATCCTGGCCTCGATCGAGCTCGTGAGTCAGGGCGACGTGCGGCGGGCCAAGCTCTACTACCTTCGCGATCTCCGGGGCAAGGCGGCCAAGATCAAGGAGAAGCGGACCGCCCGTTGACCACCGTGCGGGCGGCCGGGACGTCGGGCCGAGCCCGGTCCGTCCTGGTCGAGACGGTGCTCCTGATCGCCATCGCCGCCGTCATCGCCCTGGTGCTCCGGGCTTTCGTCGCCCAGGCCTTCTCCATTCCATCGGCGTCGATGTCGCCGCAACTCCTGGTGGGCGATCGGGTGCTGGTATCCAGACTCGCCTACCCGATGCACGATGCCCATCGAGGGGACATCGTCGTGTTCGACTGCCCGCCTGATGCCGACTGCACCGACGTCACCGAGACACCCTCGCTGGGGACGCGAGCTCTGTTCGGTGTGCTGGAGGCGGTGGGGCTGCGAGCCCCTTCCACCGAGGAGTACATCAAACGGGTGGTGGCGCTACCCGGTGAGACGGTGGAGGGGCGGAGCGGCGATGTGTACGTCGACGGCCGGCGCCTGGTGGAGCCCTACCTACCCGCCTCGACCACCACCTCCGACTTCGGGCCGGAGACGATCGGGGAGCGCGAGCTGTGGGTCCTGGGCGACAACCGCACCAACTCTGGAGACAGTCGGGTCTTCGGCCCCATCGAGACGGACACTGTTGTGGGCCGAGCCACCCACCGGGTGTGGCCTCCGACCCGGGCCGCCTTCCTCTGATCGTTCCCGGGCCCCCCCTCACACCCCCATGCGAACTGATGGTTAGAACGACACGTTTCTGGACCGTTCCGGCCGTCAGATGGGCGCTGGACAACCTGAGGAAGAATCGGTCGGTGGGCCGATCACCTGCATGAGCTGTAGCATATTCAGGGAACGCTGAGATGGGGTGAAAAATAATGGACGCACGCCCAAGCACGTGTTGGTCTGATGGTCGGTTCGGCTCGGAATCGTGTCGTTCTGACCATCAGAAGGTGGGTGACCGCAGATGACTCGGGCGAGGCAGGTGCTCGGAGCGGAGG
>DASZDM010000084.1:0-6213 GCA_035942015.1 Acidimicrobiales bacterium | reverse complement strand
GGCTGGAGGGTGTGGTCCTCTGTCGCCCGCTGGGCCTCACCGGGGCCCGCCGAGGCGTGGTGGGCGATGATCGAGGCCAGGTCACCCTCGGCGAAGCGGCCCATCACCGCGGCGTGGCCAAGCGCCCAGTCCACCGTGGGGATCCCGTGCAGTGCCGCCAGGCTCACCGCCTCGGCCATCTTCGCACGGGGCCGGGCCACGCCGGCCTCCCCGGCGGCACCCAACCACAGCGCCGCCCCCGCCCCGAGGGACAAGAAGGCGGCCTCGTCGTCGTTGGTGGCTCGGGGGATGCGCTGCAGCGGTCCCTCGGGGGTGGGCCCGAAGTGTTCCTCGACGTGGCGAGGGTTGCCGGGCGTGGTCCGTTCATGGCGGGCCACCTCGATCGCCCCGGCACTGCCCACGTGGGTGAGCACGATCTCCTCGCCATGGGCTCGAGCCCACACGGTCTCGCCTCGCAGGCGATGAGGCACGGAGTACTCACAGCCCTCCAGGGCGATCACCGGCGTGTTGAGCCCGACGATGCGGGTGACCCCGAAGGCGGCGGTGTAGGGAATACGAGGCAATCGGTGCAGGCGGCGGCGCTCCTCGGCGAGCATCTCGGCCGGGGCCCGCCGCGTCACCCGGTGGGCTCGGGTGTTGACCTCCTCGCAGAAGGTGTCGCAGGCCGCCTCCAGGGCGGCGAAGCCCGCATAGGCGGGGAGCAGATTGGCATCGGTGGGCACCAGGTCGGCCTTGGCGATGCGCACGGTGGCCTCCGAGCCACCTTTGGACTCGGGGTCGGCGACGACGCAGGTGGCAATCGTCAGGCCGTAGTGGCGGGCGGCGGAGACCATGTCGGCGTTGCGGATGGCGATGCGGGCGACGTGGGTGGTCGTCACCGTCTTTTCGTTATCCGTGAGTGCGTAGGTGGGGCAGCCGCCGAATCGGCGCAGGGTGACGTCGATGGAGGCGATGACGCTCGGCAGGGACTTGTCCAAGATGGGGATCACCACCCGAAACCTTGACCACGACAGCCAGGCGCAGAACAACACCGTGGCCACCCCGGCCACTACCGGTCCCTCCCCGAAGTCGTATTGGAACCACATTCCCGGCTCGGGGACCCACGGCCGGTAGATCCGCCGCCGACCGTCCCGATGGGCCTTCTTGGCGGCGGCCACGGCCCGGCGGGTGGTGCGCTCCGAGCCGGTGTAGCCGAGCGCCACCAACTTGTCGTGGGCCACGTCGGCCCGGACCTTGCCGTGGGAGGCGTCCACCCACTCTTCCAGCTTGGGCAGGTACGCATCGATCAGCTGCTCCCGGCGGGCGGGTATCTGCGGCGTCTCTTGGTCTCGGACCCCCACCCAGTGAGCGACGGTGTTCGGTGAGCAGCTGGCCAGCTCGCCGGCGTCTCGGAAACTGCGGGTCAGGTCGAACGCTTCGAGAATTTCCATGATCTCCTCGTCAGACTTCACGTGCTCCTCCTCGGTGGATGGGTGCTTCAAGCACGCTCATCACACCGGGGAGGAGTGCCCCGGTGGCGGACCACCGGGGCAACGGTCAATCGGTCAGGCAGATCTGGTGGCCGCCACCGCGCAGTTCTCGTGGCCGCCAGCGTTCAGTTCTTTGGCCGTCTCCGTTCAGGATCTCATGGCCGCCGACATGATCTCGCCCATGGCGCCTACGTCGACCCCGCCGGTGGGCGGAGGCTGTTTCGGGACTATGCCGAGCAGTGGCGCACCGCGCAGGTCCACCGACCCACGACGGCGGCATCGGTGGAGACCTCCTTGCGGCTGCACGCCTATCCCAAGTTCGGAGGGCGTCCGATCGGGTCGATCCGACGAAGCGAGATCCAGGCGTGGGTCAAGGGCCTGACCGGCGTGCTGGCATCGGCCACCGTCGAGCTCGCTACCGCTGGGTGTCGGCGATCTTCAAAGCCGCGGTCGGCGACCGGTTGATCGCCTCGTCGCCGTGTATCCGCATCGCCCTGCCTAAGCGCAACGACGCTGAGGTCATTCCCCTCACCGTCACCGAGGTGCAGCGCTCGCCGCCGCGGTCCCCGACCGTTACCGCGCCCTCATCATCTTCGCTGCAGGGATGGGACTGCGACAGGGCGAGTGCTTCGGGCTGACCGTCGACCGGGTCGACTTCCTCCGCCGGCGGGTCCGCGTCGTCCGCCAGCTCATCTCGGCTCGAGGCGGAGTCCCTGACTTCGGACCCCCGAAGAGCAAGGCGGGCTTCCGCACCGTGCCCATGCCCGACGTCGTGAGATCCACCCTCGCCGACCATCTCGCCCGCTACCGGCCCCGGCAGTTCGGCCCTGGTGTTCAGCAACACCTGGTGCAATCCGCTGCGCCGGAACTCCGCGGGCGAGATGTGGCACCGGCCCCGGAGGGACGCCGGACTACCGGTGTGGGCGACGTTCCACGACCTCCGGCATTTCTACGCTTCCCTGCTCATCGCCAAGGGCTCCTCAGTCAAGACCGTCCAGTGTTGCCTCGGTCACCAGTCCGCCATGGAAACGCTCGACACCTATGGCCATCTCTGGCCGGACAGCGAGGATGAAACTCGCAATGCCGTCGGCGATGTCCTCTCCGGCGTGACCGAGGTGCGCGGTCTGCTGCCGACAGCGTTGGCGGCCTCAAGGCAGTAGAGGGCGACCGAGTCCACATCAGAACTCCGCAGTGCTGCTAGCCGCCTCACACGGTCGGCGGTGACGGTGAGTCGGGCGACGGGATGTTCGTCGCCGGCGATGGCAACGGCGGTGTGGGACCGCCTCGTGTGCGTCGATCCCGATGGTCATGGACATGGTGGTGGCTCCTCTGACATAAGCACTCGACGCCCAGGAGCGGGAAGCCTCTGGGGCGGTATGACCCCCGAGGAACGCCGGGGGGATTATCGCGGACTAGCGGCTAGTGACAATCCGAGACACAAAGGCCCCGCCACCCGAAAGCAGCGGGGCCTTCGATCCGAACACGGGCAAGGGGGGGGAACTAAGCCGTTGCTGGCGCTACCCCGAGACCAAGCGCCCATGCGCCGTCGACGTACTGCCCGACGGTGCGGAGGTGCCGTGTACGAGCACCTCGACGCAATGGCTCGCCGGTCGTGCCGTGAGCCGGACCTGGTTATAAGCTCCGCCGTCGGGTCGGCCGTCTGGTCGATTTGCTCGCCGTTGTTGCGATGCCCCTATAGCTGGGGGGCGGTCTGGAGGTCCATGTCGACGCCCAGTACCTCCTCGGCTTGCTCCAACTGAGGGGTCAGCCGGGTGATGCCGATCGGCCCGGGGTTGGAGATCGGGGAAAGGCCGGCCCCCACGGTCACCAGCACGCCCACCGCCCGACTCTGCTCGTCCAGCACCGGCCCGCCGCTGTCACCGGGCAGAGCTAGGCCGATCGCCCCCACGGTGTCGGGATCGGAGAGACCGCCGAGGGCCAAGAGGCTCCTGCCGCTGGCCAAAGGCCCGCCGATGCCGAGGGGGTTCCCGAACAGGGAAAGCCTCGTCGGCGAGGTCGTGATCTCATCGTTCACTCCCGTGGGCCCGCCGAACTGGGCTACTTGGGGGCTGGCCTCGACGTCGTCGTCGAGGCGGATGAGGCCGAAGTCCTTGGGGTCCTCCTGGATGGCGTAGGCGAACTCGCCGATGCGGTTCCCTTCAGCGTCGCGGGCTTCGACTCCCTCCCCAGCAGCGAACGACCGCTCGCCGATGTTCTGGCTGAGCGGCTGCGTTGACAGGATGCAGTGGCCGGCCGTTCCCACGTAGCGCTCGCCGTCGCTCCCGTGGAAAAGGAAGTTGAGGGTGCACGACCCGTTGTCGGTCTGCACCCGAGATCCCGGACGCACTCCCTGGCACGAGCCAATCCCGAGCTCGAGGATAGGAAGGGTCGTCGGCCGACAGGGCTCGCCGCTGGTCTGGTCACTGCTGCTTGTCGGTTCGTCCGAGGACCCGCCGAGGAGGGAGTCCAACAGCCCAGCCTGGGCCGGCGTAGTGATTCCAACGGTGGCGAAGGTGAGAGCGACTACCAGCATGAGGCGAAGGCGGGTCATGGCCGCGGACGTTACCGGAGCAACCGTCGATTTCGCGCGCGGCTGATGGTCCTCGCCGCAGAGTTTCCGAGCGATCCGAGGGGACGTCTCCCGGGTGCCTCCATCGGTCGTCGGGGGTTGGGTGCACCTG
Source organism: Acidimicrobiales bacterium (assembly GCA_035942015.1). Lineage (GTDB taxonomy): Bacteria > Actinomycetota > Acidimicrobiia > Acidimicrobiales > CADCSY01 > JADDRA01. The sequence goes on along the minus strand of DASZDM010000084.1, from coordinate 2,063 downwards.
GAATCAAACCGGGACAACCCAACGACCGGTGGATGGTCGAATGAACCACCCGGGTCTGGTGGAGGCTCCAACCTTTTGAGAAGGATGGAGCCATGCCCAACCATGGGAAGTGCCCGGACAATCCGCGCGAGCGCGCGATCCGGATGGTGCTTGATCACGGCCACGAGTACGGGTCGCAGTGGGAAGCGATCTGCTCGGTCGCGGAGAACGTGGGTCCGAAGGCCGAGACGGTGCGTCTGTGGGTCCGCCAGGCCGAGAAGGACACGGGTCGCCGGCCGGGTGCAACGACGGACGAGCTGGCAGAGCTGAAGCGCTTGAAGCGGGAGAACGCGGAGCTGCGCCGGGCGAACGACATGGCGGAATCCACCGGTGGGCGCACCAGTCCTGTAACGGTCCGAGCCTCTCGATCACAGGAGCAGCGCCATGCCGGGGATCCTCACGCACGAACAGAAGCAGCTGGCGTTCCGACTTCGAGCCCGAGGGTGGCGGCTGTTGGACATCGCACGGGAGATCGGCTGCACGGCCCCGATGGTCGGGCTCATGGTTCGCGACGGCCGCTTCACCACCGGCTTGCCCGGCGAGTGGGAACCCCGGCCGGACTACCTGAGCATCGCTGACCGCGAGGAGATCCTCGTCGGCATCCGCGCCGGCGAGTCGTTGAGCTCGATCGCCCGCCGGCTCGGCAGCGACCCATCGACTGTCACCCGCGAGGTCGCCGCCAACGGCGGCCGGGATGGCTACTCAGCCTGGCACGCCCACCAGCGCGCCCGTCAACAGGCGGCGGCGTCCGAAGCCGTGCAAGCTCGAGCGGGTCGGCTGGTCGATGAGGTGAGCAGGCGGCTGGAGCAGCTGTGGTCGCCCGACGAGATCGCCCGGCGCTTACCGTTGGACTTCCCGGACGACCCGGAGATGAGGGTGAGCCACGAGACGATCTACCAGTCCCTGTTCGTCCAGGGCCGCGGGGAACTGCGTCGTGAGCTGGCCCGATGCCTGACAAGAAGTCCCACGGTCGGTCCGAGGCCAGCGTCGAGCTCACCGACGAGGTGCTGGAGCAGATGGCCAACGAGGCCGACGCCGGGCTCGACGTCACCACGCTTCGCCGTCGGCCAGGACGCCCGGCCATGGGATCGGCACCCGCCGGAACCCTGCCGATTCGCCTCGACCCGGAGCTGCGCAAGGCGCTCGACGATCGCGCCGTCGCCGAGGAAACCACCGACTCGGAGGTTGTTCGCCGAGCCCTCCGCCGCTACCTCAAGGCGAGCTGATGGGGCGCTTCACGTCGCCCCGGTGAGTGGTCGGCGCCCATTTCGCTGACGGCCGCAGGCGGTGTCACCGCCATTGTCCGGAAGCAGCCAGCTCACCGCGCCACTCCCTTGGACGAGCTCACATGACCTGTAACCAGGGTTTTGCTTGTCCAGCAGCAACCGTGGGTGACCCCGGCGGCTCGACTGCCACCTTCGTCGTCGGGGTCAGGTGGGCCCTCCATGGGCCGACGCTCGATCAGGTGCTCGCACCGCTGGCCGCCTTCGACGCGATCCCTCTCGTCGCGACGCCATATTTGAGCCCCACCCTCCGGGCGTCGCTCGCCGACCGTGGAGTGAGCTACGCCGACTCGACCGGCAACCTCCGGCTCATCGCTGACGAACCGGGCCTGTTCATCGAGCGCTCCGGTGGGACAAAGGACCCGTGGCCGTCGGACGAGACGCTCAAGTCGTTGCGGGGTCGTGGCTCAGGACACGCGATCCGGGCTCTCGTTGACTTCAGCGCGCCCTATGGGGTGCGCGACCTCGCCCAGCGGGCTGGTGTCGCCCTGGGCTCACTGTCACGCGTCCTCGATCTCCTGGCTCGCGAGGGTCTCGTCACTCGCGAGCCGAGCGGTGCCGTCACGGCGATCGACTGGGAGCGAACCATCCGCCGGTGGGCGCACGACTACGACTTCGCCCGCTCGAACCAGACCGCCACGTTCCTTGAGCCCCGCGGTCTTGACGTCCTCGCGTCAAAGCTCTCTGATGCCAAGTGGACCTACGCCGCCACCGGCGCGCTCGGCGCCCAACGGTTCGCAC
>DASZDM010000083.1:0-2188 GCA_035942015.1 Acidimicrobiales bacterium | reverse complement strand
TTCCGACTGCCGACGTCGCCACTGATCACCCAGAGGTCGATCATTGAAGACAGTCCGTGCCGTTCCCTCAGGGCGAGCGACCAGTCGCCGACGTCGTTCGAGAGGCAGGCCAGCCTGATCCTCTGCCGGCCAGCCCAGCCGAGGAAATCAAGCGCACCAGGGGCCAAGCGAAAGAGTTTGATGTAGGCCTCGCTCGCCGCGTCTGGGTCCCGGATCCCGAGTTCCCGCCACAGCTGCTCGGCGTCCAACTCGCCGACGCTGGAGCGGAGGTAGAGGTCCCGCACAGCTGCCCCGTCCAGGCGAGAACCTCGTTCCTGTGCGAACGGGACCAGGTAGGTGCTTACGGTATCGGAGGCTTCGAAGATGACGCCCATGGCGTCGAGGACGAGCAACTCCAGCTTCATCGCGCCATGGTGCCCCGCCGAGGATGTCCCGACCGTTGTTGAAGTCGGTGACGGTCCCGGAGTTGCTATGCCACCTCCTCATTCTCGCATGACGGTGTGACATCCACATGACGAGCGAGGGCGGTGACGAGGGTCGGCATGTCCTTGCAGCCCTTCACTCGGCGAAAGCTGCGCTCGGCGTTGAGCATGCCGGCAGCGGCCCAGCGCTTGACCATCTTGCCGTCCCGCCAGCGCTTGACGTTGCGACTGGTGCTGCGGCCGATGGAGATCATCGACTCGACGGGATTCGTGGAGGTGAGCGTGCGAGCGAGGCGCTCGGACACCCCGAGGCGGCGCACGGTGAACATCTCCTCGAGCCCCTCCCGCAGGCTGGCTGCCGCATCAGGCCAGCGGTCCTCCAGCGTTCGGGCCAGGTCCTTGGCCGCCCGCAGCCCAGCGCCCGGATCAGAGTTGTTGAAGGCCCGGGCCAGCTTGGTGTCGACCCAGCCGGCGGCCTCGGCAGGCAGATGGTCGGCGAGGTTGCGGCGCTTGTGCAGGACACAACGCTGCACGAGCACCTGGTCGCCGAAGACCTTGCGCACCCCCGCCGCCAGGGCCTTGGCCCCGTCGATGACCACGAGCAGGCCGGCCTCGGCCGACAGGCCCCGGTCGACGAGATCGGCGAGGAGCTGGGTGACGATGGTCTTGTTCTCGGTGTCGCCCAGCCACAGCCCGACGGGCACCTTGGTCCCATCGGCGCAGATGGCCAGCGCCACCACGCAGCAGTGCTCGGCGAAGTGCACGCCGTCGACCATCAGGGCGGCCACCGCCAGCTCCGAGAGATCCCGGGCCATCAGGTCCTCCAGGGCCTTTGCCGTGCCGGCCACGAAGCGCCGGCTCACCGACGAGCGAGACGTCGAGGAGGCCTCTGCCTCCACCGCCTGGCCCACGGGCTCGTTGGCCGAGCGGTGTCGGCGAGTGGCCAGGCCGGCGAGCATGCGCTCCATCACCACCTGGCCGAGGACGTCGTCGGCGGCGAAGGCGCCGTAGCTGTCGAGGTGCATCTCGGTGCCGTTCAGGTTGCGGGCCCGGGGCCGGTCCACCTTGACCCTCCGGCCCCCGAGCACCACCGCGCCCGGTGCCGAGGCGTGGCGCCTGGCGGTGCGGTCGGCGATCTTGGCGTGCTTGGGGCCGACCTTGACGGTCAGCTCCTCCTCCATCATCTCGGCCATCACCCGCAGGCCCACGGCCACGCTCATGGCCAGCAGGCCCTCCCGGGCGGCGCCGGCCACCTCGGCCAACTGGAGGCGCAGCTCCGCGGAGAACTCGGGCAGCTCCGGTGCCTCATCACGCTCGACGAGGCACAGCTTCGATACGGTCTTGCTCACGGCGGTCCCCTTCCTGTCGGTGTTCTTGGCGGAATGCCCGACACCTACCATCCGGCAGGTCTCAGGCGGGGGACCGCCACCTCACTTCAACAAGATCTGGGACAACCTCGTGGTTGGCCAGCTTCGCCGCCCTCGCCGAGGCGCGGCGGCGGTCGTTCGTGGCGCTGGCAGCCGGCGGTTACTGCGCCCTGGTGGCGGCCAGCGCGGCGCAGACCTTTGCCGGGTTGGCCACCTTCGACCTGGCGTGGCCGGCGGCGGTTCTGGTCGTCGGTGGCCTGGCCGGGCTCACCTCGGCCCTGGCGCTCACCGTGGCCAGCCTGCGCTCGCCGTCACCGGTCGGCGCCCATCCGGGCTGATCCCCTCTGGGTGACGACGGACCGACGGGTAGGGTCGGCCGGGTGGGCATCAGGCTGGCGG
>DASZDM010000082.1:0-2379 GCA_035942015.1 Acidimicrobiales bacterium | reverse complement strand
CTTGGCCTGTCCGCCGCTCGCCTGAAGGTTGAGCCGCTGGCCGGTCTCGGGATGGCGGAAGATGTGGTGGCTGCCCCGGACCCGGTCGAGCTCGAACCCGAGCGCTTCGGCCAGGCGGCGGGCGTCGGCGAACCGGACGTTAGCCAGCTGGCCGGCCGCCAGCCGCTGGAGCAGGAGGCTCGGCTTCATCCGCCTGTCGGCCGTCGCAGCGGCCGCCGGCATCCCCGGCCCAGCACGGCCGCCAGGTCGAGAAGCTCCAGCGGGTCACCTTGGCGTAGTCGAATCATTGGACATCACGTCCCAGGAGTGGCCCGAACACGTAACCGAGTCGTGTTTCGTGTCGATCTGCGCCAGATTGAGCGTACCGGGCGCTGGTCAGTTGACCGTCCGGCGCCGGTAGGTGACGGTCGGGCGGTCACCGTACGACCGGAAGCCCGCCGGGCGTGGATAGTCCAACAGCCGCGTTCGGAAGAATCCTCCGGATACAAAGACCTCCGGTGTCCACTCCGGAGGGCCTCTACGGCGATCCTGTGCGGTGCGGTTCGTCTGGAAACGGGCGATTGCGGCGTCAAGTGGCCGCTGAAGGCCGTCAACGGCGCTACGCCGACCTCCGCACGCCTCCGTAGCCTCAGTGCCATGCCGAAGCAGAAGCGCCCCTTTCAGGTCGAGATCGAAGCGAAGCTGACCGTGCTCGCCTTCGACGCAGAGTCCGCTCGAAAGAAGGTCGAGCGTGCCTTGGCCGCTGGCCGCAACGTGGCCACCGACGTGGAAGGAACCGGCCTGGTCTGGACCTACGCAACGACGCCAGGCGCAACCGGCGACGTCTAGGTGCCCGATTGGCGGGGCGCTCGTCGCCCCCGGACGGGTCCAGGCGGGCCGTGACTTCCGCTACGGCGTCGAAGGTCGGGTTGGCGTAGAGGTTGAGGGGCTTCAACGCTCCCGTGGCGACTCTTGGCCATGAGCAACGTCCGGGGACGCCGGCCCCGGCGCCAGGTGAGTGAGGCTGTGGCGCAGTTGGTGCAGCGTCCAGCCACCGCTGGCCGTGCCGAACACCTCAGCTGCCCGCCGGTACGACAGGCGGGCCTAGCCGGTGCTGGGCTCGGCGTCAGCAAACGCCGGCTGGCGGGAGCGGGCGAGTGCCAGGCTGGAGAGGGAACAACGGCCCGTCTTTCCGGCCGGCGAGGTAGCGAGGAAGCAGCCGAGCCCCGGCCGTCGAGGTCACCGACGTCGAGCAGGAGGACCCTCCTGGGCCCGGGCGGCGGTCTCGTAGAGGATGCGCCACAGCAACCGCTCCCGCAGTGCGTGCTACGGGGCAGTGAGGGGGCGAGCATTTTCCCCTTGACTTCGAGCGCACTCGAGGAGGCAGGCTGGCTGTCATGGAACAGCGACTCGACCTCGAATGCACTCTCGGGCCCGAGGAGCTGGTCGATCGTGGCGCCGCCTGGGGTGATGTGGCCGCGGCATTGGTCGACCGGGTGCGAACGGAAAACGGATTCCGGGCGCGCTTTCGGCGCTCGCCGGACATATCAGATGCCCTTGGCGCGCTCGTCGCCGCCGAACGAGACTGTTGTGGGTGGGCGTCGTGGGCACTCAGCGACGAAGGCAACTGTGTGGTGCTCGATGTCACCGGCCCGCCTGACAGGATCGGCGCGTTGGCGGCCGCGTTCGAGTCGTGAGGGTCGCCGACGGGTTGGGCATCCAGGAGGTGGCCCGCCAGTCGGGCGTCCCCCCATCGGCCCTCCGCTACTACGAGGACATCGGGCTGATCCCTGCCCCGCCTCGAGTGTCGGGCCGGCGGCGGTACGACGCTGGCGTACTCGATCGCCTGAGGGTCATCACCTCCGCCCAGCGGGCCGGGCTCACCCTGGCTGAGGTGGGCGAACTGCTCGCTGGCATGACCGCCGGCGGGGGCGCCCAGAGATCCTGGCGGGAGATGGCGACGAGGAAGCTGCCCGAGATAGCGGGTCTCATCGAAGAGTTGAGGGGGATGCAACGGCTCCTCGAGGGCCTGGCCAGTTGTGAGTGCCGGGATCTGTCCCAATGCGCCGCTGTGTTGCGGGCGTGCCCGGGGCCGGGGAGCGCCGGGTCTTCAGCCCAGCGAGGTTGTGGATGACTGCCCGGTTCGTCGACCTCAGTCACACGGTGGAGAACGACATGGTGACCTACCCCGGGCTGCCGCCACCCCGGATCAGCGACCACCTCACCCGGGAGACATCTCGCTCTCACTACGCCCCCGGTACCGAGTTCCACATCGGCCGCATCGACATGGTGGCCAACACCGGCACGTACCTCGACACGCCGTTCCACCGCTACCCCGACGGCGACGACCTCGCCGACTTGCCGCTGGAGGCGGTCGCCAACCTGCCGGGTGTGTGCGTC
>DASZDM010000081.1:0-3840 GCA_035942015.1 Acidimicrobiales bacterium | reverse complement strand
CCGAACGGTCGCAAGGCCGCCCAGAAGGAGCGGATCATGACCGAGATCGGCAGGCTCATAGCCGCCGAGCGGAGCGAGGCCGACGACGCGCTGGCAGCACTAGCGGAGGCGCAGCGTCGAGCGCAGACGATGGCCCGGGTGCTCGAGGGGATGGTCAGTGAGCTCGAGGTGCTGTGGGTCGGCAACCAGCCGCACGTGGCGTTTGATCTCCTGGGCCAATGGAACGACAGGAGCGCCCGCATCTCCAAGCTCGCCATCGACGCCGGCCTGGAGGAGCGACAGGTCGCCCTGAGCGAACGCCAGGTCCAGATGCTGGCCGACGTGCTGCGGGCACTCCTAGAGGCCATCCACACGGCCCTGGTGGCGGCAGGGGCGCCCGAGCCGGTCGTGCGCCAGGTGTGGGCCGGTGAGGTGCCAGGGATCGTAAAAAAGGCCTTGAGCGACACGAGTGGAGGTACGGCACCCCCCTCCCGGCCCCGTGACCTCATGGACAACGCCGCGCAAGGCTGGACCCATGGACAACGCCAAACGCCACCTTCCCGGTGACGTAGGTCAGTCACTCCGGTTCGCCCGTCGCCGCCGAGGATGGAGCTTTCGGGTCGCCGAACGCAACCTCGCGGTCTCAGCCGGTTACCTCTGTCACCTCGAGCGTGGCCGCCGGGTGCCCTCTACGGCCGTAGCCGAGGTCCTGATCGCCGGTTACGGCATCGATGGTCCTCACGCCGAACGCCTACGCAGTCTCGCGGTGCCGGATGTTGGCAGGTGGTGGTCGCCACCGCCGTGAACACCAACGGCAACCGGAGGTACTCGGGTGGTGGTCGCCACCGCCGTGAACACCAACGGCAACCGGTGGTGCTCGGGGCGGCACGCCTGGGGGTGCGCTGGGCGCCGGACGAGGGACGGGTGATGCGGTGGACGTGCAGGGGGACAAGAGCCAATCGATCACCAACTCGATGACTGCAACGTTCGCTGCAGAGTTCCCTGACGACGAACAGAGATGCGTGGTGCCTATTCGGGAGCGGCGTTCGTCAAGAAGCGACGGATCTGTGGATCTCTCCCGCGAAGTGGTCGGAGAGCAGGTCGAGCACTTCTTGATTCGTGGAAACCTTGACCCGGCGAGTTGCTCCGTTGACGGTGACGGTGGCCTCACCGTCGGCGCCTTCGGTATTCGGCAGACTGATGAGCACCTCCGGCTTCGATCGATGTGCGAATCCGGTGGTCACGATGGCGATGTCGTAGTGGGCTGAAAGCTCCTCGGGGCTCGCCTTTTGAAACTGCACGACGTCCGACCGCTCGCCATCCCCGAGCAGCGCCGCGAACGCCCCTTCGAGGACGGCGGGCTCCAGGGCCACAAGGATCCGTCGACGAGGCTGTCTTGCCATGTTTCAAGTTGTACCCGTGGGTGGCCAGGATGCATACGGGCGAGATGACCCGTACGATGCTCCGCTCGATGGCCGTGTCCGTGCTGCTGGTGGATGATCACGGGGTCATCGCCGAGCCCCTCAAGATGGCGCTCCGTGCCTACGGGTTCGACCAGGTGTCGTCCATCACCGACGATCTCACCGCCGACGCCATCCTTGCCGCCGCGTGCGAGGTCGACGCGGGCATCGTCCTGCTCGACCTCCACCTCGGTGAAAACCGGCTCGGCCTCCCCATGATCGCCCCGCTCATGGAGATGGGAGCCAAGGTGGTCCTGTTCACCGCCAGCAACGACCCCCGGCTGATTGCCGCCGGACTCCGGGCCGGCGCCGAGGCGGTCATCGACAAGGCCATGGCCTTCGACCGACTTGTCGCGGTCCTGGTCGATCTGGCTGCGGGCAGAGACCTGATGCCCGCTCAGGAGCGCGAGGCTTTCATCCGGGTGTTCGAGGGCGAGTTCAAGGACGAGGAGGACCGCCGTGCCCCCTTCGCCACGCTGACCGAACGGGAAGCCCATGTGCTGTGCCGCCTGATCGCCGGTGACGCCCCCAAGCGCATCGCTCACAGCGACGGAATCAGCGTCTCGACGGTACGCGGGCACCTGGAGCGAATCTTCGCCAAGCTCGGCGTCCAAGGCCAGCGGGAGGCCATCGTTGCGGCCCGCGAGGCGGGGTGGCCAGGCAACCAGGTCATCTGACCCGGGTCAGGTTTGCGGGTAGAAAGCCCGAAACGGTTCCCTTAGGTTGCCTGTTGCCGGACAGAACCCGGCGGCGGTGCTGAGATCCGAAGGGCTGTACCTGGTCGCCTGGCCCCCGGGGAGCGAGTGGCGAAACCGACGCTTCATTTGATTGGGCACTGGGCCCCCAACTCAAGAAAGCGAAGGAATCCCACATGAACTTCAAGAAGCTCTTCGGTGCAGGTCTGGTTGCTGGCGCAGTCGCCATCTCGTCCATCGGCAGTGCGGGCGCAGCGGTCACGTTCGACCCCGCTACCGGCACTGGCTTCGTGGGCAAGGGCGACGTACAGGTGCCCTTCGGCTGGAACGACGCGAAGTTGCAGCAGAATGCTGCCGGCGTCAGCTTCGACTATTCGTCTACCTCAGACGACGAATACGCCGTCACCTGTGAGTGGGACACCGGCAACAGGAAGATCGTCCATCACATCCAGAAGAAGCGGGCGACGGTCGGCTCGACGGTGGCCTACGACGTGACGAAGGTGGACCGGAAGAACCCGAACGGCAAGGTCACGGGCTTCAACCTGACTGGGATCACTAAGGACTCCCTCGAGGAGTCGAGCGACGGCAGCGTCCCGGTCGTGGGCCAGGCGTGCCCCAACACCGGCAACGACGCTGGCACCGACTCGAGCGTGACGAAGCTGATCACTGACGTCGAGCGGCTGTCGTCCACCAGCACGGAGGCACTGACCGCCTACCACAACGCATCGGGCCTGAGCGCCATCATCTGGCCGCCGCCCGCCCCGACGGTCGCATAGTCGTCAACGCTCACCGCAGTCCCGAGCACGCAGGAGCCCCCGCGAAAGCGGGGGCTCCTGCGCGTAGACGCCCGAAGATGCCCAATCACATTGACCGGCCTCCGTCGCACGACATCGTGCTGGGCCGCCACCATCCGGCCGAGCGTGGACACGATCGCCGGGAGCTTGGCCTGGTGGATTGCCGCACGACGCCAGGCACTACCGGGAGCTCGAGTTGGCCGGTGCCAGCTTGGAACGTCGACGCCGCCGGGGGCGCTCGACTTCACACCGGCAGCTGAGCCCGCAGGGTGGTGCCCCTGCCCGGTTCCGACGTCAGCGACAGCGTCCCTCCCAGGCCCTCCACCCGCTCCCGCATGCTTGTCAGCCCGAACCCGTGCCTCACACACTGCGGGTCGAAGCCCCGGCCGTCGTCGGTGATCTCCATCTCCAGCGTTCCCTCTCGACACGCCAACCGGACAGCGATGCTCTTCGCGTCGCCGTGCCGTACGGCGTTGGTCACCGCCTCCCGCACCACTCTCACAAGCGCTTCGGCCACCGAGCCGGCGACGTCGGAGAGTCCATCGGCTTCTACCTGGACCGTGGCGCCGGCCCTTGCGGCGACTTCCTCCCCGGCCGTTCGCAGCACCTCGTCCAGAGAGCGGCGCTCGTCGCCCGACAGGATCTCGATCGCCCGCCGCGACTCTTGGAGCGCACGTCCGGCGGCTGCGGCGACGTGTTCGACGGCTCCGGGAATCTGCAGCCCGGCTGCCATCGCCGACGTCTGGGATCGGATGAAGGCGAGCTCTTGGTTCAGGCCGTCGTGCAGCTCCCGGGCCAGTCGGCGGCGTTCCTCGCTCGCCGCCATGCGGGACTGGTTGCGCCAGTAGGCGTCGATCTCCCGGGCGGCGCCGACGACGAAGAAGAGGTACGACGCCAGGCGGAGAAGATCAC